>DATBHD010000249.1:0-72411 GCA_036557635.1 Gemmatimonadaceae bacterium
TCGAACCATTCCCGGTAGCCCTCGGATATGTCTGGGTCGTAGCCCGGATACACTCCGTGACACAGCCGTTCGAGATCCGCCTTCTCCGGCGCCTCGTTCGCGAGCAAGTCCCACCAGTCCACCGACACCTGGTCCACTGGCACCGATAGCTGATCCGCGTCTGCCTCGATCGGCGCTCCGATCTGCCGCAGGCGATACACCAACTGCCTCACGCTGTGCGCGCCTTGCGCATCGCTCGACTCGGGGAACAACACCTCCTGCACCACCCGGCGTGAGATCGCATGGCCTCGCCGCGACGTCAAATACAGCAGCAACGCAAACAATCGACCCGACGAGGGGCCAATCTGGCGCCCACCGATGTCGATTGCCACGGTGCCCAGGGTCCGGACGGTAACGCGAGTCTTCACGCGGATCGAGGCTCGTTTGGCGTTAGGGTGACGCGGTCGCGTCACAACCACGTCACACATCATGACGCCAATCCCGAACCGTCGCCAGACGCGGATCCTCTCGTTGGGCTTCGTGAGAAGCCCTCAACGAACTCGACCGGCCAACCAATTCGCCCGCGCCACGAATCGGCGTTCCCTCCCCTTGTCGAACGCGCTCCGTACGGTGCAATCTCATCGTCGGCCACCATCGAAGGACGCCCAACGTTATGCGCGTCGCTAGGCCGTCCGCGGGGTCGCGTCACGGCGCCCGCTCTCACACTCCGGGCGCTGGCACGCGACGCATTGCGCGCGCGCTCGCGATCCTGAGCGCGATCTCGCTCCCCTCCGCGGCGAGCGCGCAAGTCATCCATGGCACCGTCTCCTCCGCCGTCGGCGCGGGACGCGTCCGCGGCGCCGTCGTCCTCCTCGTCGACTCGAGCCTAACGACATTCGCCCGCGCGCTGACCTCCGATTCCGGCACCTTCTCTATCGGCGCCGGCGCGCCCGGCCGCTTCCACCTCAAGGTCATGCGCATCGGCTTTCGCCCGACCGAAAGCCTCGGCTTCGATCTCCGGCGCGACACCACGATCGACGTCGCGCTCGCCGATATCCCCGTCATTCTGCCCGCGGTCACCACGCGCGATCGGAATGACTGCCGGCTCCATCCCGACACCACCGAGGCTGGCCTCCTCACCTTCGCCCTGTGGGACCAGGCCCGCACCGCGATCCTGGCCGCCGCCATCACGCTCGAGGGGCACGACTACCGCTTCGCCAAGCTGCTGCACCTCCGCGTCTACGACGTGAAGCAGCACGCCCTCCGCGACATCGCGCTCCGCGAGACGGAGACCCGCGGCGCCACGCCCTGGACGAGCCTTCCCGCGGAACAGCTCCGCCATGACGGCTATGTGGCGCAGGACGACTCGGGAATGACGTTCTATGCGCCCGACCTCGACGTTCTGCTCTCGCCGTATTTCACCGAGGAGCACTGCTTCCACCTCGCGACGGCGACACCCCCCGATTCGACGCTCGTTGGCATCGACTTCGAGCCCGCCGAGCGCCCGCGCCACGTCGAGATCCGCGGGACGCTCTGGCTCGACGCCGCGTCCAAGGAGCTGCGAAGCCTGGGTTTCACATTCGTGAATCTCCCCGTCTCCGCCGACACGCTCATTGGCGGCCACGTCGACTTCGCACGCCTAACGACCGGCGCCTGGATCCTCCCCGGTTGGAGCATCCGCATGCCGACGCCGGTGCGGAGCGGCGTCACGCGGCTCTACCCCTCCGACTTCGGCGCCCGCACCGTCATCTCGAGCCACGGCCGCTGGCGTCTCAGCACCGACTTCATTCGCGTCGCCGGCGGAGACGTCCGCGCCGTGAGGCGCGGCGACCTGGACGAGACGATCCTCTGGCGACGCCCCACCGGCAGCGCACGCGTCCGCGCTCTCGCGGCGGGCGACACCGGTCAGGCCGCCGCTGGCGCCATCATACGCCTCGCCGGCTCGCCATACGGCGGAAATGCCGACATGAGGGGACGCGTGCGCTTCGAGCAAGTCATGCCAGGGACCTACCTCTTCGAGGCGTCCACGCCGCTGCTCGACGCCCTCGACGTGGGGGCCGATCGCGCAGCGGTCACCGTGCGCGCCGGCGAGGTGGCCGAGGGCGTCGTCAAGCTCAAGGACCTCGGCAGCGCCGCCGCCGAGGCATGCAAGGTTCACGAGCTCGATCATGATACCGGCGTGCTCGCGGGGCACGTCCTGCTTGGGGACGATCCGGTTGCCAAGGTCCGCGTCTCACTCGAGTGGATCGGCGGCGATCCGTCCATGGAGAGTCGCGACGACGGCTACTTTCGATTTTGCGGCGTCCCTATCGGCAAGTTGATTCTCGTCCGAGCGTCCCGCGACAGGCTCATGGTCACGACGACGGTGACACTCGCGCCGGGTGAGATCGTTCGCCCCCTCGAGCTGCGGCTCCAGCCATAGCGAATCGGTTCGTCCCTCGTTTCAACCCGGACGCGCGATCGATCTGTCCAACCGGCGTTCTCATCCCATGCCGCATGGAATCGCTCGTCCAGGACATTCGCTTCGCCCTGCGCTCCCTCTGGAAAGCGCGTCTCACGTCGGCGCTCGCCATTCTCTGCCTCGCACTCGGAATCGGCGCGAACACGGCGATCTTCTCGGTCGTGCGCGCCGTGCTCCTCGAATCCCTGCCATTCCGCGATCCGCAGCGGCTCGTCATGGCGTACGAGACCTATGTACGACCGGAAGGGAAGCGCGCCACCGGCTCGGTCGCGCCCGCGAACTACTTCGAGTGGCGTAAGCAAACACGAATCTTCTCCGGACTGGCCGCGTACATGCCGATCAGCCGCGACCTCGGGGATGTCGCCGATCCCGAGCGGCTGCGCGGTATCCGCGCAACGACGAACCTCTTCGACGTCCTCGGGGCGCAGCCCCTCGCCGGCCGAACGCTGCGCGAGAGCGATCAACCGCCGGGAGCCGCGCCCGTCGTCGTCATCAGTGAAGGCCTCTGGCGACGGCACTTCGCATCCGACCCCAACCTCGTCGGCTCGGCGATCCTGCTCCAGGACGTGAAGGTCACCGTCGTCGGCATCATGCCGGCCCGCTTCGACTTTCCCGTGTCGCCGATGCATAACGATTTCTGGGTGCCGTTCGACTGGCGGAGCATCGGCGATGTCACGAATCGCGCGAACCACTCGCTGACAGTCGTCGGCCGACTGGTGCCTGGCGTGGACTCGGCGCGCGCGATGGCTGACCTCTCGGTCGTCGCGCGGCGGCTCGCTCTCGAATTCCCCGACGCGCAGCGGACGCGCGGCATCCAGGTGATGGGGCTGGCTGGCTGGGTGGTCGGCAAGGTGCGGCCGGCGCTCCTCGTCCTGGTTGGGGCCGTCGGCGTCGTGCTCCTCATCGTCTGCGCCAATGTGGCGAATCTGTTGTTGACGAGAGCGGCGGGACGCCGCCGCGAGGTCGCCATCCGCACGGCACTCGGAGCCGCGCGCGCTCGACTCGTTAGGCAGCTGCTCACCGAGAGTGCCGTGCTCGCCGGCGTCGGCGGCGCGCTGGGAATCGTGATTGCGCGCCTCACCCTGACCGGCTTGCGGGGAATGGCGGCGAGCATTCTCCCCTCGGCGACGCCGATCGGGCTCAATGGGACCGTCCTGGCCTTCACGATCGCGGTATCGCTGGCCACAGGGCTCGTCGTCGGGATCGTGCCGGCGCTTCGCGCCAGCCAGGTCGACTTGCGCGAGGATCTCACCGAGGCCGCGGGGCGCGCGAGCGCCGGGGCTGGCCGGCGCCGCGCACTGGACGCCCTCATCGTCACCGAGGTTGCCCTGTCGCTCGTGCTGCTCATCGCCGCCGCACTGGTAATTCGCAGTTTCGTCGCGCTGCTCGACACCGATCCGGGCTTCACGCCCGAGCGCCTGCTCACTTTCCACGTTGCCGCGCCTTCGGTTCAGCAGGGCGCGGACAGCGAGCGGTTCACCCGATTCTACGCTCCCGTGCTCGAGCGCGCGCGCGCCATTGCCGGCGTGCAGTCGGCCGCGTTCACGAGCGTCCTCCCGATCCAGGGGGGCAACACCGATCGCTATTTCCGCATCGACGATCAACCCCTCGAGAAGGATCTCTCCCGGGTGCCGGACGCCGAGATCCGACTCGTGAGCAGCGACTACTTTCGGACGATGCGCATCCCGCTCGTCGCCGGACGCGAGTTCGACGATCACGACACGCGCGGCAGCGAGCACGTCGTCGTCATCAACGACGAGCTGGCGCGACGCTACTACCCCGGCACATCGCCGTTAGGCAGGCGACTCACGAGCGGTGAGGACGAGGGCGGCCGCATCGTCGGGGTCGTGCGCTCGGTCCGCCAAATCGGCCTCGATCAGGAGCCGCGTGCCGAGTTCTACTTACCCGTGAGTCAGGCGCGCTACAACACGCAGGAGATGACTTTCGTGGTGCGTGCGCGGGGACTTCCCGAGAGTCTCGCGCGCAGCATGCGCGAGGCCGTGCGCGGCGTCGCGCCGCGGCCGGTGTTCCAGCTGACGACAATGGAAGACGTCATCAGCGCGTCGCTGACGACTCGGCGGCTCGTCCTCGTCTTGCTGCTCGCGTTCGCCGCGCTCGCGCTCCTGCTTTCGGCGGCCGGCGTCTATGGCGTCATGTCGTATGGCGTCTCGCAACGCACACGCGAGATAGGGATCCGCATGGCGTTAGGCGCGCGTGGCGCCGCAATCCTCGCGATGATCCTCGTCGGCGCGGCGCGCGTTCTGGCGATCGGGATCGGCGCCGGCCTGCTGGCCGCGGCCCTGCTCACGCGGGCGCTCGACAGCGTTCTTTATGGAGTCGGTGCGCTCGACCCGCTCACCTTCGCCGCCGTCGCGGCGGTCATCGCGGCGGTGGGCCTCCTCGCCGGCGCGATCCCCGCGGTGCGCGCGGCGCGCGTCGACCCAATGGAGTCGATGCGCGCCGATTGAGTCACTTCCGCAGCAGCGATTGCACGTCGACCATCACCATCATTCCGCCGTTGCCGTCAGGAACGACCGTCGTCGCGAGCAGCGCGCGATCCAGCTTCGTCGGCTTGTGCGTGTGCGCGTACCGCACGACGCGCGAGCCGATGAGCTGGCCGATGAACGCCCCGGACACGACGTCCGAGGCCCAATGCTGGTTCAGGTACATGCGCGTCACGCCCGGCACCATGGCGAGAGCGTACAGCACCGGCGCCGCATAACGCGATGCGCTCTGATTGCGCTCCCGAATCTCACCGACGAGCGCGGCCGCGGTGGCAAAGCCGACCGCCGCGTGCAGTGACGGGAAGGCCCGATTTTCAAACTTCGTAAACCCGGCGCCGAACTCGAACTTGAACGGGTCCTCCTGGGAGACGCGGGGTCGCGCGCGACCGAGCGGACCACGAATCGCCTGGCAGATGACGTCCGTGAAGATCAAGGCCTCCGTCCAATGCAGGCCGACGTCCGCGGTCGTCTTGGAGTGCGACAGCCGGCCGATGCCATACGTCAACACCGCAGCGATAGTCAGCGGCGTCTCGTTGAGACGCGTCATCTGGTCGATGGTGTGGTGCAGACTCTCACTGCCCTGGACGTGGGGCGACTGCCACCAGTCGGCGATCTTCTCGTCGTATGCCATGAACACGCCGGTGACCGCCGCCGCCACCCCCGTCGCGATCAGGTCATGGTGCGTGAAGAAGGTTTTCTGCGCCGCGCCGTACTGTGGACGGAGCGGGACCAACGTGGTCGGCATCGCCGCCGGCGGTGAAGTGTCGGCAAAGGCCAGAGTGGTGTCCTGCGCGACCAACGCCGCGGCGGGCGCGCAGACGAGGAGCATCGCCATCGCGGTGCCAATACGATTACGCTTGGACATGATCGTCTCGTTCACTGTTCTCGAATCACGGACTCATGCTCGGCTCACGATGAAGACCGCCTCGGGAACAGTGGCAGAACGCAGGCCAGCCGCGCCCGCGCCTGCTGAGCATCGGGGGGGAGATCGATCAACTACAGCGTACGCGACAGGAAATGTCGTCGCCGCGGCTGGGGCATTAGGTTGGACGGTTCAAAGCCGCGCGCGGGGCGACGAGTCGCGCGCCGAATCGTTAGGCATGGAGAGGGCGATGACCGAAAACCCCCATACCGAACATGGCCGGCTCGAGGCAATCTGGATCAAGCGGGCACATCGCGGACCGATGGACCCCGTCGCCGCCGCGGACCTGGTGCAAGGGCAGGGTGTCGCCGGGAGCGTCGACCGCAGCCGACGACGACAGGTCACCATCATCTCGCAGGAGGCGTGGCGCGACTGCATGCGGGAGCTCGACGCGGAAATCGATCCGTCGGCGCGCCGAGCCAATCTCCTGGTGAGCGGAATTCAACTCATGAGCACGCGCGACCGCGTGCTGCGCGTGGGCGATGCACGCTTGCTCATCGGCGGCGAGGTGACACCGTGCGAACGCATGGAGGAGGTACACTCCGGCTTGCAGGCGGCACTGCGCCCGGCATGGCGCGGCGGCGCGTTCGCCCAGGTCCTGGCGGGAGGCGTCGTGCACGTCGGTGACTCAGTGAGTTGGGAGGGGGACTGATTTTCGAAGGCCTCGATACGCACGGACGCGAAAACCGCCCCGCCGACGTTCAGCGGGGCGTTCCCGTCCCTGAATCCCAGCCTCTCGATTCAGGAATTACGGCACGTAGCAGCTCGGCTCACCATCGCCCGCCGTCGTGATGATCGGGTTGGTCGTGTTCACACCGATACCACACGTCGCGCCCGCGAGCTGGCTGTGAGTGACCGTCGCGTTCCAGAACCCCGCGCCGGTGGTGACCGCCGGCATGCCGACACCCGTGGTGCTCTTCCACGTGTTGCGCGTGGTGAGGTTCGTCGCTGACGTGTAATACGTGGAGTCGGAGAAGAACGCCTCTTCGGCCGTGACGAGGTTGCGGAGGTCCGACTTCATCGCCGTCACGTACGCCTTGTTCTTCGTGTTGGCGAATTTCGGGATCGCGATCGCGGCCAGGATGCCGATGATGACGACGACGATCAACAGCTCGATGAGCGTGAAGCCCTTCCGAGGGGCGATGAGAGCTTTCAACATGAGCAAATCCTGAAGAGGTTGTCGCTGTGACAGAGGGAGGAGACACAGGCCATGGTACCGGCCTTTCAGCCCCCTTGACGCAACAGCGATACCGACTTCGCTACTTGATTGGCAGACAAAGAGATGGGACCCGATGCCGCCAGCGCTGTTCATCCGTTCAAATGCAACCTGCATGAGATTGTCGCCAATTGCGCGAATTGCGTCCTGCGAGAGTTCTCACGCAGTTTGCAAGTTCTAATCAACCAGGCCAACGAGAGGCAGCCTGCCCGGTCGGGCTGGTGGTGCTCCGAGCCCGCGCGGCAATCGCCGTCGTTGGCGGTTGGCTGGTCCGAATCGCTTCAGGCGCGGGCCGGCAGGCTGATCAACTTCTCCGGCGTGACGCCTTCCGCCTCCGCCTGGAAGTTCACGACGACACGGTGGCCGAGCACCGGCAGTGCCATGGCGTTCACATCCTCCAAATCGGGAACGGCGCGGCCGTCCATCGCCGCCCGCGCCTTTGCGCCGAGTATGAGGTACTGCGAGGCGCGTGGCCCGGCGCCCCAGCTTACGTACTTCTTCACCATCGAGGTGGCTTCGTCGGCGTTCGGGCGCGTCGAACGAGCCAGACGCACTGCATAGCTCACCACCGTCGGCGGCGCCGGCAAACGCCTGACGAGGTGCTGCAGCTCCAGCATCTCGGGCGCCGTGAGCACGGGGCGGATGTCGACGTCGATGTCGCTCGTCGTGGCGGCGACGATTCGCTCCTCTTCGTCCTTGGTCGGATAACCGACCGTGAGCTGCATCATGAACCGATCGAGCTGCGCTTCGGGCAGCGGATACGTGCCCTCCTGCTCGATCGGGTTCTGCGTCGCGAGCACGAAGAACGGTTCTGGCAGCTTGTGTGTTTGTCCCGCGGCGGTCACGGCGTGCTCCTGCATCGCCTGTAACAGCGCGGCTTGCGTCTTCGGTGGCGCGCGGTTGATCTCGTCCGCCAGGACGACGTTGGCGAAGATCGGTCCTCGAGCAAACTTGAAAATACGGCGCCCCGTGGCGTGATCCTCTTCCAGCAGCTCGGTACCGGTGATGTCGCTCGGCATCAAGTCGGGCGTGAACTGCACGCGCGAGAAACTCAGGTCGAGTGCCTGCGCAACCGTCTGCACGAGAAGCGTCTTCGCGAGGCCGGGCACACCGACGAGGAGCGCATGGCCGCCTCCAAGCAGGGCCGCGACGAGGTCGTCGACGATCTTGTGCTGGCCGATGATGCGTCGTCCGATCTGCTCGACCAACGCGCGTCGCGCACGCGCGAGCTGGCCGAGTAGCTCGAGATCGCGCGAGTCGTCGACCGGTTTCGTCTGCGTCGCCACGCCCACTGTGCTCCGTTCAGAGAACGCGTGGAAGCTAACGCGCGCCGGCTGTTCGTGGTAAGAGTCACGCCGATGCTGACAGTTTGCGAACGCATCACGGCGCTTGCTCCATGATGACGACGTCGACTGGCATCAATGCTGCACGCGCGCGGTCGGGGTCGCAAACGAAGTGCGTGGGGTGGGAGGCGAGGCGGGGGCGCGGGCGGGGCTGGACCGGCGAGAACAGAAGGTGGCTGTGAACATTCTGCATCGGCTCACGTTCGCACGCGGAAGCGAAGCGCTCGAGTTCGTGCGCACGCTGCGCGAGTTGAGCGAAGTGCAGCATCGCGGCGGAAGGCTCGTCGGGATTGGTCCCGTGCTCGTGTACGGAGCGCGAATCCTGGTGCCGGACACCCCCGCGGAGCTGTACGCGAGCTTCGGCGCGCTCACGCTCGCGCACGCTCTCGGAATGGATTCGGCGTCGGCGGAGCGAGCGACGAAGCTATCGTCGTCGTCGGAGCTTCCGGCGGACATGGCCTTGTTGTTCACCGGCTCGTCGATGCCGGACGTGGCGCGCGGAGCTTGAGCGCGTCAAAGCGAGTGACGAGCGATCCATAACAGAAAACCCAGCGAAGCACTCGCTGGGCGTTCACTCGAAACAGGCAACTCGCAACTCGTCACTCGTTAGGGAATCAGAAAATCCGACCGCTCCTGAACGGGATAGTTCGTGCTGTTTAGCGAGGCGATCACGGTGTATTTCCCGCGCTGAACCGGCCGCCGCCACTGCTCGCTCACGCGCATCGTCTCGCCGCCGCCGAGCAGCTTGTTTTGCACCGCCTGTGTGAAAGGGCGCGTCGTGCTCCAGCGCCACACTTCGCGTCCAAGGGAGTCGACGACGACGAATTCGTGCGTCTGACCATTCGGGAACGTGAGCTCGAGATGCTTTTTGGTTTCGTTCGTGACTCGCAGCGCGAAGCGCACTCCCTCCCGCTCGATCTTGACGTCGAGGTTCGACGCCAGCGTGGCGCCATCGTGGTGTGAATGCGCCGTACCCTGTTGGAGAACCGGAGCGCCGGTCGCGAGGCTAGCGGTCGAAGCGGCCTCGGAGTGAGTGCGCGTACCGCACGCAAACGCAAGCGCTCCAGCGCAGAGAATTGCGATGGCGACGCGAGACGGGGAAAGCACTGTGGAAGACATGAGCCCCAGATCGGGAAACTGCAGGTAAGCGGAGTCGGCCGGAGCCGGCGAGTTGGCCGAAGCGATCCGCCCACAAATCGAAGCGGGGCGCAACTTAACCAAGCCGGGGACGAACGGTCAACGCGAGATGTAACACCAGAAGTCGCGTTCTGAAAATGACTTGAATCACCAATTCTATTTTCGGCCAATCTTCCACGAGCGACAGCGACTTTGCTTGCGAAAAATTTCACAAGCTCCTAGCTTTCGCCGCGGATGAGGCACTGAACCGTGGGGCGAAGCATGAGCGACCCAGGTCCTGCGGGCGGCCGGCCGGGAGCCCGAAACACATCGAAGCTGCCTTCCGGCTCGGAATACGCCGGTGCCGGTCTGCAGTTCGCCATAACCCTCGTCCTCTTCGCTTTCCTTGGGATCTGGCTCGACAAACGCCTCGGTAGCTCTCCCTGGTTCGTGTTGATTTGCGTGTTCGTCGGCGCCGGCGCCGGATTCTACTCGATTTATAGAAAGCTCATGGGTTCGGCCAAGCGCGACTCCGGCGGAGGATCCCGATGACACATCCGGTCGCGCGATATGCTCTCGCCATGCTGGCGACGATCGGACTCGTTGCCTGGCTGTTGACGCTCGCGCTCGGCGGTCCGGGCGCGTTGTCCGCCATCGGCCTGAGTGCCGCGGTCGCCGCAATCGTCCAGATCGCCGCGTTTGCGATGACCAAGTCGATGATGACGCGCAATGTCATCGCCGGCTGGGGTGCCGGGTCTCTCGTCCGATTCCTGACGCTGTTCGTGTACGGTTTGATCGCGGTGAAGGTCTTCGGACTCCCGCCGGTACCCGCGCTCATCAGCCTCGTTCTGTTCTTCTTTCTCTCGACGCTGCTCGAACCCCTCTTTTTGCGACGATGAAATACCGGTCGCTCGCCTTCGCCCTGTTCTCCGGGCTTGCTCTAGGTCTGCCACTGATTGGCTCTGCGCAGGAGCCCGCAGCTCCCGTGGAGAAGAAGCTTGGTCCCGCGGACATCATCATGCCGCACATCACGGACTCGAAGCACGTCGAGCTGCCGTGCGTGAAGGGATGGGGTGAATGGGCATGTGAGTGGACGCTGCCGACTTGGAACGTCCACATCGGTGGCCGCGAGATCGATTTCGGGCCCACCAAGCACGTCGTATTCCTGTTTCTCTCGGCACTCTGCGTCGGTCTCGTCGTCATGCTCGCGGCGCGCTCGCACGTTCGCAGCACGGAGAGCATCGGGAGACCAAAGGGTTTTGCCGCTGGGCTGGAGGCGGTGATGCTCTATCTCCGCAACGAGATTTTCCTTCCCGTACTCGGCGGACACGGAGGCGAACGATACATCCCGCTCGTGCTCTCGCTCTTCTTCTTCATTCTCTTCTGCAATCTCTTCGGCCTCGTGCCGTATGGCTCGACGCCGACCGGCAATATCTCGGTGACGGCAACGCTGGCGATCATCACGTTCATCGTCGTCGAGATCGCGGGGATGCGTTCGCTTGGACGCGGCTACATCTCGACGATTCTGTATTGGCCGCACGACATGCCGATCTATTTGCGGCTGCCGCTCTCGGTGATCATGACGCCGGTCGAAATCATCGGGAAGTTCACGAAGCCGTTCGCGCTGACGATCCGTCTCTTCGCGAACATGATCGCGGGACACGTAATCATTCTCGCGCTCATCGGACTGATCTTCATGTTCGGTTGGTTCATCGCGCTAGCCGCGGTGCCGATGGCGCTCTTCATCATGTTCCTCGAGATCCTGGTTGCGTTCATTCAGGCGTTTGTCTTTTCACTTCTCGCTGCAGTCTTCATCGGACAGATACGGGCTGCGCATCACTAGTTGTGAGACGGCCGCAGCTGCTCCACGCGGCCTGATGTAGCTGGTCGAGCGATCAGCGATTCCCGTTGAGGCCCGGACCTCAGTGACGGGTAGCGCCATTGGCGCGGAGCATTGGCACTTCACGTTGTACGATCGGAGATACGAACATGACAATCCTTCCGCTGCTGCAAGCGGCGACTACATACGCGCCGAAGGAGTATCAGGGCGCGTGGGCCATGCTCGGCGCCGGCGTCGGCGCTGGCCTGGCAACGATTGGCGCAGGCATCGGCATCGGTCGCATCGGCGGCTCGGCGACCGAGGCAATGGCGCGGCAGCCCGAAATCGCCGGCACGATTCAAACCGGTGGGTTGATCCTCGCCGCGCTCATCGAAGGCGTGGCGCTCTTCGCCGTCGTCGTCGCACTGTTGATTTCGCTCAAGTTCTAAACTCCGCGCTGCCGGCGCCTCCGGGGCGCGCCGGCAGCGACCTCACACACGAAGACCCACATCGAGCCTCACATGCGCACGCTCATGCTTTCGTTCGCGCTCACACTCGGCAACGCCGCGACGCTGTTCGCCCAGGAAGCGGAGAAGAAGCCGGCGCTGGTGGCGCTCCGACTCAATCTCATGCTGTGGACGCTGGCGATTTTTGGCCTGCTCTACTGGATCCTGAGCAAGAAGGCTTTCCCGGCGATCTTCAGCGCGGTGGAGAAGCGTGAGAAGGCGCTGGAAGACGCGCTCGCGAGCGCCAAGCGTGATCGCGAAGAATCGCACAAGCTTCTCGAGGATCAGCGCCGGCAGATCGAGTCGGCGCGCGGCGAAGCACAGAAGCTCATCGCCGACGGCCGAGCGGTCGCCGAGAAGATGCGCGCCGACATGCTCGACCAGACGCATCAGGAGCAGCAAGCGATCCTCGAGCGCGCGCGACGCGAGATCGAGACGGAAAAGGAGCGCGCGGTCGCGCAGTTGCGTCGGGAGGCAGTGAACCTGGCCATCGCGGGCGCGAGCAAGGTCATCGAGCAAAACCTGGATACCACGAAGAATCGCGAGCTCGTCGAGGGATTCCTCGCGACGCTGCCGGCGATGACGACGAGTGGCCGCTGATGCGTGAAACGACGATTGCGCGCAACTACGCGGAGACGCTGCTCGAGCTGGCGCGTCGCGCCGGCGATTTGAGACGATGGGGGAGCGCGATCGACGACGTCGTCGACGCGATGCAGAGCGATCGCTCGCTGCGCCTCTTTCTCGAGTCACCCCGCGTCTCGGCCGCGCAGAAGAATCGAATCCTTGGCCGCGCGTTCGAAGGGCAGCTGCCGCGGGTATTCGTGCGCTACTTACAGGCGCTCGTCACCCACCGCCGGCAGATGCTCCTGCCGGCGATCGCGCGCGAGTATCACGATCTCGTCGACCAGGTCGAGGGGCGTCTGCACGCGAGTGTGACGGTCGCGGACGAGCCTGGGGACCGCGAGCGCCGCGCGATCTCGAAGGAGCTCTCGCGCGCGTATGGGAAGGAGGTCGTCCCTCACTTCGTCGTGAACCCGGCGATCCTGGGCGGCGTGGTCGTACGCGTCGGCGACACGGTCCTCGATGGTTCGGTGCGGCGGCGGCTGTCGGCGCTGCGCACCAGGATGTTGGCGCAACGAACCTAACGCGCCCAGGTCACCCCTCGGGTTCAACGCATCGGTCGAGGCGGCCGTACTTGCACGGGGCAGTGCGCCGTCCGCACTTTCCCCGCGCCACGCACACACCGGAGTGCACTGATGCGTACTCTCCGTCGGCCCACGCTGATCGGTCGCATGCCCATTGCCGCGGCCGCTTTCCTTGCCATCTCCGCGGTCCCTGTCCTCGCCCAGGACGTCGTGCAGCAGGCGGCCCTCAAGGAGATCCTGTCGAAGGAAACCTTCATCAAGCCGCCGGCCGCGATCGAGAAGATCGTCAGCGCGCCCTGGCAGCAAAACGTGACTCTCAGCAACCAGAGTCCCGATCACAACCACTTTCTGAAGCTGGAAAGCGAGGGGATGCCGAGCGTCCAGCAGTTCGGCAAGCCGCACTACTACCTCGCCGGTCTTCAAGTCGACTACAAGGCGAATCGCGCGAGGACGCTGACAACGCGCGGTGGCGCGGGACTCGAAGTCATCGACGCATCGACCGGACAGGCGCGCCCTATCGATACTCCGAAGGGGGCCTCGATCAGTAACCCCAAGTGGTCTCCCGACGGCAGGGAGATCGCATATCTCGCGAACTTCGACGACGCCACTCACATCTATATCGCCGACGTCGCGACCGGAAAATCACGCAAAGTCACCAAGACGCCGCTGCTGGCGACACTCGTGACGACGGTCGACTGGACCAATGGCGGGAAATCTCTCGTCGCGGTACTCGTGCCCGATGGCCGAGGCGCCGAGCCCCAGCATCCGGCGATCGAGACAGGGCCGCAGGTTCGCATGGTTGGCGACGTGATGAACAAGACCCGCACGTACCGCGAATACGCGCTGCTCCACGATCCCCACGAACAGGCGCAGCTCGAGTACTACACGACGGGCCAGCTGGCGGTGATCGATGCGAAGACTGGCGTCGCAAAGAAGGTCGGTACTCCGGCGATGATCATGGCGGTCGATCCGTCGGCCGACGGCGCGTTCTTCCGCGTCACGACGATGCAGAAGCCATTCTCGTACCTCGTCGAGTACCAGAACTTCGGGACGCTGGAAACGATCTGGGACGCGAACGGCAAGGTGGTGGCGGAGCTGGCAAAGCGTGACTTGCGCAATGGCGACAACGCGCTCGGCGACAATCCAACCGCCGGGCCGACGCCCGCCGACACGATGAAGCGGAGCTTCGGTTGGCTGCCTAACGGGAAAGGGCTCTACTACCTCCAGCTCGAGCAGACAGCTCGCGGTGCCCAGACGGACAGCGCCGGTGACGAGCCGCAAGCCGGCCGCGGCGGCCGCGGTGGCCAGGCGCGTCGCGACCATCTCTTCGTGTGGGAGGCGCCATTCTCGGTCGGGAGCGCGAAGTCGCTCTTCCAGAGCAACAACCGGATCGGCGATCTGCTCTGGTCGGAAGACGGCCAGCTCGTCTTTGCCGCCGAGAACGGCAACGGAACGAGCCAGGTGTACGCGACGTATCTGAGCGAGCCGACCAAGCACTATCCAATCGCGCGCATCCGCGGCGTGAATCTCAGCGTCGGCACGTTAGGCGGCGGCCGCTTCGGCGGCGGTGGGCGCGGTGGAAATGGCGCCGACTCGGTGACGTTCTACGAGAACCCGGGGACGGTGATGTCGCGGCCCGGGCGCAGCGTGAGCGAGGTCGCGCTGCTCTCCAGCGATGGCACCTCCGCATATCTCACCGGAACGCAGTACTACCACGCGTGGGCCGACAGCGCTCCACGTCCGTTCGTGGATCGCGTGGAAATCAAGACGGGAAAGAAGGATCGCCTGTTCTTCAGCTCGGCCGACGTGTTCGAGCGCGTCGCCGCGCCGCTCGACGACGACTTCACGCGCGCCATCGTCGTGCGCGAGTCACCGTCGATGGTGCCGGACTCGTACCTGCGCGACATGAAGTCGGGACAGCTCACTCAGCTGACGCACAACAAGGACTATGCGCCGGAGATCAGCCAGGCGATGCGCAAGCGCGTTCAGGTGACGCGCGCCGACGGCTACAAGTTCTTCGTCGACGTGACGCTGCCGCGCGATTACAAGGAAGGGACGCGGTTGCCGGCCTTCTTCTGGTTCTATCCGTACGAGTACACCGATCAGGCAGGATATGACCGGACGAAGCGAACCGAGAATCGCAATCAGTTCCATGCGTCGGCGCCGAACAATAAGGAACTTCTCATCACGCAGGGCTATGCCGTCGTGCAGCCCGATGCGCCGGTAGTTGGCGCGGCCGGCCGGATGAACGACAACTACGTCAACGATCTGCGCAACAATCTCTCCGCCGTCATCGACGAGCTGGATCGTCTCGGCTACATCGATCGGTCGCGGTTAGGCATCGGCGGCCACAGCTACGGCGCGTTCAGCACCGTGAACGCGTTGGTGCACACGCCGTTCTTCAAGGCCGGCATCGCCGGCGACGGGGCGTACAATCGCACGCTCACGCCGAACAACTTCCAGAGCGAACGGCGCGATCTCTGGGAGGCGAAGGACACGTATCTCTCGATGTCGCCATTCTTGTATGCCAACCATCTGACCGGATCGCTCCTGATGTATCTCGGCGCCGAGGATCAGAACGTCGGTACGGACCCGACGAATTCGCTCCGACTCCTGCACGCGCTGCAGGGCATGGGCAAGACGGCGGCGCTGTACATCTATCCGTACGAGGATCACGGGCAGGTGACCAAGGAAACGATCCTCGATCAGTGGGCGCGCTTCACGGCGTGGCTGGACCTGTACGTGAAGCCGACGGGCAAGACGGACAAGAAGATCGCGGTGGTTCCGTAGGCTCGGGATGACGATCAGAGCTCGTCCGCTATCGCCGCGATCTCCTCGGCTCCCTCCCATGCCGCGGCGAGCAGCGCGAGCTCCCCTTCGAGCATGCGGCGCTCGGTCTCTTCGTGCATCGCCATCTCGAGCGCGAGCCGTTCGGCCGGATCGAGGCGCAGCGCGCCGAGGTGTCGATAGCTGTTGAGCATAGACATAACTCGGCCGCGCGCCGCGCCGAGCACGGAGACCGACGCCAGGTAGCCGGCGGCGTCCCCCTGCCGCTCGATGTGTGAGACGGCGCGGCGCACCTGATTGTCCGTGGCGCCCAGCTTGTTCGAGCTGGCGACGAGTACACTCGCCGTCTGCAGCGCGGCGGTGTCGTCGTAGCGTGCGACGCCACCGTCGTGCACGACGTGCAGGGTCGCCGAGCCGTCGTCGCCGAGGTGGAGCGTCGAGCTGCCGATTTGCCGGGCGCGCACGACGAGCGGTTGCTCGCGCTCGAACGCGAACGCCGGCGCGTGCCCGTGTTTCTCCGATGCTGGGGCCGGCAGTCGCGCGACGACACGATCCTCGCGGAAGTAGTCGCGAATCGCGACGAGGCCCACCATCGGAACCGCACCCATGATTGTCGTGAGACCCGGGATCGCGATGATCGAGATCGTGCCGGTGAGCAGATAGGGTGCGAGTGTGGGCGCCACGACGATCCCGGCCGCGGCGGCCGCGGCGACGCCACCGCCAGCCACGAACTGCATTCGACGACGCCGACGATTGAAGCGAGTGCCGTATCGCCAGGCGGCGAACTCCGGACGCAGCGGCGCGCCAATCCGGACGAGCTCGAGACCCTCGCCGAGTCGAGCCAACCCGATATTGCCGGTCGACACCCGTAACGTCGTCGAACGGTACGCGCGCTCGCACTGGTCGATCGCGTCCGAGCGCTCGTCGAGCGGTGAAAGATTCCAACGGGCACATCGGGGACACACCACCCAGAGCCGTCCCTTTTTCGCGTCGAATGCGAGTCGGCGCCCGACGGGGAATGACTCGATCGAATCATTCGCGCCGAGGGGACCGTTACAAAAAAGGCAGGCTGAGAACACCAGTGAGTTGGAGCGAGGTGTCAGATGGATAGGTGCGTGATGAGTCGCACACGGCCGCGGCGCGCGCAAGGAGTGTGCGCGGCCTTCGGTACATAGATCCACGCACTCTGGCTACAATTCACCGAACCTTAATCCTCCCTCAATGCTCGCTCCATTCTTCACCGCGCTGCTGTTGCAAACGCCGTATCAACAGCCAGGCGCCGTCAAGAACCCAGCGGAGTCGTCACCGCCGACGGGCGACACCGTTGGCTATTGGCAGCAGAGAGTACACTATCGCATCGTCGCGCGCCTCGACGAGGCAGGCACGCGTCTCAGGTCTCAGGGCGAACTGGTGTATGTCAACAACTCGCCGGACACACTGCGCGAGATGTACTTCCACCAGTACCTCAACGCATTTCGGCCGGGGTCGAAATGGAGCCGGGTGGACGAGCGCGAAGGGCGCGTCCGCTTTCAGAATCTCAAAGACCCGGATTACGGCTACGAGCGATTCACGTCACCGCCGACCGTGGACGGCTCGCCGGTCTTCATCGACTATCCGGGATCTCCGGACAGTACGGTCGTGCACTTCAAGCTGCCGCGGCCCTTGCCGCCGCACGACTCGATTCGGGTGGGCTTCGAATGGGATGCGCGACCCTCGACCGTGCTGCGGCGACAGGGGCGGCGCGGGCGCACGTGGGACTTTGCCCAGTGGTATCCGAAGGTTGCGGTGTACGATCGCGCCGGCTGGGAGCCGAATCCGCTCGTGCCCGCTGGAGAACTGTACGGCGAGTACGGCACGTACGACGTGACGATGGTGCTGCCGCAGGACGAAGTCGTCGTGTCGACGGGCGTCCCCGTCTCCGGGGATCCGGGGTGGGAACGCGTGAAGCGGGGCGGCGAGCTGCGTCTCGCTCGCGACGCCTATGACACGACGCCGGCGCCTAACGTCGACGTGCCCTCCGGATTTCGCGCGGTGCGATTCCTCGCCGAGAACGTTCATCACTTTGCGTGGTCCGTATCACCGGACTACCGCTACGAGGGCGGGCTGTACGTTAGGCAGTTGCCCCACACACACTACAAGACGTGGGACACGGTCTCGATTCACGTGCTGTACAAGCCCGGCGACGACACGACGTGGGGGGGCGGTCGCGCGGTGGCGCGCACGCGTCAGGCGCTGCAGTGGCTGGAGTCGATCTGGGGTCCGTACGCATACCCTCAATTCTCGAACGTTCACCGCCTCGAGGGGGGCGGGACGGAGTTCCCGATGATGATCATGGATGGTGGGGCGAGCCTCGGCCTCATTCTCCACGAAGGGGGACACAACTTCACCTACGGCATTCTCGGCAACAACGAGTGGCGCTCCGGCTGGATGGACGAGGGGCTGACGTCGTATCAGACATCGTGGGCGCTGAAGCAAACGCCGCAGGAATTGGCGACGCAGGCGCTGCCGCCGCCGCGCATACCGGAAGGCTACCGCATCAATGCGAAGACGATTCCGCCGTCACAGTCGGCGAATCTGGATCTGATCTCGCTCGAGCTGCAGGGGCGCTCCGAACCGATCGGCACCAACGCCGCCGACTTCAGAGACTTCGGTATCTACAACGTGATGATCTACTCGCGCGGTGAGTTGATGTACTCTCACCTGCGCGATGTGTTGGGCGACAGCACCTTTCGCGCGTTCTTCCACGACTACTACGACCACTGGGCGCTCAAGCACGTCGACGAACCGGCGATGCGCGCGTCCGCCGAGCGGCGCTATGGCCACGATCTCGGCTGGTTCTTCAACGAGTGGGTCTATCAGACTGGGTTACTCGACTACTCGATCGACAACGTGCGGTCGACGCGACGGCCCGACGGCCAGTGGGTGACGCGAGCGGAGCTGGTGCGACGCGGCGAGTATCGCCATCCCATGTTGGTGGGAGCGCGAGTGGGCTCGACGTGGACCCTCACGCGCGGCGACGCGCTGAAGGATCGCCAGGCGATCGAGATCCTCACACCGACGAAGCCCGACGAGGTACGGATCGATCCATACCACTTCACCTGGGACTGGGACCGCCGCAACGATGTCGACGCGTCGGGTGTGTTCGGGATCAAGAATCCACGCGTGGTGTTCGACTGGCCTTTCCTGCGACAACAAGAACGTGAGCATTCGCTCATCGCGCTCTGGCCCGAGCTCTGGTACTCGCAGCCGCTCTCGCATGGCGCCTGTCCGACGACCGATTGCCACGGCGATGCCGTGACCTTCGGCATTCGCGCCAAATCGAGCTACCTGACGACGGTCGATCAATACAATCTCGGACTCGCGGGCACGGCGGGTCCGATCACGGCGACGTTGAGTCACCTCAACGCGTGGGCGCGGATCGACAATCCCTATCTTCCGGGCGCATCGCGTCCGTGGATGGGCGCGGGCGCCGACGCCGCGTTCCTCGACGGCATCGCGCGCTTCGATCTGCGCCGGCGTTGGGACCTGAGCCCGTTCACCTTCGTGTCCGGTCCACAGATCGACGTCACCGCGCGCCTAACGGGTGCGTATCCCACAGACCAATTCGTGTTGCCCGAGCAATGGGCGAACGAGCAGGTCACGGAGTTGGGCGGATCGGCGACGGTGCAGCTGCCGGCCGACGACGACGGGAGCTACCCGTCGTTCGGCGGCTCGATCGGCGTGGGTCTGGCGCGTCCGCGGACGGGCAACAGCATGGCCCAGGGCTATGTCCGCGGCGATCTCTTCGGCCAGCAGGTGCAGTACTTCGAGGACGGGAAGTTCGCGTTCATCGGTCGCCTGTACGCCGGCGGGGAAAGCCGGGCGCCGTTGCAGCGGGCGATCTTCGCGTCGACCGACGATCCCTTCGCGAGCTTCTGGAGCAACTGGTACCGGCCGCGCGGCTCGATCTTCAAGCAGGACGGGATCAACGTGCTCCCGCTCGGTGGCGCGATGTTGAGAGGGTACTCATTCGGCGTCGCCCTCTCGCGCGTCGGCGCGGCGAATGTGGAGCTGGCGCAGCGGGTGAAGTCCTTCGGCAACAACGCGAACGGGCGGCGTGGCTTGTGGCTCTCGGCATTCGGCGACATCGCCGCGGCCTCGTCGGACTTCGTGACGTTCGACGGAAGCATGCTGCTGGACGCGGGCGTGGGCGCGTCGTTCCGCGGGCGGCTGTACGACCGGGACATACACCTCAGGCTGGACCTGCCGCTGTTCATCAAGCAACCCGATCTGGCTGGCGGGCCGTCCTTTGCCCGGAAGGCGAGTTTTGGATTCAGGTATGTGTTCAGCCTCCAGGACGGATGGTAGGAGCGTTGGGGCTACCCTAGTCTCGCCGAAGCGCTTCGACGCCGATCAACATGCCGCGGATGGCGCGCGTCACGACGAGCGCGCCGGCGGCGACGCCTAACGCGGACGTCGCGTCAAGTGTGACGAGGTGTGTCGGGAAAGTGTATGGCTGGCGTGCGAATCCGATGAAAGTGATCTCCTTTTTCGTGTCCATGGTTTTGACTTAGGGAAAGGTCCCAGGGCTCTTGACGCAGAGGGCACAGAGGAAACAGAGAGGACACCGAAAACGGCTGGAAGGGATCAGTGTCTTTCAACAAGACTCAGTGATTTCCCACCTCGACGTACACGGGAGCTCGATGATGCGCCTCGTCAGCACCTTTCTCCTGTCCGCCGCGCTCGCCGCGGCCGCGTCGGGCCAATCGAAGCCGACAGCGCTGTCGCCGGCGCAGCGCCGCGCCGACTCGTTGTACGACCGTCAGGAATACACCTCGGCGGCGCAGGCGTATCGTGTCGTGCTCGCCGGCGCGCCGAACGACGGACGGAGCTGGTACCGGCTCGGCGCTTCGCTCGCCGGCGTCAACGACAACGCCGGCGCCGCCGAGGCCTTCGAGCATTCGGCGTCGATCGGTCATCAGATTTTCGCGATGTACAACGCCGCGGCGATGCGCGCCCGGCTTGGCGACCGCACGCGCGCGCTCGCCTGGATCGACAGCACCCTCGCCTATGGATTCAGCGGCGATTCATTACTTCGAAACGACCCGGACTTCGCGGCGATGCGCGGCGACTCGGCGTTTCAACGGCGCGTCGCGTCGGCCGAGCGCGCGTTTCGGCCCTGTCAGTCGCGAAGCGAGTCGCATCTCTTCGATTTCTGGATCGGGGAGTGGAAGGTGGTGAACGCCCAGGGCCAGGCCGCGGGGAAGAGCAGCGTACAGCAGATTCTCTCGCAGTGCGTGATCTTCGAGAACTGGACCGATCGGCAGGGAGGGGAAGGAAAGAGCTTCAACGCCTACAACACCGATGTCCAAATGTGGCAGCAGTTCTGGACGGATCAATACGGGCGAGTGACCGAGTACCGTGAGAGCGAGCGCACGCCGGAGGGCGGCCTTCGCTTCCTCGCGCACCAGATCCTTTCCAAGCAGCCGTCGCTGATCCGTATGACGTTCACGCCGATCGACAAGAACACGGTCCGCCAGTTTGGCGAGACGTCGACCGACGGCGGCAAAACGTGGACGACGAGCTTCGATCTGTACTATCACCGGACATAGCTGACAGGGCTCGCGTCCCGCGTGCAAGTCTCTCGGTAGCTGAAAGCCGGCGCCGAGCTGTACTTGCTGAACCGCGAAAGTGCAGCTCCGTCGTCGCTTCGCTCCTCGGGATGACGGAGCGCTAACGCCGTTTTGTGCGGTCGCCCCACCAGATCGCGATCACCATCCACGCGCTCACCGCGCCGGCGACGATGAAGCCCCAGGTGCCGAGAGTCTTCCGCGTCGTGATGAGCATCGCGCTCGCGATGATGATCGCGGCGAGCACGAGTCCGGAGAAAATGCGGTTGGCGACCTTTTGCAGGCCGTTGAGGAGCACCGTGAGCTGCGGCACGTCCACCCGCATCGCGAAGTCCCCGGCGGCGAGGCGCTGCGTCACGAGATCGAGGCGATGTGGGAGCGCGAACAGGAAATCGCCGCCGTGCATAACGAGCTGGAGCAGCTTGCGCGGATTCAGCTCGCGCCGGGCTTTCTCCTCGGCGATCTGCTTGCCGAACTCCCGAATGGTCGCGATCGGGTTGTAGGTCGGATCGAGCGCGCGCGTCACCGCGTCGAGGTTGAAGAGCGCCTTGGCGAGCAGCGTGAGCTCGGCGGGAAGGCGGAGTCCGCGCTGAAACGAGATATTGATCAACTCGTAGAGCACGGCGCCCGCCTCGACGTCACCGATGGCGAGATCGTAGTGGCGCGCCATCAGCGACGCGATGTCCCGGCTGTACGGCGCGGCGTCGAACGCCGGTATCGGGTCGCCGATCTCGATCAGCGTCGCCGCCACGTCGTCGCCGCGGTTGTCCGAGAGATCCAGCAGCAGCCGAATGATCTGATCGCGGAGCGCGGCGGAGAGCCGCGCGGTCATCCCGAAGTCGATCAACGACAGCCGGACGTCGACGTCGTCCGGCTCGGGGGCGGCATTTCGCTGCGCCTGTGCCTCCATGCGGGCGAGGGGCGTCACCGCGCGCCGCGGCACGCGACGTCGATCGATCGCCTTCGCCTCGGACGGCGTGAGGGGATTCTCGCGGTCGGCGAGAACGACGAACACATTGCCGGGATGCGGGTCGGCGTGGAAGTGACCGTCGATCGTGATCTGCTTCAGATATGCGCGCGTCAGCTCGTCCGCGACGGGATGAAAATCGTGCTCGATTCTCGTGAGTGGTGAGATCTCGCTAATCTTCACGCCGTTGATGCGTTCCGTCGTGAGCACCTTGTGCGTGGTGAACCCTTCGACGACGCGCGGAATGAGGACACGCGGAAACTCGGCGAGCGAGCGGCGAAAGGCGGCCGCGTTGCGCGCTTCGATGCGATAGTCGAGCTCATCGACGAGGGCGCGCTCGAGCTGGTGAATGATGCCGAGCATGTCGACGCGCGCGCCGATCTCCGTGTGCGCGGTGAGGAAGGTGGCGAGCTCACGAAAGTACTCGATGTCGTCCGCGAGCTGTTCGCGAATATGCGGACGCTGGACTTTGACGACGACGTCGCGGCCGTCGCGCAGCGTAGCCGCATGCACCTGTCCGAGGCTCGCGCTCCCGATCGGGTCGTCGGTGAATTCGTCGAACAGCTTGCTGATCCTTGCGCCGAGCTCCGCTTCGATTGTTGCGCGCACGTCACTGGCGGGAATCGGGCAGACGTCGTCCTGCAGGCGTTCCAGCTCGGCGATGTATGCCTCCGGCAACAGATCGGGTCGTGTCGACAGGACTTGTCCGAGCTTCACGTACGCTGGCCCGAGCTCGACGAGCCGTTTGCGAAAGGCCATCGCCTTCTCGGGCGACGGTGCGCCGGCGGCGTCGTCGCTGTCCGGGTCTGGCGCGATCCCCCGCAGGCCTTGCTGCCTGGCGAAATCGGCCAGGCCATAGCGCGTGAAGAGCGCCACCGTCGCCGCGAGCCTCGGCAGATACTTCGGTTCGAGGATCATCGGAGGCGTCCGAAGCAGGGAGCGTGCCTGGCGTGGCGCGTGGGGCGTGGGGCGTATAGCGTACTCCAACGCACGCTCGACGCACGATACTCAACGCTCCGCGCATGTCAGGTCCCGTCAACATCACGCACGTTCCCAAGCCGTGGGGTCACGAGACCATCTGGGCGCGCACCGACACGTACGTCGGGAAGATCTTGCACATCAATGCCGGCCAGAGGCTCTCGGTGCAGTACCACAACGTGAAGGACGAAACGGTCTATCTCCTCTCCGGAACAATCATCTATCGCGTTTGGCACAGTGGCGCCGACGGGGAGGCAACAGACGTCGGGCTTCAGGTTGGCCAAGCGTACCGCATCACGCCGCACACCGTTCATCAGATGGAAGCGATCACGGACTGCGACGTTCTCGAGGTCTCGACGCCTCATCTCGACGACGTCGTCCGGCTCAAGGATGCCTACGGACGGGAGGGAACCAGCGCACCATGAAGGTGATCATTCCACTGGCGGGGAAGGGTACACGGCTCCGGCCTCATACCCACATCACGCCGAAGCCGATGCTCAAGATCGCCGGCAAGCCGGTGATCGATTATGTGATGGAGGACTTGCAGGCGTTAGGCAACGTCGACCAGGTCATTTACATCACGGGACATCTCAAGGAAAAGGTCGAAGAGTACGCGCGGCGGAAGTATCCCTTTCCGAGCGTTTTCGTCGAGCAAAAGGAGCAGCGCGGCACCGCCGACGCCGTCGCGCTCGCGCGCCCGTACATCGACGAGCCGGTGATGATCATCTTCGTCGACACGATTTTCGACGCCGACTTTTCAGTCGTGAAGCGCGTCGATGCCGACGGCATCATTTGGGTGAAGGAAGTGGAGGACTATCAGCGCTTCGGCGTCGTCGTCACCGATCGCGACGGCAACATGACCAAGATCGTCGAAAAGCCCTCGACACCGATCTCCAAGCGCGCGAACATCGGGCTGTACTACGTGAAGAACTGGAAGCTCATGCTCGACGGCATCGATTGGGTGCTGAAGCAGCCGCCGAACAAGGGTGAGTATTATCTCACCGACGCGTTCCAGTACATGATCGACAAGGGCGCGAAGATCAAAGTGATCGATGTCGAGGGGTGGTACGACGCCGGAAAGCTCGACACGCTGCTCGACACGAACCGCACGATCCTCGAGAAGCGCAAAGCCGCGCGCCGGCCGAAGTCGGTGCCCCCCGGCGTCACGCTGCTCGATCCGGTGTACATCGAAGACGGCGTCACGCTCAAGGCGTCGAAGATCGGGCCCAACGTTTCGGTCAGTGCCGGAAGCACGATCGAGGATTCGGAGCTGCGCGACACGATCGTCGGCGCGAAGTCGAGCGTTCGTCGCTCCACACTCTCCAACTCGATGGTCGGCGACGAGGCGATCGTCGAAGGGATTCAAGGAGAGATGACGATCTCCGACCACTCCGAAGTGCGAGGCAGGCGCTGATCGTCGTCGAGGCGTTCACGAAGCTGTATGGGGATCTCGTCGCCGTCGAGAACCTCTCCTTCACCGTTGGGCCAGGTGAAGTGCTCGGCCTCGTCGGACCGAACGGCGCCGGCAAGACGACGACGCTGCGCACGATCTCGGGCATCATCGCGCCGACGCGCGGGAGCATCTCGATCGCCGGACATCTGCTCGCGGCCGAGCCGGTCGCGGCGAAGCAGCGACTCGCCTTCATCCCCGATGAGCCACAGCTCTTCGAGTACCTAACGGTTGAAGAGCACCTGCGCTTCGTCGGCCGGATGTACGGCGTCGCCGATGCGCCGGCGCGTATCCCAGCGCTTCTTGCGGAGCTCGAGCTTTCGGAGAAGCAGCGCGCGCTGCCGACGGAGCTCTCGCGCGGCATGAAGCAGAAGCTCGCGATCGCGTGCGGTCTGTTGCACGATCCGGTCGCGCTGATTCTCGACGAGCCGCTCACGGGGCTCGATCCGGGTGGGATGCGCCGGATGCGAGCAACAATCGCGGCCCGTGCTCGAGCGGGCGCGGCGGTCATTCTCAGCTCCCATCTGTTGCACCTCGTCGAGGAGCTGTGCACGAAATTGCTCGTGATCAATCACGGCCGCACCATCGCGTACGGCGCGCTCGAGGCGATCGTCGCCGAGCGGCCGCAGCTTGCCGGCCGCGACCTCGAGGAGGTCTTCCTGGCCCTCACGAGCGACCAACAGTGATCGCGGCGAGGGGCCGGTGATCGGCGCGCTGATGTACCTCACGCGTCTCTCGATCCGCAATCGGTTCGCGCTTCAGACGCGCCGCCTGCGTCAGCCTCGGTACGCGCTCGCCCTCGCGCTGGGCGTAGCGTACTTCTGGTTGATCCTGCTTCGGCCGCAGGTGCAGCCGAGCCGCGCGCCGACGTCGCTCTGGACGAACTTCGAGACGGTGGCCGCGCTCGGCGTGCTGCTGCTCCTCGTCGGTGGATGGGTGTTCTCCGGCGAGCGCATGGCGCTCGCGTTCAGCGCCGCCGAGCTGCAGTTCCTCTTTCCGGCACCCCTGACGCGACGCGGGCTCATTCTCTACAAACTCTTTCGCTCTCAGCTCGTGATTCTGTTCAACGCCCTGATCTGGGTCTTCGTGCTGCGACGCTCCGGATCGGTGTTGGCGGCGCCGCTGCGTTTCGTCGGAACGTGGATGCTGTTCACGAATTTGAGTCTCCACCGGCTCGGCGCGGCGCTCGTGCGCACGTCGCTCGTCGAGCATGGGCGCGCCGGCGTGCGTCGACATCTGCCGGCGATCATCCTCGGCACGGCAGGGGTGGTTGCGGTGGCGCTCATTCTGTGGGATGCCGTGCCGGTCATCCGGGCCGCCAAGGCGGCGCGCGAGATCGCGCGTGGGATCGAGACCGCCGCCGACCTGCCGGCGGCGCGCGCGCTGCTCTACGTGCCGCGCCTGATCGTCGCTCCCTCGTTCGCGCAGACGGCCGGCGAGTGGTATCGCGCCGCCTGGCCGGCGCTCGTTATGCTCCTGCTGCAGCTCGTCTGGGTGGTGCAGAGTGACGTCGCCTTCGAGGAGGCGGCGGTGCAGGCTTCGATGGAGCGAGCGCGCCGCGTCGACGCGTGGCGGCGTCGCTCGGCGCGACCGAAGCCGAGCGCCAAGAACGCCGCGAAGCGGACGATTCCGCTGGCGCCGATGGGGAGCGCGGCGACGGCGATCGTCTGGAAGAACACGCTGCTCCTCATGCGAACGGGACGCGTCGGCTCGATCGTTGGTTTGGCGATGATGGCGATCGTGATTTCCCTCCCCGCCGTCGGTGCACGCGGCCTCGACGCACGCTACTTCGCGGTCGTCGCTCTCACGATGGTCGGTCTCCTGATCGTGCTCGGGTCTCGCGTCTTGCAGAATGATTTCCGCCAGGATGCCGATCATCTCGCGACGCTCAAGACCTTGCCGCTGCCGGGCGCGCAGCTGGTCGGCGCGGAGGTCTTTTCTTCGGCGCTTCCAATCTCGGTGCTTCAGATCCTTCTCGTGCTCGTCGCGTACGCCATCACGTTAGGCGATGGAGATCTTCCGCTGACGCTCACGACCCGCACCGCGGTGCTGTTGATGTCGCCGCTGATGCTGCTGAGCGTCAACGCGACGACGGTCACGATTCAGAACGCGGCGGCGCTGCTCTTTCCGGGCTGGATCCGCGCGACGCCGGTCGTCGGCGGCGGCATCGAGGTCATGGGTCAGGGGATCCTGGCGACCGGGATGCTGCTGCTCACGTTCGTCGTCGCGCTGCTCCCGGCGCTGCTCGTCTCGAGCGCCGTCTGGTGGGCACTCCATCCAATGCCTAACGCGTGGCTCGTCGCCGTCGCCGTCGCCGCCGTGGTGTTGCTCGGGGAAACGTGGTGGGCGATTCGAGGGCTCGGCCGGCGGTTCGAACGGCTCGAGCCCTGACGCGTGCGTCAGCTGGTGAGGTGCGCGGCGTCGAGGAAGCCGCGCAGCGCGTCGCCGCTGCAATCCGGCCAGCACGACGGCACACCCTCGAATGCACGTTGCTCCGCCGGATCGACGAAGGAGGGGCGCGAGAAGAGTAGCGAACGTCCGGGACGAGTGTCCGCGGTCGCGAGCTGGACGTCGACCGTCCAGACGTCACCTTCGTGGTCGAGGAACACGAGGCCGAATGGCATGTCAGTCCGTCATTTCGGCGGCGCCGAACACGATCGTCAGTGCGCGCGAGACGCCACGAGACCCATCCGTGTTGTCGAACCATTCGGTCTGCGTGTGCGCGTCTCCACCCCGGCCGCCGGCTCCAATCGCGATCGCCGGAATGCCACGAGCGATCGGCACGTTCGCGTCCGTCGACGCCGTCGCCACGTCGGGCTCACGCCCGACCAGTCGCGTCGCGGCGAGCGCGTGCCGGACGAGCGGATGTTCGACCGACGTCTCGCCGCAAGGACGCGTGCCGATCGGTTGGATGGTCATCGACAGCGCGCGAGTCCCAAAGGCGCGGCGATTGTTCTCTTCGTCACACGCGGAACGTGAAGCGAGCTGAATCTCGCGCTCGTATCGGTCGAGCATCTCGGCGGACGTCGAGCGGAGATCGATCTCGAGCCACGCGTGATCGGGAATCGAATTGACGGAGATGCCACCGCCGATGCGTCCGACGGACAGCGTCGTGCGTGGCTCGTGAGGCAAGCGCAACGACGCCAGCCGCGCCGCGGCGCCGGCGGCGGCGTGCACCGCGTTAGGCGATCCGAATGCCGCCCAGCTGTGCCCACCACTGCCGACGAAGCTGACGCGATAGCGCCGGCTGCCGAGCGCGCGTGTCACGACACGCTCGTCGCCCGCGCCGTCGAGGGCGATCGTCGCGGCGGCATCCTGTCCGCGGTTGTCGAAGTAGCGCTTGGCGCCACGGAGATCACCCAAACCCTCCTCGCCCGTCGTCGCGACGAAATCGATCGGCCGGCGTGTCGATAGCCGCACGCCGTCGATCTCCTCGGCGATCGCCAGCATGACGGCGAGGCCGCGGCCATTGTCGTTGATCCCCGGCCCGATGAGGCGCCCTCCATCGCGTCGCACGAACAACGAGGTTCCACGGGGGAACACCGTATCGAGATGCGCGCACACCACGATCGGCGCGAGATCGTCTCGACCGCGTCGCCGTCCCATGACGTTGCCGGCGTCATCGGTCTCGACGTTCTCGAGATCCATCGCGCGGAAGCGATCGGCGACGAAGGCGCCGCGCTCCTGTTCTTCCCCGGTTGGCGCCGCGATCTCGGCGAGCGTGATCTGTGCGTGCAGAATCGCTTCGTCGCGCGCCGCCAGGCGCGAGCGCGCCGCCGCCAACGCGCGGAACGTCGCCACGCTATCCACCGTGCCCCGCGGCGTGCGCGAGCACTTGGGGGGAGCGCCGTAGGGGGTCATGCCCTTCATTTTGAACCGCGCTTTGATCCGGGCGCAAGTGGTAGATTCCGCGGTCACCGGACGAGGCTATTCGTGAAATGAAAGGTTCGCGCCCGCGTCTGAGCCGGAATGTCTACGCGCTGACCGCCGTGAGTTTCTTCACGGATGTGTCGAGCGAGATGATCTATCCGCTGCTTCCGACTTTCCTCACCGTCGCGCTTGGCGCCAGCGCGGGCGTTGTCGGCGGAATCGAGGGGGCCGCGGAGTCGACCGCGTCACTGCTCAAGCTCGCGAGCGGATGGTGGTCGGACCGCGTGCACCGGCGCAAGCCGCTCGTGCTCGCTGGGTATACAATTGCGTCGATCATGCGTCCGCTGGTGGCGATTGCTCAGTCGGCGGCGCAAGTGCTCGTCATTCGCGTCTCGGACCGCGTTGGTAAGGGAATTCGAAACTCGCCGCGCGACGCACTCATCGCCGACTCCGTCGATCCGGCGAATCGCGGGCGCGCATTCGGATTCAACCGTACGGGTGATCACACCGGCGCCGTTCTCGGTCCCCTGATCGCGTTCGCTCTTCTGCAGTGGCGTCACGTCGCGCTCCGTACGGTCTTCTGGTGGGCGGTCGTTCCCGGCGCGCTCGCCGTCGCAACGGTGGTGTTTGCAGTGCGCGAAGTGCCGCGACGCGAGACTCCTCGCGCGCAAACAGATACCCAGGAGCAAGCGAGAGATTCTCAGCCGCTCGGCGGGCGATTCTGGGCGGTGCTCGGCGTCATTCTCGTTTTCACGCTTGGCAACTCGACGGACGCGTTTCTCCTCCTGCGCGCGAAGCAGCTCGGCATTCCGATAGCGTTGGCGCCGATTCTCTGGGCGTTCCTGCATGTCGTCAAAGCGCTATCGAGCACGCCCGGTGGCGCGCTTTCGGATCGCATTGGCCGCAAGCCGCTCCTCGTCGCTGGCTGGCTGCTCTACGCGATCGTGTACTTCGCGTTTGGGAGAGCGAGCCTGCAATGGCAGGCGTGGGCGCTGTTCGGCGTGTACGGTCTGTTCTTTGGTATGACGGAAGGGACGGAGCGAGCGCTCGTCACCGACATGGTTCCCGCGACGCGGCGGGGAACCGCGTTCGGTTGGTACAACCTCACGATCGGGCTCGGCGCGCTGCCGGCGTCGATCGTGTTCGGCATGCTCTGGGATGCGCACGGCTCGCGCGTGGCGTTCGACTTTGGCGCAAGCCTGGCGCTCGCGGCGTCGATCGGGATCGCGATGATCGGCGTGAAGCGTTCAGGGTAGAGCGACTAGCAGCACCTTGCGCCCGGCTTCTCAAAACGCGCCTGCATCTGAATCGCCATGAATCGATCGCGGGTCAAGGGAACCACATCCGGATGGCGCTCTCGCATGTGCGCGAGGTACGTGTCGTAGTCCGGAACGCCGATAATGCGCCTCACGACGGCGGCAGCGCGCGCGAGCCGAAGAATCGCGGATCGCATTGCTCAATCTCCGGCAACGGCGACGCGCGCCTCGAATGGGGCTTCGGTGGACGCCACCGGCTTGCGGCCGCGCAGGACGGCGGTCCACTCACGCAGGCTGTCGGCGAGGATCACGACCACCGAAATCATGAAAAACGCGGCAACCGCCGCATCGAGGTAGTCGTTGAACGCCATGCGCAGCGCGTCACCCGTCGTCTTCACACCCGCGGGCAGCGTTCCCGCCGCCGTTGCGGCGCGGAGCAGCGACGCGTGCGCAATGAATCCGAGCTTGGGATCCGGGGAGAGGATCTTGTCCCAGCCCGCGCTCATCGTCACGATCACGAGCCACGCCAGTGGCAATAGCGTGACGAACGCATAACGAGCCCTCCCCATCTTGATGATGACCGTGGTGCCGACGCACAGCGCGACCGCGGCGAGCAGCTGGTTCGAGATCCCGAAGAGCGGCCAGAGCGAGTTGATCCCGCCCAACGGATCGATCACGCCCTGATAGAGGAAGTGCCCCCACATCGCGACGAACACCGCGCTCGTGATCAGTACGGCCGGATACCACGAGACTCTGCCTAACGGCGCCCAGATGTGCTTGAAGAGATCCTGCAGCATGAACCGGCCGACTCGGGTCCCCGCGTCCAACGTCGTCAGAATGAACAGCGCCTCGAACATGATCGCGAAGTGATACCAGAGGGCCGTCGCTCCGCCGCCGCCCAACGCACGCGAGAAGAGATGCGCCATACCCACGGCGAGGCTCGGCGCGCCACCGGTTCGGGAGAGCAACGTCTTTTCGCCGACCTGCTGCGCGAGGAGCGTCATCTCCGACGGATTCAGCGTGAAGCCCCACTGCTGCACCGCGGCCGCGGCGCTCGCGGCCGTCGTGCCGATCGCGCTTGCCGGCGCGTTGATCGCGAAGTACACACCCGGCGTCAGCACGCACGCGGCGATGAGCGCCATGATTGCCACCAGCGATTCGACGAGCATCGCGCCATAGCCGACCATCCGCGCGTCGGTCTCACGCTCGATCAACTTCGGCGTCGTGCCGGACGCGATGAGGGAGTGGAATCCCGAGACCGCGCCGCAGGCAACGGTAATGAAGGCGAAGGGAAAGACCTTGCCCGCGAACACGGGTCCCGTGCCGTCGGTGAATTGTGTCAGCGCGGGCATATTGAGCGGGGGCAGCACGATCAAGATGCCCAGCGCGAGCGCCACGACGACGCCGATCTTTACGAACGCGGACAGATAGTCGCGCGGCGCCAGGAGGAGCCACACCGGCAGCACGGAAGCCGCGAAGCCGTACACCATCACCGCGATGGCGAGCGTCACGCCGCCGAGAGTGAACATCGGCGCGAGAGAGGCATTGTCGGCGACCGCACGTCCGGCGTAGAGCGCGACGACGAGCAGAGCGAGCCCGATCGCGCTCGCCTCGAGCACGCGCCCGGGGCGGATCCAGCGAAGATAGATCCCCATCAGGATCGCGATCGGAATCGTCAATCCGATCGTGACCGTTCCCCACGGACTCGCGCGGAGCGCATTCACGACGACGAGCGCGAGCACCGCGATGAGCACGACCATGATTCCGAGCACGGCGACGAGGGCGGTGAATCCCCCCACCGGGCCAATTTCCTCCTTTGCCATCTGCCCGAGCGTCTTTCCATTGCGCCGAATCGACGAGGCGAGGATGACGAAATCCTGAACCGCGCCGCCGAGCACGACGCCGACGATGATCCAGATGGCGCTCGGGAGATAGCCGAATTGCGCGGCGAGCGTTGGCCCGACCAGCGGCCCCGGCCCGGCGATCGCGGCGAAGTGATGCCCGAATACGATCCAGCGATTCGTCGGGACGTAGTCGCGGCCGTCGTTGAGCCGCTCCGCCGGTGTCGCGCGATTCGCGTCCAGCGCGAAGACCTTCGCCGCGATCAACTTGCTGTAGAACCGATACGCGACGACGTAGCTGCAGACCGCGGCCGTGAGCAACCAGGCGGCGCTGATCGTTTCGCCGCGAGAAATCGCCAGCCATGCGATCGCACCAGCGCCGGTGACGGCGACGAGACTCCAGACGACCGCGGAAACGACTTTCGACATGTGTCGTGTGCTCCGGATGGGTAGTCCAGCGTGGGCAAAATGCCGGGCCGTTACCCGACGGTCAACCACCGGCCACCAATCACCAATCACCAATTACCTTGTTTCAAGCCGCGTCATGACCATCGTCCCGATACTCGCTCGCGACTTCCGCATGTCACTCGCAGTGCGCTCGCTGCTCTTCGCCATCGTTCCCCTCGCCGCGGCGTGTGGCGGCTCGAGCTCGAGTCGTCCCGCGACTAATCCTGTGCCCGACGTGCGACCCCTCGCGTCTCTCGCCGCGACGGGTGCGATCGTGACGCCGACCTATGCGATTCGACTGGCACCGGAGCTCGGCTCGACCGCGCGGATAGCTTCTTCCCGCGATATCATGCGAGCGCTCGACGACGACATCGACTCGACGCTCACAGCGCGCGGTCTCAAGGCCGGCTGGGTGTTCGCGACGGGCCTGGCGGTCAGCTACAAGCGCAATCCGACGTATGCGCCCGACCCCTACGCCCTCGCCGAGGAGCCGCTGCGCGCTCCGTCGTTCATCGCCGGCTCTCGGCTCACGGAACCACTCGCCTCGCAGCTCCGCACGATGATCGCGCTGCACGAAAACGCGCGCGTCGTGCTCGCTCCCATCGAGCTTCGATTCGATCGCTCCGACATCCCGAACGCTACCCGCGCAGCGCTGCGTCTGGCGGTAATCGATCCGCGATTCTCGGAGGCTCGTTGGGTCGGTGAGGTGAAGACCGACACCGCGAGCGCGGATCCACGCGTGCTGACGGCCTCGTTAGCGAGGGCCATCGCGGATCTCATCGTGAGCCGCTAGCGGCGCGATTTGTCTTTGACCTTCAGCTCCACTCCGCACGCTATGTCGACCACAGTCACTCTGATTCCTGGCGACGGAATCGGACCGTCGATCAGTCGCGCGACCGTGCGCCTCCTCGACGCGGCAGGCGCCGCCATCACCTGGGAAGAGCATGTCGCCGGCATGTCGGCCGTCGCGAAGTACGGCGATCCGATTCCCGATGAGACACTCGACTCGATCAAGCGGACGCGCGTCGCGCTGAAAGGGCCACTCGAGACGCCCGTCGGCGAGGGCTATCGCTCGATCAACGTCGCGTTGCGAAAGAGCTTCGATCTGTACGCGAACGTACGTCCCGCGTACTCCATTCTTCCGGGAGGCCGGTACCAGGATCTCGATCTTGTGCTCGTGCGAGAGAACACAGAGGGGCTCTACGTCGGCATCGAGCACTACATCAAGATCGGCGACGATCCGCGAGCCGCCGCGGAAGCGATCGCCATCATCACGCGAGAGGGATCGGAGCGAATCGTCCGGTACGCCTTCGAGTACGCGGTGAAGCACGGACGGCGCAAGGTGACGCTCGTACACAAGGCGAACATTCTCAAGTTCGCTCAGGGCTTGTTTCTGGACGTCGGCCGCATGGTGGCGCGCGACTTTGCCGGCCGCATCGAGTTCGAGGAACGCATCGTCGACGCGATGGCGATGAACCTCGTGCTGCATCCCGAACGATTCGACGTGATCGTGACGACCAATCTCTTCGGCGACATTCTCTCCGATGAGATTTCCGGTCTCGTCGGTGGCCTCGGTTTGGCGCCGGGCGCGAACATCGGACAACATGGAGCGATTTTCGAAGCGGTCCACGGCACGGCGCCGGACATCGCCGGGAAAAACATCGCCAACCCCAGCGCGCTCATGCTCGCCGCGTGCATGATGCTCGAGCACCTGGGCGACCTCGACCGGGCGCGGCGCGTGAGAAAGGCGATCGAGCAGACCGTGCGCGAAGGGAAGACGGTCACGCGGGACCTTGGCGGCGCCGCCACGACGGACCAGTTCACCGACGCGATCATCGCCAAGCTCTGATGCCGCGCAGCGGAGACGCGACGGCTCCAGCACCATCGGACGCCGGCCTAACGACGAGCATTTTTCATTGCTCCGATCTGCACTTCGGGCACCCCGCCGTCCCCGAGCAGTACGAGGCGATCGAAGCGATCATCGCCGCGCGCGATTATGACGTCGTCGCCATCTCCGGCGATCTGTCGCAGCGCGCGCGGTCGGGTGAGTTTCAGCGGGCGCGCGTTTTCATTCAGCACGCACAGCGGCACAGCGAAGTCATCGTCGTGCCCGGCAATCACGATGTCATGTGGTGGAAGGCGCCGCTCGGCATCGGAAATCCGTTGGCCATGTTGGCGAACTATCGTCGGTTTATCAGTCAAGACGTGGAGCCCGTCCTGCGGATTGCCGGCGCGACCTTCGTCGGGTTGAATACGTCGCAGGGCGTCACGAGGCGCACACTGACGTGGAATCTCCGTGACATCTCCATCATCGGCGACCTTCGGCGTGATCAGATCGAGCGGGCGCGGGCGGAGTTCGAGCGCTCGCGCGGGGACGATGCGCGAATCATCGTCATGCACCATAATCCGGTCATGGGCGAGCTGTCGCGACGACATGGACTCAAGCACACCCAGCGCATCCTCGGCGCCTTCGCGGAGATGAGCGTCGATCTCGTGCTCTGCGGCCACGATCATCAGGAGGCCGTGCATTATGTCGAGCACACGAAGAAGGGGACGGTCATATCGACGTCGGGGACAATCTCGAATCGAGCGCGTGGCGGGCGTCCGAGCTCGGTGAACAGCATCGGCATAACGAGGGACACGATCGAGGTGTCGACGCTCGTCTGGTCGAGCGATGAGCGTGGCTTCGTCCCGGGTCCGTCCAAGTGCTTCGCGCGTTGAAGAGGTTCCTGGCCGCGACGCAGCTCGACCTGGAGCTGGACCGCGCTGCGCCCCCCGCATCGCTGCCGCCGCTCGACGATGCCGCCGGCGAATTGCTCTCCCGGCTGCGCCGGCTGGGTTTGTCGCGTATCGAGCGCTGCCGCCTAACGCGGAACCGCCACGTGATGGTGAGCTTCAGCGGCGGCGCCCTCCGCGTGCACGAAGGATACGTCGGCGCGCCGCCGGAGGTGCTGCGCGCGATCGTCGTCTTCGTCGAGGGCCGCACCCGCGCCGAGCGCCTTGCGGCGCAGCGCTTGATCGTCGCCCACCCGGTGAGCGGCACGCCGAGTGTCCGACGTCCGCGAACGCGGCCCGAGGACCGCTCCCTCGTCGCCGAGCTCGCGCGATGGCACGAGCGCTACAATGCCCAGCATTTTCATGGGCGTCTCAGGACGGTCTCGCTGCGTGTCTCGCGGCGCATGCGCAGTCGTCTCGGTCACTACACGTGCGCGGCTCATGGCGAGGCGGCCGAGATCGCGCTGAGCTGGCGCCACATTCGTCGCGACGGATGGGAGGAAGCCCGGCACACACTCCTCCACGAGATGGTGCACCAATGGCAAGACGAGACCGGGCAGGACATCGATCATGGACCAAAGTTTCGCGCCAAGGCACGTGAGGTTGGTGTCGCACCGTGTGCACGAAGGACCGTGAATCGATCCACCAAACGCGATGCGAACGAGGGTCGCATCGGCCGCAGCGCGGCCCGCGAGCGATGACAACCGCTCTCGTCTTCGTCTGATTAGCTTTCCCGCCATGCTCGATTTCTACAACATCGATAGTCAGTTGTCCGAGGAAGAGCGCGCCGTACGCGACAGCGTGCGCCGCTTCGTCGACGACCGCGTGCTTCCCATCATCGGCAAGTGTTACGTCGAAGGACGCTTCCCCAAAGAGATCGTGCCCGAGATGGCGGAGCTGGGCGTTTTCGGCGCGAATCTCCCCGAAGAGTACGGCTGCGCTGGACTCAACAACGTCGCGTACGGCCTGATCATGCAGGAGCTCGAGCGTGGCGACTCGGGCGTTCGTTCGTTCGCGTCGGTGCAGGGCGCGCTCGCGATGTATCCGATATTCGCGTTCGGGAGCGAAGACCAGCGTCGCACGTGGCTCCCCAGGATGGCGCAGGGCGAAGTCATCGGCTGCTTCGGGCTCACCGAGCCGGACTTCGGCTCGAATCCCGCCGGCATGATCACGACCGCCACCGAGCAGTCCGACGGCACGTGGCTCCTCAACGGGGGCAAGATGTGGATCACGAATGGATCCACGGCGCAGATCGCCGTCGTGTGGGCGAAGACGAACGGCGACAAGAGCGAGCGCTCGATTCGCGGTTTCATCGTGCCCACCGACAGCAAGGGCTTCAAGGCGCGCGACCAGAAGGGGAAGCTATCGCTGCGCGCGAGCGACACGAGTGAGCTCGTGTTCGAAGACGTGCATCTGCCTAACGACGCGCTCCTGCCCAAGTCGGGCGGGCTCAAGAGTCCGCTCATGTGTCTCACGCAGGCGCGCTACGGCATTTCGTGGGGCGCGATCGGCGCCGCCGTGGCTTGCTTCGAGGAAGCGCTCTCGTACTCGAAGAATCGCGTCATGTTCGACCGACCGATCGGCGGCTTTCAGCTGCAGCAGGAGCGTCTCGCCGACATGTTGACCGAGATCACCAAGGCGCAGCTCGTCTCGCTGCACCTCGGCCGGCTCAAGGACGCGGGCAAGTACACGCCACAGCAGGTTTCGCTTGCCAAGCGCAACAACGTCAGCATGGCCACCGACGTCGCTCGTGAGGCGCGCCGGCTTCTCGGTGCGGTCGGCATTCTCGCCGAGTACGGCGCCATGCGCCACATGGCCAACCTCGAGAGCGTCTACACCTACGAAGGCACGCACGACGTGCACACACTCGTGCTCGGCCAGGCGATGACGGGGATGAGCGCGTTCCAGTAAGCCGAGCCCCACCCGGCAGCCTTTTTGCACGTTCTCACCACCTCGCAGCGCGTGCCGTGTGCACGCTCTGGAACGTTCATCGAGGGTGGGTCTTGGCTCGTCGCGTCGATTCGCTGGACGTCGCGCGCGGTACCGCGATGTTGTTCGTTTGCCTGTCCCACTTCGCGGCAGCGTTTCTAGCTCGGGAGAACAACCCCGCGTTGTCGCCGGCGATGTGGTGGTGTGGCGCCATGGCCAGCACCATCTCGATGATCGCGTCGCCCAGCTTCATCGGCGTCAGCGGGATCGTCGTCGCGTATCTCTACCGAGTGAATCCAGCGGGAATGCCGGCGCTGCGTCGCAAGCTGATCGACCGCGGTCTCTTCCTCCTGCTCGTCGGACACCTCCTGCTCGCCTACCCCTACTATGCTCAGTTCCACGACACGTCGTCGCTCCGTTTCGAGATGATCACAGACGCCATTGCCGTCTTGATCATCGTCGCTCCGTCGCTGGTCATGTGGACATCGGCGCGGACGCGGTTGCTGATCGGGACGCTCCTGCTCGGACTGAGTTGGAGTGCGTCCTATCTCTGGACGCCGTCCAACCCTCTTGTCATCATCCTTGCTCGGTATGCGTTTGGCCTCTCCAGCGACATGGCGGCGACGGGCTTTCCGTTCATGCCGTGGTTAGGCGTCTACGTACTCGCTACGGTGCTAGGCGACCGGCTCGGAGAGATCGCCCGATCTTCGGAGGCCCGGCCGGTGGGGACGGTGCTCGTGCTTCCAGGTGTCATCGCCATCGCCGTCGGAGCGGCGATCACCATTGCCCGCCACGCGCTGCGAGCGTGGGCGCCCTCATTCGCGAATGCTCACGCAACGCTGTTCGGATTTCTGTCGCTCGGGCGAAAGTTTCCGCCCGGACCCGTGTATCTGCTGGTCTTTGGCGGAGCGGGGATGATCCTCATCGCGAAGTCGTTTGCAGTCGCGCGTGCCGACTCGTGGCGGGCTATCGCTCGTCCGTTGGGCGCGATCGGCCGAGCCTCGTTCTTTGTCTTCATCCTGCAAGGCTACGTCTACGTCCTGGCCCTTCCGGCTATGGGTCTGCCGTATCCCGAACTGTGGCTCGTGTATTACGCCGCGAGCATCCTCGTGTTTTTCGGCGCCGCCACCCTGTGGAATTCCTTCGACGCGAATCGCTTTCTCAGCGTCGGTCTGTGGCGGACCGTGCCTCTCGTGCGCGCGGTCGGCGCGCGCCTTCGCACCAACCTGGTCGCGCGTTGAGCAGCCGCCCGCGCTGAAGCATGCGTGACGCGCATCGATTCCGGTGTCGGCGCTTGCTGCAGAGAGGGGCCCGGCTAAGTTCCGCACTGAATCTTTCCCACGAGGACCGGCGGTGAAGATCGCCGTCTGTATCAAACGCACCCCTGACTCCGAGACCCGTTTTCGCATCGGCGCGTCCAACAGCGCGATCGACGAATCGGGTGTGAAGTTCGACATGGACGACTTCGCGAGCTACGCCGTGGAAGTCGCGCTCCAGATGAAGGAGAAAGCGGGCTCCGGCGAAGTCGTCATCGTCGCGTTAGGCCCGGACTCCGTGCAGGAGACCTTGCGCAAGGCGATGAGCATGGGTGCCGATCGCGCCATTCAACTCAAGGCCGACGTGATTCCGTTCGACGGTCTCGCTGTCGCCAAGGCGCTCGCCGCGGAGCTCGAAACCGGCGGCTTCGATCTCGTTCTCTTCGGCAAGCACGCCTTCGACACGTCCGAGGGCGTCGTCGGCACCGCGACGGCCGAGCTGCTCCATCTGCAGTGCGTGACCGCGGTCTCGAAGTTAGAGATTGCTAATGGCAAGGGCTCGGCGCGACGTGAGCTCGAGGGCGCGGCCGAGCTGGTCGAATTCAGTCTGCCCGCCGTGGTCACGATCGACGAGGGTATCGCGCGGCCGCGCTATCCGTCGCTCAAGGGGATCATGGCGGCGAAGAAGAAGCCGCTCGAGTCCAGGCCGGCGCAGCTCGGCGCGCCACGCGTCACGGTGAAGAGTATGGCACTGCCAGCCGATCGCCCTCCCGGCCGGATCGTCGGCGAGGGCACGGGTGCCGTCGCGGAGCTCGTGAAGCTCCTCCAGACCGAAGCCAAGGTCCTCTGAGGAGCCTAACGAATGAGCAATATTCTCGTGTTTGCGGAGACGCGCGGTGGCGAGCTGCGCAAGGTGGCGAGCGAGGCCGTGTCGGCCGGTCGCCGTCTCGCCGACGCGTCCGGCGGCGGCGAGGTGCACGTGATCATCGCCGGACCGCCCGGCGTCGCGGCAAAGAGCGAGGTGCTGGGCCGCTTCGGCGCCGACGTGGTCCTCGCGCTGGAGCATCCCGCGCTCGGGACGTTCGCCCGCGAGGCGATCGCCGCGACGCTCGCCACGCGCGCGAAGAGCGTCGGATACCGCGCGATCGTCCTTGGCTTCTCCGCGCAGGGGCGCGATCTCGGTCCTCGACTCGCCGCCAAGCTCGACGCGCCGATCGTGAGCGACATCGTCGAGGTCGAGTCGAGCGGCGCCGACGTGCTCACGGTGAAGCACCCGAGCTATGCGAACAAAGTCATCGTGACGCTCGCGATCACCGGATCACCGGCGATCCTCAGCGTTCGTCCGAGCGCGTTCACCGCGACGGAGGCGCCGCGCACGCCGCGCGTCGAAACCATCGCGCCGGCACTCGATCCGGCCATGGAGCGCGTGAAGGTGACCCAGGTTGTCGAGGGCGCGAAAGGACGCCCCGATCTCGCTGACGCCCCCGTGATCGTCGCCGGTGGCCGCGGACTCAAGGCCCCCGAGAATTTCAAACTTGTTGAAGAATTGGCCGACGCTTTCGGCAATGCCGCGGTTGGCGCCACGCGCGCCGTCACCGATGAGGGGTGGCGTCCCCACGCCGACCAGATCGGGCAGACCGGCCGCCAGGTGAGCCCGCAGCTCTATGTGGCCCTCGGCATCTCCGGCGCCATCCAGCACCTCGCCGGTATGCGCACGTCGAAGACGATCGTCGCCATCAACAAGGACAAGGAAGCGCCGATCTTCAAGGTGGCGGACTACGGAATCGTCGGTGACGTCCTCGAGGTCGTCCCGGCGCTGACCCGAGCGGTGCGCGAGGCGAAGCAAGGCCACTGACCCGAGGCGGACCGCATGAGCGCGCAGAACGTCGTGTTTCTCCTTGTCCTCACCGTCGCCGCCGGCATCTTCTCGCTCAACGTGCAACGGCTGGTGCGCTACGTCCGCCTCGGCCTGCCGGAGCGGCGCACCGACCGCCCCTGGTGGCGGCTTTCGAATGTACTCACCATCGGTATCGCGCAGACGAAGATTCTGCGCGAGCCGATCGCCGGCATGATGCACGCGACGATCTTCTGGGGATTCATCGTCCTCACCGCCGGGACCGTCGAGATCTTCATCCAGGGCGTCTGGAATGGGTTTTCGTCCGAGCACATCCTCTGGCATCCGCTCTACGTCCTCTACGCGGCGTCGCAGGACGCATTCGCCGTCTTCGTTCTTGCCGCGGTGGGCTTCGCCTTCTATCGGCGATTGGTGCTGCACCCGAAGCGCCTCGAGGGTGATCGCATCGAGCATCTCGACGCCTACATCATCCTCGGCCTCATCGCCGGGTTGATGCTGACGCTGCTGTTCGCGAATGCGTTCCTCTCGATCCTCCAGCCCGACGCCGTTGGCCCCGAGAAGTTCGTCTCGCGCGCGCTCGCTGCTCCATTCGCGCTCCGCGCTCCGCGCGTCGCGCTCTACGCTCACCCCGTTTTCTGGTGGTCCCACGTACTGCTCGTGTTGATTTTCCTCAACTACCTGCCGTACTCGAAGCACCTGCACGTCGTCACGTCGCTCATCAACGTCTACTTCTCGAATACGAGCGAGAAGGGTGAGGGCGCCGTGATGCGGCCCATGGATCTCGAGGCCGAGACCGAGACCTTCGGCGCGAGCGACATCGAGCAGCTCACGTGGAAGAATCTGCTGGACGGATATTCGTGCACCGAATGCGGCCGCTGTACCGCCGCCTGCCCGGCGAACATCACCGGCAAGGCGCTGAGCCCGCGCAAGATCGTCGTCAATACGCGCCAGCGGCTGATGGAGAAAGGGCCGGCCGTCACCGGCGAGGACATGGCCTTCTTCGGAGTTGACCTCCTTCACGGAGAAGGTCGGGACGCGGCCGAATCGTTAGGGGGCAATGGAGACAGTCGCCTCGGGCACCGTCTGCTCGACAACTACATCACCGAAGACGAGCTTTGGGCGTGCACGAGCTGCCGCGCCTGCGTGCAGGAGTGCCCCGTGTCGATCGATCAGCTCGACATCATCAATCAGATGCGGCGAAATCTCGTTCTCAGCGAATCGCGATTTCCCGTCGAGGTACAGCCCGCCTTCGAATCGCTCGAGCGCAACGGCGCGCCCTGGGCCTTCAACGCCGCCGATCGCGCGCGCTGGGCCGACGGAATGAACATTCCGACGATCGCCGAGCTCACCCAGCGTGGCGAACGTCCCGACGTTCTGTTCTGGGTCGGCTGCATGGGCTCGTTCGACGATCGCGCCAAGAAGATCACCGTGGCCTTCGCGCGCATCCTCCAGGCGTGCGGCGTTCGCTTCGCCATTCTCGGCCAGGAAGAGCACTGCCACGGCGACCCGGCGCGCCGCATGGGGAACGAGTATCTGTATCAGATGCTGGCGAAGGACGCGATCGACACCCTGAATCGTTATGCAGTCACGAGCATCGTGACGAGCTGCCCGCACTGCTTTCACCAGATCGGCAACGAGTTCCCTCAGCTCGGCGGACACTTCGAGGTCGTTCACCACTCGACGTACATCGAGCGCTTGCTGCAGGCGGATCTCGTCCCCCTGCGCACCGAGGAGGGACGCCGCCTAACGGTCGCGTATCATGACTCCTGTTACCTGGGCCGGTACAACGACATCTACGACGCGCCGCGCGAAACGCTCCGCCGCGCGCTGCCAGTCGTGAATCTGGTGGACCCGCCGCGTGCACGCGATCGCGGCCTGTGCTGCGGCGCCGGCGGCGGGCGCATGTGGATGGAGGAGCGGCAGGGTAAGCGCATCAACGTCGAGCGCACCGAGGAACTGCTCGCGACCGGCGCCGACGCGATCGCCGTCGCCTGCCCCTTCTGCATGACGATGATGAGCGACGGCGTCAAAGCGAAGGAATCCGACGTCCCCGTACTCGATATTGCGGAAGTAGTAGCCGGACAGCTCTCTACACTCTCCGCTGCAATCGATACAAGCTGATCGTCTGGCGAATCGCGCCGTCAACGTAAGGCACCTGATCGAGCTCGACCAGCGCCAGCCCACGCTTGCTTGCATCGCGCATGAACTCTTCCGCGGCGATCCGACCCGGGTCGGCGATCACCGCTTCCCCCCGACGCGTGAGCGTGATGTCCACCGCCCGCGCAACGAGGCCCCCATACGCTCGCTCGTACAGCACGTCCGACCCCACGACGAGATCGAAGCGTCCGAGATCGGTGGGTAGCTCTCGCCAATCCACGAGACGTGTCTCCGGCGCCTGGCCGGCATGCTCGGCGACGTTCACCTCGGTGAAGCGCAGCGCGTCCTCGTAGTAGTCTGTTGCGCAAACGCGAAACCCCGCAACCGCCGCCGCCGTCGCCACCAGCCCCACCCCACACCCGAGCTCCAGCAACGAGCGGCCACGACCGTCGAGCCGCGCGATGTACGACGCGAGAACGCGGGCCGACGGCCAGATGTCCGCCCAGTAGGGAAGTCGCTCGTCCCGTTCGAAGTCCGCTTCGTCGATCAGCTCGTCGGCACTCGCCGGATGCAACATCGACAGCGGCCGATCGGCGACGAGCACCACCGACTCGATCGTTCGAAAGCGACGCGCCAGGCGCTTGCGCAGCGCGCCGATCTCCGGCGACGACGCAGTCTTGCTCACAGCATCGGGTCCGCCGACAGCATGCCCGTCTCGCCTAACGGCAACGCCCGGAGTGCCGTGCCGGCCGGAATCGGACCGCGACCGAACTGCTCGAGGGGGACGACGAGCAGCGCATTGGCGCGCGCCATCGACGTCAGTAGCCCGGAGCCCTGCGGGCCGGTGAGCCGCGCATGCCCAACACCGTCGCTGTCGGTTGTCACGACGACGCGAAGAAAGTGCGTCAACGGGGCGGCGATATTCACCTCCTCGTCGACGACCACCGCCAGCGGCCGAACAAAAGGGAGCCGTTCGCCGCGCAGGCGGCGAATTGCCGGCCGGCCGAACAGCTCGAACGTCACCATCGCCGACACCGGATTCCCCGGCAATCCGAGCCACGGCGTCGCGCCGTACAGACCGAAGCCTAACGGGCCGCCCGGCCGGATTTTCACGCGCCAGAATCGCATCGTCGCGCCGAGCTCGCGAAGCACGTCGCGCGTGAAGTCGAAGGTGCCGACCGACACGCCACCCGACGTGAGCAGGAGATCGCAGCGCGCTTCGCGCGCCGCCTCGAGCCGCGCGCGCAGCGCGGCGCGGTCGTCGCCACATAGGCCGAGATCGACGACCTCGGCTCCCGCCAGCGTCGCGGCGGCGCGCAGGGTGTAGCTGTTGCTGCTCACGATCCGCCGTCCGGCGAGCACCTCGTCGAACTCATCGACGTCGACGATCTCGTCTCCCGTCGCGAGCACGCCGACCCGCGGCTTGCGGTGCACGACGGCCGTCGCGGCGCCGATGGACGCGAGTACGCCGAGCTGCGCCGGACCGACGACCGTTCCCGCCGTGAGCGCGACCTCGCCGGCGCGCAGATCCTCGCCCCGGGGGCGTACGTTGCGCCCGGCATCGCGGGCGTCGGCGATGAGAACTTGCCTATCGCCGCGATTCGTATCCTCGACTCGAATCACACTGTCCGCGCCATCGGGAATCGGCGCGCCGGTCATGATGCGAATCGCCGTGGCCGGCGCCAGCGCGCGCGTTGCGCGTCCGCCGGCGGCGACCGTCTCGGTGACCGGCAACGCGATCGGCATGTCGCCGCGCGCACCGCGTACGTCCGCCGCGCGCACCGCATACCCGTCCATCGACGCGTTGTCCCACGGCGGCAGCGACAGCGGCGAGATCATGTCCATCGCCAGCACGCGCCCCAGCATCGCGTCGAGCCGTACGACTTCCGTGTCGAGCGGCCGGAGCTCGGCGAGCAGTGCGGCGCTCGCCTCGGCCACCGTCAGCGACGTGCGGGGCGTCGGCTCCTGGGTCACCGCAGTTGCAGCGCCGCGAGCCGTGCCGCAATCGCGTCCTGCACACCCGTGACGTCTCTTGCCGGCACCGTCCAGTTGTTCGCCAGAATGCTGAAGATCAACGTGCGTCCGTCCACGGTACGCACGTAGCCGGAAAGCGAGCGCGCGTTCGCGACGGAACCGGTCTTCGCGTGCACGTTGCTCTCCGCCGGCGTTCCCCGCATGCGTGTCTTGATCGTGCCGTCGACGCCAGCGATCGGCAGCGCGTCGTAGAAGAGCTGAAAGTTCGGCGATCGGCGCATGACGTCCAGAATGTGAACGATCGCCTCGGGCGCGAGGTAGTCGTATCGCGAGAGGCCGCTGCCGTCGCGAATCACGTAGGTTGTCGGCGGCACGCCCCATGTCGCCAGCTGACGTTCGACCACTTTTCGTCCGCTGTCCGCCGTGCCGGCTCCGCCGCGCTCCAGTCCCAGGGTGCGGAGCAGGACCTCCGCAATCTGGTTCTGCGACGGCTTGAGTAACGCCGGCAATATCTCCCGCAGCGGCTTGGACACGAACGTCGCGAGCGTGTCACCCGCCGGCGGAACCGTGTCGGCGCTGACGACGCCCGTCGCCGAATCGACGGCGATCCCGCGGTCGCGGAGCGCCTCCGTGAGCGCGGCCAGATAGGCGAGGTCGGGATCACGATGAGTAACTTCTATAGTCACGCTGTCGCCGGCAACCACTCCTCCGCTCACGATCACATCGCCGCGAAGCGTGTCCTTGTGGACAGAGAGCTCACGGCGTCTCGCGCCCCTCCGTGGCGGCGTCTGACAGGGTGAGCTCGCCCCCGAGTCTGCCGTTGCGCAACCGGGCTCGGCGATCGTGGTGAGCTCTGTGCGAAGGGCGGGGAAGCTCCGCGCCGGCCGCGTCTCGACGCGCACCGAATCGCCCGGGTGGTCGCCCCCGTGCAGGCGGATTTCGCTGAATCCTTCGTTGAACAACAACTCATCGATCGCCGCCGAGTACGACGATTCGAGATCCTCCCACGACCAACCGTAGCCCAGCACGGGACCCGGAAACGCGTTCCCCGCCGCGACGAGCCGGCCCGCGATTCGGCGAACGCCGCGCGCCGCGAGCGAATCGGCGATCGCGCGCAGTGGAATCATCGCGTCGACCCACATGTGATCGCTCACCGTCGGATCTCCGCGGCCGATGACGGCGAGATCGCCCATCAGCATGCTGTCGCGAATCGGACCACGAGCGACGAGCGTCGTGCGATACGTGAAGTCGGGTCCGAGCTGCTCGAGCGCCACCGAGCTCGTGACGATCTTCATGTTCGACGCCGGCAGGAACAGCTTCCCGGCGTTGCGCGAATACAACGTATCGCCGCGCTCTGGATCGACGACGAGAATGCCCCAGAACGCATTGTGAAATTCCGCCGCATCGGCCATCGAATCGATCGCCGCGCGCAACGCCGCGCGTTGCGACCGGGCGCCGCGACCGGCACCGAACGCGCCACTCGTCGCGCAGCCGACGATCGCGGTTTGAAGAACGCTCAACAGAAGCAGATTGCGGACGATGGGGCGAGTCATTGGGATCGAGAGTGTGAGACAAACCCGAGGTCGGCGTGGTGTTCGTGGACGAGCGATTGTGCGGCGGCCAGATCGGCGGCCGAGTTCACGTTTATGAATAACCGGTCCGGTGCCCCCGCCCCGAAGCGCGCGATCTCGTCGCCGCCAACGATGACACGCCGCGGGAGCGCCTCGACGAAAGCGGAGAGGCGCATTTCGCCGGACGCGAGCTGTCGTTCGACAACCTCGAGGCACGAGCGCGGATAGTAGGCGCACAGCGGCTCGAGGCCGCGCGTGCTCTCGGGGATCGCCGCTGCTTCCTCTTCCTCGCCAGCTCGCCGGAGCATCATGAGCAACGGCGATGAGAGAAAGGGCATGTCCCAGGCGACCACGAGCGCAGCGTCGGCGCAGCGCGTCAATGCGCTGTGCAAGCCAGTCAGGCTGCCGCGCTCCTGTCGGACGTCGCCGTACACCGCCACGGCGTCGCCGCCGGCGCGCACCGACGGGTCGTTCGTGATTAGCAAAAGCTCATCGGTCACGTCTCGGAGAGCGTCGAACACCCGGTCGACGACGCGCCGGCCACCAACCTCGAGCAGGCCCTTGGCCACGCCTCCGAATCGAGCGTTCGCGCCACCCGCCAGCACGACTCCACTGCAGCGTCGAACGGTCATGCCCTAAGCTGTCGCTGCTCCCGCGCGCGCGCTACCGGCGACCGTCACTCCGCGACATAGGTCGCGCTGAGCGTCGCATCCTCCGCCACCGTCACTCGCACGACACGGGCGGCGGCACCCTGCTGCTTCAAGCCCGCATCGACGCGCTCGAAGATGAATCGCGCCAAATTCTCCCCTGTTGGAACGAGGCGTCCTTCGCCGAACTCCGCCACGTCGACGTTGATGTTTCGATGATCGAACCGCTGACGCACCTCGATCTCGAGTATCCGATCGAGCAGCCCAAGGTCGATCACCATTCCCGTCGTGTCGTCGATCTCACCCCGAACGATCACGTCGCAGACGTAGCTGTGACCGTGATAGCTCGGGCGCGCGCAAGGACCAAAGACCTGCTCGTTGCGCTCATCTGACCACGAGGCAATGCGGTAACGATGTGCCGCGGCAAAGCTGACGCGCCGGGTTAGGAGAGCGGGCATGAGACAGTGGAAAAATGAAAAGGAGGCTAGGTGTAACCCTAACCTCCATTCCCCCAGACCCTAAACCCTTCTAGTGGTCTTCGCCCAGCTCTCCACGCTCATCCTGCCCGGGAAATCCCTCCGGGGTCGGCCCCTCGGGCGGAATCCAGGACGTGCCTTCTTCGATGGCATGGCCGATGTCCGTCGTGCCGTAGAGCTGCGCGTCCTCATCTTCGAGCGCGTCCGCCAATTCCGGCCTCAGGCTCACCGGTCGATCGCCAAGCAGCCGTCCCTCGGTGGCATCCTCGTCGGCAAGGTTGTCGTCGGCTGCTTCAGGGCTTGTCGCGCGGCGCACGGGATCGACAAAAATGTTGTTCTCGTAGTCCTCGATACCGAGCACGTCAGTGACGATGTGTTCGGCGATGCGCCGCTCCTCGTCGGTTCCGACGCGTCCGTCGAGAATGACGTGGCCGCTCTTCACTCGAATCGAGAGGTCGTCGATGTCGAGCGCACTGTCCGCCGCGAGATGCTCGCGCACGAGCCCGCGAAGCTCGTCGTCGCTCAGGTCATCGAGATCATTGACGTCTTCGAAGTCGCGGGCCATGGCTCGTCCTCATCGAGAGAACAGATACGAGATGCCGATCGTGAGCGCCGGATTGTTCCGCCACACCGATTGATCCTTGCCTGTGAGAATCGGCGTGAGGCTGATGTTCGCCGGACGAAAGTACAAGTCGGGATACCTGATGGACGACAATCGATTCGAGAAGTCGGCGCGAATCTGATATCTCCCGCCCGCCGGCACGTATCGAAGCGCTGCGCCCCAAGTGATTGCAAGGCGGGTGCCGTACTTGAAGCCCCCGACGTCCGCGGATTTGAAATCGGAGATGAATCCGACGCCCGCGTTCACCATGGGTACCAGGTTGTGCCAACTTCGCGCGCCGGTGAGGCTCATGCCGAGTCCGACGTCGGCACTCCACAGTGGCCAGCTTCGATCGCCGAGGTCGCGTGTATTCTCCGGCTTCGACGGGTCGAGAACCGTGCGACTCGACGAGATGTGCACCAACTCGCCGGTGAGATGCGCGGGGCCGCCGGCGCGCCACTCGTAATGCAGTCCGACAAGCGCGCCATTCCCCGGCGCCACTCCGGCGGGGTCGACGCGGCCGAAGTAATACCCAAAGATCGGTGTGATCTCTTGCGAATACGCCAAATCGAGGTACGGGCTGTGGGCAGGTGTGTGCCCCACCAGTTGGGCACGGGCCGTGGGCGCGACAATCAACAGCGCGATCAGCGCGGAATAACGAACACTCACGTACGAGCTCCTTGCAGTCTCAGGTCTGTTCCAGTCATCTCCGGCGGCTGCTCGAGTCCGAGCATGCTCAAGACCATCGGTCCAACGTCGCATAGCGCACCGCCCGAACGAAGCGGCTGATCTTTGTCCGGGTCGATCAGCACGAGTGGAACCGGATTCGTCGTGTGCGCGGTGTGTGGGCCTCCCGTCTCCGGGTCGATCATCATCTCGCAGTTGCCATGGTCTGCCGTCACCAGCAACCGCGCGCCGACCGCCTGCGCGGACTTGACCACTCGCGCCAGGCAACGATCGACCGTTTCGACAGCTTTGATCGTTGCCGGCAGTGAGCCTGTGTGTCCCACCATGTCGCCGTTCGCATAGTTGCAGAGCGTGAAATCGTGCTCGCTCTTCTCGATCGAGTCACAGAGCACGTCGGTGATACCAGCCGCGCTCATTTCCGGGCAGAGGTCGTAGGTCGCGACCTTTTGGCTTGGCACGAGCACTCGATCTTCACCCTTGAATGGCGCCTCGACTCCGCCGTTGAAAAAGTACGTAACGTGCGCGTACTTCTCGGTCTCCGCCGTTTTGAACATCGTCATTCCTGAATTGGACACCACTTCGGCGACGATGTTCTTCATCGATTGCGGCGGGAACGCGACGGGCAGGTCGAAGGTACGGTCGTACGACGTCATGGTGACGACGTGCAGCGATGGCCGCCCGGTGACATCGAAGCCGTCGAAATCCGGTTCGGTGAGCGAGCGCACGATCTGCCGCATGCGGTCCGCGCGGTAATTGAAGCAAATCACGACGTCGCCATCGCGCATCGGCGCCACAGCGTGATCACCCTCGACGATCACCGTCGGCTGGACAAATTCGTCGGTCACGTTACGCTCGTACGATGCGCGGATGACCTCGAGCGGATCGCTCGCGCTTGGTCCAACGCCTTCAACCGCCGTCCGATACCACTTCTCGGTGCGATCCCACCGTTTATCGCGATCCATCCCGTAGTAACGTCCCCCAACGCTCGCGACCATTGCCTTGCCCGCCGCACGCTCCTGAAGCTCCCGCATGTAGCCCAAGCCGGATCGCGGCATCGTGTCGCGCCCATCCAGCATCGCGTGGATCGCGATGCGAGAGACTTGTTGGCGAGCGCAGAGGTCGATCAACGCGAAGAGATGCTGATCCATCGCGTGAACTCCCCCCTTGCCGATCAGCCCAACCAGATGCACGGTAGCCCGCGAACGCTTCGCGCGTTCGCAGGCGTCGACGAACGCCCGGTTTCGAAAGAAGCTGCGGTCGGCGATCGCCCGATCGATTCGCACGAGATCCTGCATCACGACGCGACCGGCGCCCAGATTCAGATGCCCAACCTCGCTGTTGCCGATTTGATGTTCCGGGAGTCCAACCGCCAGACCCGAAGCCGCGAGCAGCGTTCGCGGGTAGCGCGCCGTCAGCGCGTCCCACGTAGGCGTCTGTGCCAAGGCGACGGCGTTGCCCTCACGTTCGGCGCGATAGCCCCATCCGTCGAGAACGATCAAGACAACGGAGCGTTTGCTCTCCTTACCCATTGCTTCCTGCTCTAATGCGTGCGCGGTTAGGACCCCGGCGCTCGGGGCCGGTGTAGTGTGGGCGGGAAATCTAGCTTCGTACCGCGATGTCGCGGGAATGCGTCCGAGGATAGTCGGCTCGCAACACGGCCGACGGGGAGCCACCACCTGACATCCTCTGCGGCTCAGGGCGCCACGGTCGGGACGTGCACTGGTGATTGGAATCGAGATGGGAGCCCGCGGCTTCCCCCCGAAGTCAGATAGCGAATGATGGAACAGCAAACTCCGGAAATCTTCACCACTCCACCACGCCCGCAGTTCCCGGAGCGCCTCCGCCCAAACGGGCGAGAGTTCCGCCGTACCTACCCTGGCGTGCTGGCCAGCATGGGCTTCGCGGTATGTCTGTTGGTCGCGTTCGACGTCTGGCTCGTCCGCAGGCGTCAACGCTACATCGACGAGGACACGCGCCTGCGAGAGAGCATGTCCGCCCTACAGCGGCAGCAGGCCGATGCAATCCTCTCGAACGAGCAGAACAAAGTTCGCATGATGATCGAGCTCGTTAGGCGGCAGGCACAAATCGACAAGCAGCTGCATCTCGCGGTCCCGATCGACAGCGGCGTCATGTACCTCGAGCAGGACGGAGCGCTCCTGCGCGAGATGCCGCTGCAGGTCGGGCCGGAGCGACGAGTTGGTACGCCCCCGGACACCGTGTACATGGTAGCACCGCGCGGCACCCGAACCGTTGAACGAATTCTCGACGCGTCGGACGCCTGGGAAGTCCCGGCATGGGTCTACACCGATCGCGGCTTGACTCCTCCTCCCGAACGCGCGTTCAAGGGTGCGCTGGGACCCGCGGCCATCGTTCTCGTTGGCGGCACCGTGATCTACTCACTTCCCACCGTTGGTCCGCTGAACGACTCGCTGTACGTCCTTCCGGGGAGCGTTCGAACGCGCGCGGCCGATCTCGAGGCCATCGCCGCGAACCTCAAAGCCGGCATGACGGTCTACTTCTACTGATGCCTGACGTCGAGCGCGCGAGATGGGGCTGATTCGATTCATTCGGAGCGGCGGCAGGATCGCCTGGAGCTTCATTGGGACGCTTGCGTTCGTGGTCGTGGCGACCACGATGCTGTTCGCGAACACGCTCGATGTGCGCTACCGCCGCGACATCAGCCGCATCGTCTACAACCACAACACCGGACTACTCGATCAAATCCAGAGAGAGATCGGAGAGTCCAGCGACAGCTTGAACAAGGTGCTCGCGAGCAGCCCGGATGCACCCACTCGCGACAAACCTTACGTCGTGGTCTCCATCGCCGATCACCGGCTGTGGTACAAGCTGGCGGACTCCACGATTTTCACTACCCAGGTGGCGACCGGGAGCGGCAAGATCCTGGAAAAGTCCGGTGGCGGAAGCCACTGGCGCTTCGAGACCCCGCGAGGGCGCCTAGTTGTGGAGTCAAAGGAGTCCGAGCCGGAATGGGTGCCCCCGGACTGGCATTTCGTGGAGCAGGCGCAGAAGCGAGGCCTCGGTCTCGTGCACCTGACGCGCGGCCAAAGCATTCCGATGGCGGACGGGAGCCAGATCACCGTCGATGGCAGCGACGTGGTCAGGCGCTATGCCGACGGTCGTTCGCAGGCCCTCGAGGCATCCGAGGGGAAGGAGATCGTAGCCAACGGCAACATTGTCATCCCGCCATTCGGCACTCGGCAACGAAAGTACAAGGGCGTCCTCGGCACCTTCCGTCTGAACCTTGGCGACGGCTACGCCCTGCACGGCACGGACGCTCCCTACTCGATTGGCCACTCGGTCAGCCACGGTTGCGTTCGACTCAGGAACGAAGACATCGAAACGCTCTTCAACATCGTTCCCGTCGGTACGCCGGTCTTCATATACTGATCCGACGCCGATGGCTGTCCGCTCGGTCAGGAATGCAACCCTTTTCCAGGCTCGAACGTCTAATTCTCCGACGCGGGGCTGCTTAACTTCCGCCGCGGCAAGAAGGTGCACGATTGGTGGTCGCGCGACACCGGGCAACTGTGCTCCAAGTCGCTGATGTTTCCTAACTCATCGAGGTAGCATGATTTACGCTGGCGGCTATCCCCACGTGTCGCCAGTCGTCAAGCATTCAGGAGGCTCGCTGTAGAAATGACGGTTCCCCAACAGGCCGGCGCCAAACGCGCCGTTCTTTCGCTGCTAAGTGCTGGCATCGTGATCGGCGCCGCTACCGCGCCGACGCTGGCGTATGCCGCGCCCGCGGCGTCCAGCAGTCGCGGTCCCGACTCAGTTCTCAGCGCGGCCGCCGCTTCCAGAGAGGCGAGCCTACGGTTCGTCGACGACTCGCTTCGTGGGCGAAGCGGCAAATTGCTCATGCGGCTGGTCACGCGTGCGCGCGCGACCCTAGCGCTGCCACTCTTTGCGCGCTTTTTTGGTGACTCCGCAGTCGAGCGACCTGGCCTCTACTCGTTGCCTGATAGCATCCTCACCCGCCCCTTCACCTTCATAGCGCTGCGTCCATTCACGGACAAGCAGAAGGGTCGAGTTGGAGGTTACCGCATCGGCTTCTGGCCGAGTGAGCGGGGCCGCCTCACGACGGATGCGTACGAGAATCCTGACGGCTTCATCGAGGTCACGCCCGAGAACCAAAGCATGCAGATCTCGGAGCATTTCAAACTTTCAGATTTTCTGACACACGATCAGCCTTCCGTGTGGCCAAAGTACCTCGTGCTCAACGAGGACCTCGTCGACAAGCTGGAGCTCGTGATCGCGCGTCTCCAGGAGAGTGGGGTCCGCGTCCAGCGCCTGGCTGTCATGAGTGGTTTCCGAACTCCGTGGTACAACAAGAACGGTGGCCGCATCGGCGGGCGCGCCGAGCTGAGTCGACACATGTACGGTGACGCCGCCGATGTCTTCGTCGACAACGGCAGCGGTCGGATGGCCGATCTCAATCACGACGGCCGCGTCAATTCTCGAGACGCGAGGGTCATTCTGCACGCCGTCGAGCAGGTCGAGAAAGAGCACCCCGAGCTTTCGGGGGGAGTGGGCGTGTACCGCGGCACCCGCAGCCACGGTCCGTTCGCCCATGTCGACGTGCGCGGCTGGCGCGCTCGTTGGGGGAGATCCTGATGCCGGCCGAGCCTCGGCCGTCATCGGCACCCCCAATATCGTCTTCGCGAAAGGCAGCACGACGCGCACTGTGGGCGACACGCACTCTTTTTGGCGCGGCCGCACTGGGCGCGATGCAGTTCGTACGCGCTCCCGAAGTGCCTCACGCTCCATTTGCCCGGTTCGTCGGCCCCACCGCGTGGGCGTCAGGTGATGCATTCGGAACGAGTCGCGACCTCAAGGTTCGGTTCACTCTGCCTGGGCAGCGAGTCGAGTTTCCACTCGCGGTAGCCGAGGATCCAACACGACTGCAGTACCAGTGGGTACCGGCGGCTGATAGTGAGCCCGCCACGGAGCCCACACCCCTCACTGGCGCAACCATCGTCGCGCCGCCGAGGGCTGGATTCTATCAGTTGATGCTCCTCCATCGGTCGGCGCAGGATTCGACCGTCGTGATTCGGAACCGGGTCGCGGAGCCGACTCTCGCGGTCATGGTGCCGTTCGCCAAGAAATCGGCCGGCGTGCTCAATGGCTATCGTATCGGCACCTACCTGGCCGAGCGTTTTCGAGGCGCTCATGACGAGCCCGATGGCTTCCTCGAGGTTCACGAGAGCGATCTCGCACTGAGTGTGAGCAAACACTTCCGGCTCGGCGATTTTGTCACGCATGACAACGCTCAGGCCGACGTGTGGCCGAAGTACGTTGCGCTCAATCCTCGTTTGCTCGATAAGCTCGAGCTGGTCGTCGCGGAAGTCGCGAAGATGCGCGGCGTGCCATCTGACTCGCTCGTTGCTCTCGACGTCCATTCCGGCTTCAGAACTCCAGCGCATAACGCGCAGGTCGAGCGCGCGGCGCGCGACAGCCGGCACCAATACGGCGACGCTGCCGACGTCGTGATCGACGCGGATGGTGACGGACGAATCACGCGCTCGGACAGTCGGCTTGTGACGCAGGCCGTCGACTCGGTCGAGGAGGAGCATCCCGACCTGGTTGGCGGACTTGGTGTCTACACCAGCGATCGCTACCGTACACCGTATGTGCATATCGATGCGCGGGGCTATCGATCGCGCTGGCGCGGTTGAGCTGTCATCGGCCGCGGCACCGCTTGGAAGCAGGTCGTGAGGAAAGTCGTCGCGCTTCTCGTGCGACGACTTTTGATTTTCGGCATGAAGCTCGCACCCTTCACCATTGATTGTTGGTGCGGCCCCACGGGTTGCATGAACTTTTCACAGGACCGCGGTCCATGAACGAGCACCTTCGCGATCGGATAGTTCGAAAGCTCGAGACACTCGCCGACGAACGAGGTTATCAGATTCTGGACTACGTCGAGTTTCTCGAGTCGCGGTACGCGGAGCGACAGTCCTCCACCGCGAGCGCGTTCACGCGCTTCACTGAGGCCGTCGAGGATCGACTGCGTGCGGGCAGGGTGTCAGCATCCACCATCGCCGAGGCGATGAGTCTCATGAATCGTGCGTCGACCGTGCTGAATGGCGCGCTCGCCGCCGGTCGCTCCGTAGCGAATGACATCGTGAGTGCCACTCGTACGTCGGCGAATAGCCCGAGCTCACCAGCAACAACAGCGACGACGCCCGCTGAAACGGCGGCGCCAGAGGGGTCATCGCCGGCGCCGGAGGCGTCGTCGCCGGCGCGCGACACCAAGGTTCCCGGAAGTGGAGAGGAGAAGCTTTGATGGCAACCGCGACACATCGTAGAACAGCGGAGCACTCGAGGCCCGAGGCTGGTTCGGAGAGAGGAGCGCGTGCGCCGCGCAGAGGCGCGAAGCGAACGGTGCTCCATTACATCCGGCAACTTCCGAGTTTCGTGCGCCTGCTTTTCGGACTGATTCGCGACCCCCGCGTCGCGCTGATCGACAAGTTGTTGGTGTTCGGAGCAGTCGCGTATATCATCACGCCGATCGATCTCATTCCTGATTTCATTCCGTTCATCGGCGAGGTGGATGACGTCTATCTCCTCGTGATCGCGCTTCAGCGATTGATCTCGAACGCGGGGCGAGTCGTGCTCCTGGATCACTGGAATGGCGACGCCGCGGATCTCGGCGATCTGAATCTGAAGGGTGCGCTGGCGGCAGCCGCGTTCTTTCTTCCGCGGCGCATTCGACGCCGCCTGCGCGTCATCGGTCGCTGACGGAGGTAGGCAGTCGGGACAACTTGTGTTGGGTGACACCGAGCACTGTACCTCGTCGCTCTCAGCGCCTACATTTCGCCATGGCGACCACAACTCGACCTCCGACTCAGCCCGCTCCTCGCGATCGACGAGGGAGCGGGCTTTCGCGTATTAAGGGGGCAGCGGAAGAGAAGGCTGCATCCCGCGTAAGAATCGACGTCGCGCTCACATTCGATGACGTCCTGCTGGTTCCCGGCCATTCGGCGACTCATCCGCGTGACGTCGACACGTCGTCGCGATTCACGCGCGGGATCGAGCTGCGCATACCGCTCGTGTCCGCCGCGATGGATACGGTCACCGAATCGGACATGGCCATCGCGATGGCGCGCGCCGGCGGCATCGGCGTGTTGCACAAGAACATGTCGATCGACCGCCAGGCCGCTGAAGTCGATCGGGTGAAGCGATCGGAGTCAGGGATGATTCTGAATCCGATCACCCTTCGCCCGGGTGACACGGTGCGCGAGGCGAACGCGCTGATGAATCGCTTCCGCATATCCGGAGTGCCGATCGTCGACGAGGATGGAAAGCTCGTCGGCATCATCACCAATCGCGATCTGCAATTCGAGCGAAATCTCGATCGCCAGCTCCGGGAAGCGATGACGCGGGATCGGCTCGTGACCGCGCCCGTCGGAACGACGCTCGACGAAGCGGAAGAGATTCTGGCGCGGCACCGCATCGAGAAGCTGCCCGTCGTCGACGAAACGGGCACGCTGCGCGGGCTGATCACGGTGAAGGACATCCACAAGCGGCGCCAGTATCCCGATGCGAACAAGGATCAATACGGTCGCCTGCGTGTTGCAGCGGCGATCGGAAGCACGGGTGATTTCGTCGTGCGCGCCAAGGCCCTGATCGATGCGGGCGTCGATGCGATCGTGATCGACACGGCGCACGGACACAGCGACGCGGTGCTCGTTGCCACCGCCGACATTCGGCAGCGCTTCCCGGACGTCCAACTCATCGCCGGCAACATCGCGACGCGTGAGGGCGCGCAAGCGCTCGTCGAACGTGGCGTCGACGCGGTGAAGGTCGGCGTTGGACCGGGCTCGATCTGCACGACGCGCGTCGTGACGGGCGTCGGCGTCCCGCAGCTCACCGCGATCTTCGAGGCCGTCGAGGGCGCGGGTGACATCCCGGTCATCGCCGACGGCGGCATCAAGTACTCCGGCGACGCGGTGAAAGCCTTGGCGGCGGGTGCATCGAGCGTGATGATGGGCTCAATGCTTGGCGGCACGGAAGAGAGTCCTGGCGAAGCGTTTCTGCTCGAGGGGCGGCGATTCAAGGTCGTACGCGGCATGGGCAGTCTCTCGGCGATGCAGGACGGAAGCGCGGATCGCTACTTCCAGGAAGGGGAGCTCTCGCCGAGAAAGCTGGTGCCCGAGGGGATCGAGGGGCGTGTGCCCTACAAGGGCCCGGTCGGGGACGTGCTCTTCCAGATGGTCGGAGGTCTGCGAAGCGGGATGGGATACGTCGGCTGCAGCACGGTCGACGCGCTGCGCTCGGAGACGGAGTTCGTGCGCATAACGATGGCGGGCCTCCGCGAGTCGCATCCGCACGACGTGACGATCACGAGAGAAGCGCCTAACTACAGTTTGTGAGGAGAAGCGTGTAGGTGCTTCGTTCTCCAGATCGAGAACCCCGCGAGCGTGCGCCGCGGGGTTCTTCTTTCCAGCACGCAGCGCCAATCACCTGGCACCTTGCGGGTTCCGAAGCGGTTCTCTCCTTGACAATACGGCCGGCGCGCGGCGAACTTCACGCGTTGCGCCGCTGTATACAGGACATGCGCTGCGACATGAGTCGTTTGCATACCGCGTGCGCGCGCGATTTTCCGCTCCTCCGACACTGCGGCACGACTGCCGCGACGACTTCGCTTCTCCCTGGAGAACCACCATGGGTTTGTGGTCGACGAAGAGCATTTCCAACCTGCAGCAAGAGGCAGCGGCCGAAGGACAGCACACCCTGAAACGCGCTCTTGGCGCGCTCAATCTCACGACGCTCGGCATCGGTGCGATCATCGGTGCCGGCATTTTTGTTTTGACGGGGACCGCGGCCGCGCGCTACGCGGGACCAGGCGTCGTGCTCTCGTTCGTGCTCGCGGGATTCGGGTGTCTGTTCGCGGGTCTCTGCTACGCCGAGTTCGCGGCGATGATCCCGATCGCCGGCAGCGCGTACACCTACGGCTACGCGACCCTCGGCGAACTGATCGCGTGGATCATCGGTTGGGATTTGATTCTCGAGTATCTCTTCGGCGCCGCGACGGTAGCAGTCGGATGGTCCGGCTACTTCGCGGCGTTCATGTCGGAGCTCGGAATCAAGTTGCCGCTGGCGTACACGCAGGCTCCTCTCGATGTGGTCGGTACGCATGATCTCGTTCGCTCAACCCTCTGTGTCGATCCGGCGTCGAATCAGGCGGTCTCGCTCGCCGCGGGGCAGGCGTGTGACACGGCGAAGTACGTCGTCTCGCACGGAGTCATCAACATTCCCGCCATCGTGCTCATCGCGCTGATGAGCACACTGCTCGTGATCGGCATCAGAGAGTCGGCGCGATTCAACAACATCATCGTGTTCGTGAAACTGGCGATCGTGTTTCTCGTGATCGGCTTCGGTTTCATGTTTGTGAACACCGCGAACTGGCATCCATTCATTCCGCCGAACCCCACTGGCGAGTTCGGGAATTACGGCTGGACGGGAATTGTGCGGGCGGCGGGCGTCGTGTTCTTCGCTTACATCGGGTTCGATGCGGTCTCGACCGCGGCTCAGGAGGCGAAGAATCCACAGCGAGACATGCCGATTGGCATCCTCGCGTCACTGGGCGTCTGCACCGTGCTCTACATCCTCATGGCGCTCGTGATGACGGGGATGGCGCACTACACGGAGTTGAACGTCCCGCATCCCGTGTTCGTCGCCATCGAGAAAGCAGGCCCGGCGCTCCACTGGCTCGGCTTCTTCGTGAACATCGGCGCGATCGCCGGACTCGCGTCGGTCGTGCTGGTGATGCTCATGGGCCAGCCGCGCATCTTCTTCTCGATGTCGCGTGACGGCCTGCTTCCGCCGGTGTTTGGCAAGGTGCACCCGCGATTCCAGACGCCATACGTCACGACGATCGTCACCGGCATCGTGGCGGCGCTCGTCGCCGGGTTCTTCCCAATCGGACTCCTGGGAGAGCTGGTCTCGATCGGAACGCTGCTGGCGTTCGTGATCGTCTGCTGCGGAGTGATGGTCCTGCGTTACAAGCGCCCTAACATCCCGAGACCCTTCCGCACGCCACTGGTGCCCGTGGTGCCGATTCTTGGCGTGCTGATTTGCGGGTACATGATGTACGGCCTGCCACATGACACGTGGGTTCGACTCATCGTGTGGATGGCATTGGGGTTGATCATCTACTTCCTGTACGGCAAGCAGCATTCGCGCATCAAAGATCAAGTCGACACGGTGGCGGCCGCTGCGGCCGACTGACGCGAGCCAGGTTATCTTCTTGCGGCGCCCGGTCATCAACCGGGCGCCGCTTTGCGTCCGAGACCACGATACGCGTGCATCACACAGACTATTTGACGATCTCACCTGAGCGGCGCGCCGGCATCCAGCGAGTCGCGCGCGAACTGGTCCCCGGACGACGCGTAGCATTGTCGACACACATGAACGCCGACGGCGACGGCTGTGGCGCGGAGACCGCTCTGGCGCGTCTCCTCGCACAGCGCGGACTGCGGTCGCGAATCGTCAATCCGACGCCGTGGCCGTCGTTGTTCGATTTCCTGCTGGGAGACGATGTCATCGACGAGACGGACAAGGGCATGTCGGCGCTCGCGGGAATCGATCTGCTTCTCGTCGTCGACATCAGCGACGTGAAGCGACTGGGCGGCCTCACCGACGCGGTGCGGCGCCTAACGGTGCCCAGGGTCGTCATCGATCATCATGTCGCGTCGGATGACCCGGCCGGCGACATCGTGCTCACCGATACGACGGCTTGTGCGACGGGGGAGCTCGTGTACGATCTCGCGTGCGAGCTGGATCTCGACATCACGCCGGAAATCGCCCGCGCGCTCTACGCGGCAATCCTGACCGACACGGGAGGGTTTCGCTACAGCAACACGACGCCGAGGAGCCACGCGATCGCCGGCGAGTTGCTTTCGCGCGGCGTGGATCCCGAGGAGATGTATCAGCGCGTGTACGCCTCGGCACCTGCCGGGCGCGTTCGTCTCCTTGCTGAGGTGCTGGGGAGCCTCGGAGTCGACGATCGGTGCGGCGTTTCGTGGCTGACGATGGCGGCCGGCTCGCTCGAGCGCCATGGCGTGCGCTCCGAGGATCTGGACGGCATCGTGGAGCACGCGCGCTCGATCGCTGGCACGCGCATGGCGATCTTCTTCCGGGATCTGGGATACGGCAAAGTGAAGATCTCGTTTCGGAGCACGGGTGACGTGGACGTCAACAGATTTGCGCGGCGCTTCGGCGGCGGCGGTCACGTCAAGGCATCAGGGGCACTCGTCGCCGGTACGATCGAGGAAGTCCGCGATAGGGTCGTCAGCGAGGCGAAGGATTTCCTCGGCTGCACCCGCTGAGTCACCACGTAGTAGCTTCCACCCGATACCCCAATAGCTGTTACAGAATGGCTTCTCTTCAGGAACGCATAGAGTCCGCGCTCTCCCGTGTTCGCGACCCGCGCAGCGGTTCGGATGTGTTGACCGCGGAGAAGGTGCGCGACATCGCGACGTCGACCGAAGGGCGCGTACGCCTAACGCTGCTCATGTCCGCCACCGACGACCCGACGCTTGCGCGGGACATCCGGCAGGCGTTGGAGCGGGTGGAAGGTGTCACCGAGGTGCGCGTCGACGTCCGCGACGCCAGGGCGCCGGGAGACACCCCGGCGCGTCCAGCGGCTTCTTCGAAGCGCGCACTCCCGGTGATGGAGACGCGAGCCGCGGCGCCGAGGCCATCGGCGCCGACGCCCGTCGCCTACCCAAACCTCGGAACCATCATCGCGGTATCGAGCGGAAAGGGCGGCGTCGGGAAGACGACAGTTGCCACCAACCTCGCCGTGGCTCTCGCCGGTCAGGGAGCGCGCGTCGGCCTGATGGACGCCGACATCTACGGGCCTAACGTGCCGAGGATGATGGGCGTCGACGCGCCGCCATCCGTGATCGACGAGAAGATCATTCCGCTGATGGCGCATGGCGTGAAGGTCATCAGCCTCGGCTTCCTCATCGAGAAGGAGCAGCCGGCGATCTGGCGCGGCCCGATCATCATGAAGATCATCGGCCAGTTTCTGCGCGATGTCGCTTGGGGTGAGCTCGATTACTTCGTCGTGGACATGCCGCCGGGAACAGGCGACGCTCAACTATCGCTCGTGCAGTCCACCAACGTTCATGGCGCGATCATAGTAACGACGCCACAGGAAGTATCGGTGGGAGACGCGTTGCGCGGCGCGAAGATGTTCCAGCGAGTGAATGTGCCGGTGCTGGGCATCGTCGAGAACATGAGTTGGTTCGAATGCCCGCACTGTGGAAAGCCGTCGGCGTTGTTCGGATCGGGCGGTGGCGAGCGACTGGCGAGGGCGCTCGAGCTACCGTTGCTCGGCCAGGTTCCGCTATATCCGCGAGTACTCGAGGCGGGCGATCAGGGGCAGCCGATCGTCGTCGCCGAACCGGCGTCGTCGGCCGCGAAGGCGCTCGTGCGGATCGCCGAGCGCGTTCGCGAGGCCGTGCACGCCGGCGCTCACTAACGCTCGCTAGCGCTCGCGACGCTCGCGCAAGCCTATTTGGCTCGCGCTGCGCGCTCGCTCCCGCTCCTCTCGCCGCCAGTGACCTCCACCGACGTCGTCGAGCCAGCGAGCGTACCGCTCGATCCGCGCGACGGTCTCGCGCCCGTCGGCGTCGCCGACGTCCGCACGGCGGCGCATCTCGTTCATGATTCGTTAGGCAAGACGATCGCGCGCGTCGCGCTGCCGGCTGTCGCGTCATCGCTCCTCATGACGCTCTTTGCCTCGGTCGACGCGTTCTGGGTCGGCACACGCCTCGGTTCGGATGGCCTGGCGGCGGTGTCGACCTCGCTCTTCTGGATCTGGATGATGGTGGCGCTCGCCGAAATGATCGGTGTCGGCCTCACGGCGGTGGCGGCGCGGCGCCACGGTGAGGGACAGCCCGACGTCGCGGCGAAGCTATGCGGAGACGCGCTGCTGTTCACGCTGGCGATGGGCTGCGCTGTCACCGTGATCGGACTCATCGCGCTGCGCGCGCTCTTCGCGACGATGCACACGGCGCCCGCGGTCACGACCCTCGGCATCCGGTATCTCGGCACGTACCTGGTCGGCATTCCGCTCATTTATGGCTTCTTCGCCATCGACGCGACGTTTCGCGCGGCCGGCGACACCCGGACCCCGTTCGCTCTACTCATCGTATCCGTCGGCGTGACGCTCGTCCTGGATCCAGCGCTCATGTTGGGCTGGGGATCGCTGCCAAGGTTGGGCATCGCGGGCGCCGCGATCGCGAACGTGTGCACGCGCGGCGCCGCGTTCGCGATGGGTGCGATTCTCGCCGCGCGGCGTGGACTGCTCCGCTTGCGTCGGGTCGAATGGACGTCGATTGCCGCGGTCTGTAAGGTCGGTCTGCCGACGGCAATCACCGGGATCGTGTTCAGCATCATTTACATCGTCGTCACACGAACGGCGGCGCGTTTTGGCACGCCGGCTCTCGCCGCGCTCGGCATCGGCCATCGCGTGGAGAGCTGGCTGTTCATGATCGGCGTCGGTTTCGGCGCCGCCACCGCGGCCATCGTTGGACAGAATCTCGGGGCGGGGCAGGTGAAGCGCGCCGAGCGCGCCGGCTGGCTCTCGGTTGGGCTCTGCTCGGTGCTCGGACTCGCCGCGTGCGTCATCGATCTGCTCTACGCGCCGCAACTCGCGCGATTGTTCACCGATGACCCAGCCGTCATCCTCGAGGCCGCGCGTTACCTCAGAATCGCCGCGATCTCGCAGCTAGGCATCTGCGCCGAGATCGTGCTCGAGGGGGCGCTCGGCGGAGCGGGCGAGACACTGCCGCCGATGATCGCGTCATCGTCGTTCACCGCGGCACGTGTCCCGCTCGTTCCGGTGATGGCGACGCGATGGGGAAGCACGGGAATCTGGTGGGCGATCTCGCTCACGGCGATTGGCCGCGCAATGAGCATGATGGGACTCTGGCGCCTGGGCCGCTGGAAGCGCAAATCGGTGTGATATGCGTCCGGTGATCACGCTGCTCACGGACTTCGGAACCGCCGACGGCTACGTGGGCGAAATGAAGGGCGTGCTGCTCGCGAGGGTGCCCGAGGCAGCGCTGGTCGACATCACGCACGATATCCCGCCACAGGACGTCGAGGCCGGCCGCCTAACGCTGGCCCGGGTGTGGCGACGATTCCCGCCGGGCACTGTCCATCTGGTGGTCGTAGATCCGGGGGTCGGCACCGAGCGAGCCGCACTCGCGGTGCGGAGCGACAACCGCCTGCTCGTCGGACCGGACAACGGCGTTCTTTCCCCGGCACTCCTCGTCGCCGGCTCGTGCGCGGTCGAGCTCGAGACTCCTCCGAATGCGTCGGCGACCTTTCACGGCCGGGATGTGTTCGCGCCGGCGGCAGCGGCTCTCGCGTTAGGCAAGCCGCTCGATGCGCTCGGAGCGCTCACGTCCCGGCCGGTGATCCGGCGCACCCCGGAACCCCAACGCATCGGCGACGGCGTACTCGCGGGCGTCGTGATCGGCATCGACCGGTTCGGCAACGCGATCACGAATCTGATTGCGCTGCGCGCGGGAGTCGTGGAGGTGGCGGGGGTGGTGCTGGCTGTCCGCAGGACCTATGGCGACGTGGCGACCGGGAGTCCCCTCGCGGTCATCGGATCATCGGGGCTCATCGAGGTCGCTGTGCGCGACGGAAGCGCCGCGCGAGAGCTGGGCCTAACGAGGGGTAGCGAGGTTGTCTTTCGCGCGACGCCCTGACGATCGATCAATAGTCGGCGCGATCCAGCTCGATGCCGCCGAAGGTCGTCCCGGCACGGAGCCGGAGATGATACTTGGCCTTGTCCCAATTCTCGCTGTAGTAGGCGTCGCCCCGCTTCTGCAGCCCCTGGTGATCGAACGACGCGAGGAACATCTGCGCCTCGATACGCACCCCGATGTCTCGAGGAACACGGAGGGTGAGCTTGCCGAGCGCGAGCTCCGCGTCGACGTTCATGTCCTGCGACCACTGCCCGCCGAAGTCGAGCTCCACCGCGCCAACGCCCCCCTGAACATGCACGTCGCTGGCGTTCGAGTTGGCAAGGTTGCGCGCCTCGAAGCTTGCCGCCCCCACATCGACATCGAGCTTGCGCATGCGGGTCTGATTCGGCGTCGAGAAGTCGAGCAGCGTCTCACTCGCGCCGGACTCCAGATGCAAACCGAGAAGGCTCAGACCTCCGAGATCCAGCGACGCTTTCGTGGCACCCAGCTCCATGTCGAGATCGATGGGCACCGTACGCGAGAGGGAGAGCCGCATCTCACCCTTCGATTTATCGCCCATGTCGCGCGAGAAGTGCGACGCTTCCCCTTCGACGCCAAGCGTGAGCGTGCGCGCGTCCGCGTCGTAGCGATGAAGGGGCGACGTCTTCGCTTCGTCGTAGCGAAGCGTCATCGAGTAGAGGACGGGGGCGTTCGTCGCGCCGATATCGAGGCGCCCTGCACCATAGCGCACGAAGACCTTGTGCTGCGCCGTGTCGTGCAGCTGACGCGTGGATTCGATCGTGCGCCAGGCCTGTGCCGACGCCACCTGAACTGGCGCCACCGCCGCGAGCAATAGCAGCAATCTTGTTGCGCGCGTCACGGCGCTTCCTTCACCGCAACCACGGGGCGCCGAGCGGCCGCGACGCCAGTGACCGGCGTCGGCGTTTGCCAGGCCAGATCCTCCGGCGCGGGGCGACGCGCGGATGTGAGCCCGTGAGGACGAGCACCCGGACGCTTGGTGCCAGCGCGTGACAACATGGCGGCGCCGAAGCCTACCGTGACCGCAACCCAACTGACGGCCAGGGCAATGCCGCGGAGAATCGCCCCCGCGATCGGTTGCCAGGTGAAGATCGCCGCGAGCAGCCACAGTCCCATGTAGAGAACGAGGCCGATGAACAGCGCGCGCAAATTCGCGACGCGTACCGTGTTCGGAGCGGATGTATCCTGGCGTGACCAGACGCTACCGGTCAACCTCGCTACGGCCAGGAAGCCGAGCGCCAGTAGTCCGGCCAGCGCGATGCCGTACGCCACTACAGCGAAGGGAATGAGCAGGATTCCGAGCAGCGTGAGAACGAGGCCGACCACGAGCAGCGCCAGGACGGGCAGTGCCATGATCTCGCCGAGCACGCCGAACCAAAACGCCTTCGCGAAGCTTCCCTCCATTGCCTCGACGACGCCATCCATGTTCGGTTCGGCGAAGATCAACACGCCGAGTCCGATGATGACCAGCACCGCGAACCACCCAACCACGAGCTTGATCGACTGCCAGGTGCCGAGGGGTGCGCTCTCTCGAGTGGGCCTCACCAAATCGGTCGCAGGCGCGCTCAGCGTTAGGCGCTCACCGTCGACGCGCCCGCCGTCCAGCAACACGCGGCCGCCGATCGATACCGCGTCGCCAGTAATGACTCCGCCGCTATGAACGACGATGTCGCCGTCAATCACGAAGGCGCTGCCATCCAGTTTACCGTACACGTCGAGTGATCCATCGGCGATCGCGATCGGTCCACTGACGGACGCGGCTGCAGTCACGGCTCGCGCACCGACAGTGAAGCTGTCCGCCGGGGGCAGCCGACTACCCTCGGGACGCGCCCGCATTCGCTCTATCTCGGCACGCAATCGATCGCCGACGGGCTGTTGGGTCTGGGACTGGGAAGCGGGTGTCGCGTGACCGGACTGCGCTGACGGGGACGGGGGCGGGGGCGTTGTCGCGGGGCTTTGCCCTTGCGCCCGCGAGAACGCGTTCATGAGCGCGAAAGCGACCGCTCCGAGAGTCGCCGCCACGCTGATGGGCCTTGCCATCTTACGCCCGCCTTCGGCTCGAAACGATGGCCATTCTGCGGAGGCCGAATGTCGCCGTCGCCGCAATGGCGAGGAAACCTCCGAAAAGCAGGGACATTCCGACCACTCCGGCCTGGCCGGCAAGCGCGAGGGTCTGAGACCCGAACAGGGTCAGCAGAGCATTGCGTCCACCATCGACGAGCAGCTCTCGAAGCTGGCTTCCGGCGATCCCGGTCGCGAAAACGAGAAGATCCGTCTGGCTCGCGATCCAGAGTATCGCGACGGTGAGTACGGAGGCGACCGAGGCCGCCAACCCTACAGCCGCCACGCGCGCTGGACGCGACTCGGGCATCCATGATCTCACACTGTCGCGCGCGGCGACATGCCAGGGCACGAAAACCGGGACTTGGGCCATCACCGAGTCCGCAAAGTTGAACGAGGGCGCGAAGTGCGCGAGCTCTTCGATGGAATCGGTAACGAGGCGGGCATCCTCGAGGCGCGCAAGACAGTCAGTGCAGCTCCGAACGTGCGCCTTCAGGGGGGCAACGCCAAAACCCTCCTCGTCATCGAGGAGGAGGTCGATCTCTGTCGGAAGGAGGTGTCGGTGATTCACGGAGAGGTCTACGCTCTGGAGAGGAAATGGGTTTCAGGCAAAAAGGACGCAATTTTCGGCTAAAAATGGACTCATCCATCGGGAGTGAGGCCACTCACATCCGGCGGCTCGTCGAAGGGAACTTTTTCGCATTCGTTCATGATCCTAACCGTCTGTCTTCAGGTGCTCGAGCGCGCGCCTGAGCTCGTGCCGGGCGCGATGGATGTAGGTCTTCACTGTCCCCAGGGGAAGGTCCAAGGTGGTTGCGATCTCCTCGTAGGAGCGGCCCTCGACATGTCGTAGGAGAATGCAGGATCGATACTCGGGACGCAGCTGACCGATCGCCTGCTCGATCGCGGTGCCGAGCTCTTTCGCCTCGAGCTCGTCGAGCGCAGACTCCTGCGGTACCGCGACCTCGAACGACGTCGACTCGATTGCGTCCGAGGTCGCCGCGTGGGGCGAGCCATCCATGCTGATCGTGTCGAGCTGCCGCCGGCGGAGATAATCGATCGCGACATTGTTCGCGATCTTGAACAACCAACTGGAGAGCTTGAACTCGGGGCGGTAGCGATCGATGTGGTTCAGGACTTTGATAAACGTGTCCTGCGCGAGGTCCTCGGCGAGCTCCCGGTCGCGGATCATGCGATAGATCAGCGAAAACACGGGACGCTCGTAGCGGCGAATCAACTCTCGAAACGCGGCCTCTCGCCCTGCTTGCGCCAGGGCAACGACGTCCGCGTCTGGCAGGTTGGAGAGATCGAGCGCCGTGGGCATGTGCGCTGAAAGTAAGAGCGCGATGACGCGGCTACCAGCGTGAGCGAGCCGGCGCGCTTGATTGCGTGTGCGGCGCGAGTGAACTTTGGTCGATGCCGACAAACAACGTGGCGACCGAGCATTCCCTCGTGATGCCGGCAGACCGCGCGACGAAGCGCGACTTCGTCCGCGGGATGTTCTCGGCCATTGCGCCGCGCTACGATCTTCTCAACCACCTCCTGAGCCTCAATATCGATCGCTCGTGGCGACGTCGAGCGATCGCGGCATTGAATTGGGAGGCCGCGCCGGCGGGCAGATACCTCGACCTGTGCGCTGGAACGCTGGATGTCGCCGCCGGCCTCGCCGGACAACGCGGCTTCTCGGGTCGGGTGATCGGCGCCGATTTCGCCGAACCGATGCTTCGCGTCGGGAGAGCGAAGGTTACCGCGGCCGTGTCGCCGCTCGTGGCCGACGCGTTGGAGCTCCCACTCAAGTCGAACAGCGCCGCGGGCGGGATCGTGGCGTTCGGCATTCGTAACGTGAGCGATCTCGACGCGTCACTGCGCGAGGTCTATCGCGTGCTTTCGCGCGGATCGCGATTCGTGATCCTCGAGTTCACGACACCGCGCAACCCGATCGTGCGCGCACTCTATCACTTCTATTTTCACCGTGTGTGCACTCTCATTGGGGGACTCGTGAGCGGCCATGGGACGGCATATCGATATCTGCCCGCGTCCGTCGCCCAGTTCCCCGCCGAGGAGGAGCTCGCCGCCCGCATGAGCGCGTCGGGGTTCGTCGACGTTCGCTGGACGTCGCTCTCGTTTGGCATCGCGGCGATCCACGTCGGCACGAAGTGATGAGCATTTACTCCCGGTGACCGTGGACACTCTGCGCGCGTTCGTCGACGCGCTCGACGACGCTGGAGAGCTCGTGCGCATCACGAGACCGGTCTCGCTCGACCGCGAGTTGTGCGAGATCGCCGATAGGGTGATGAAGCAACCGGGAGGGGGCCGCGCGCTGCTGTTCGAGCAACCCATCCTCATGAACGGCAAGCGCTCCGAGTTCCCCGTCGCCATCAATCTCTTCGGGTCGATGCGGCGCATGGGAATGAGCCTCGGCGTTCGCGATCTCGACGAGATCGGCGCCCGGATCACGAAGCTGCTCGAGCTGAAGGTGCCGGAGGGATTCGTCGCGAAGCTGGCACTGCTCCCGCGATTGCTCGAGATGGGTCGATTTCCGCCGCGCGTTCGATCCGGGACGCCACCCTGTCAGGAGGTCGTCTGGCGCGACGCGGACGTCGATCTCGATCGATTGCCGTTGATGAAGTGCTGGCCGGAGGACGGCGGCGCGTACATCACCTTCCCGATGGTCATCACACGCGATCCGAAGCGTGGCATCCGCAACGTCGGGATGTACCGGATCATGCAGACGGGACGCGACACGCTGGCGATGCACTGGCAGCGCCACAAAGTCGGCGCGGCCCACTGGCGCGAGATGGCGGAACGCGGCGAGCGTATGCCGGTGTGCATAGCGTTAGGCAGCGATCCACCGTCGATGTACTCGGCCAGTGCGCCACTGCCGCCAACGGTCGACGAGTTCCTGTTCGCCGGCTTTCTGCGAGGCAAGCCCGTCTCGCTGGCCAGGGCCGTCACGTGCGATCTCGAGGTACCGGCGGAGGCGGACTTCGTGCTGGAGGGATACATCGATCCGGCGGAAGCGCTCGTGACCGAGGGACCGTTTGGAGACCACACGGGCTTTTATTCCCTCGCGGATCTCTACCCGCAAGTGCACGTCACCGCGATCACGATGCGGAAGCAGCCGATCTTTCCATCCACGATTGTCGGCCGGCCGCCGATGGAGGATTTTTATCTCGGCACCGCGACCGAGAGAATCTTTCTTCCGTTGCTAAAGCTGACGATTCCCGAGATCGTAGACTATCACATGCCCGCGGAAGGGATCTTTCACAACCTCGTGTTCGTCTCGATCAAGAAGGAGTATCCGGGTCAGGCGTACAAGGTCATGAACGCGCTCTGGGGGCAGGGCTTGATGTCGCTGGCAAAGCTCTTGATCATCGTCGACGACTGGGTGAACGTGCGCGACCCGCGAGAGGCATGGTGGGTCGCACTCAACAACATCGATCCACAGCGCGACGCTCGATTCACGATGGGCCCGATGGACGTCCTCGATCACTCGAGCCGGTCATTCACCTACGGATCGAAGATGGGGCTGGACGCGACGCGCAAACTGCCGGAGGAGGGATTCGTACGCGAATGGCCAGGGGTGATCACGATGGATAGCGAGACGAAGCGCCGCGTCGACGCCATGTGGAGCGAATTGGGCCTCGAGGGGAGACAACGCGCATGACGGGACATGCCCAGGAGGGGCAGACGTTCAGCGGCCGGTCGCGATTCATCGCGTTCGTGAATCTCGTTAGGCTTCCGCACACGGTGTTCGCGCTGCCGTTCGCGCTCATCGGCGTTGTCCTCGCGTCGTACCGGCACCGGCTGCGACTGGCCGACATCGGCTGGGTCGTACTCGCCTTCACCGCGGCGCGCTTCGCGGCGATGGCGTTCAATCGCATCGTCGATCGCAAAATCGACGCGCAGAATCCGCGAACGGCGATGCGGGAACTGCCGCGGGGTGTGCTGTCGGTGCACGAGGCGTGGATCTCGGTCATCGTCTCGATTGCCGTATTCGTGCTCTGCGCCGGGGCGCTCAACCCGTTGTGCCTCTATTTGTCGCCGCTCGCCGTGCTGTGGGTGCTTGGGTACAGCTTTACCAAACGCTTCACGCGTTGGTCGCACCTTGTACTTGGGGCGGGACTCGGCATCGCTCCGGTCGGCGGATATCTGGCGGTGGTGGGAACGTGGAGCCATCCGTGGTGGCTGCTCGTGGCGCTCGCCGCCGCGGTGACGACATGGGTCGGCGGGTTCGACATCCTGTACTCGCTGCCTGACGAGAGCTTCGACCGCGCGCACTCGCTGCATTCGATACCGGCCGCGGTGGGCGAGCGCGGGGCGATATACATCGCCCGCGGCCTCCATGTCCTGACAATTGTCGCGCTGGCGCTCACCGGCGTTGGCGCGCATCTCGGGGTGCTCTACTGGTGCGGCCTGGTCATCGCCGCGGTCATCCTGCTGTACGAGCATTCCCTGGTGCATCCGGGGAATCTCACGAGGCTGGACGCGGCGTTCTTCATGATGAACGGCATGTTGAGCATCACACTGCTGTTCTTTGTGCTCGCCGAGCGGATCCGACCCTTGCTCGTCTTCGGCTGGAGCCGATAGCGTGCCTGCCGAGCGCCCGATCGTTTTCGCGATCACCGGCGCGTCTGGGGCACCATACGCGATTCGCCTTCTCGAGCAGCTCATCGAGGCGCGGCGACAGGTCCAGCTCGTGATCTCGGCGCACGGTCTGCGACTGCTCGAGACCGAAACGGGAGTACGGAGCGCGGCGGAGCTTCGAGAGCGAGTCGGTGCGGGCGGGTGGGACGCACACGTCACCGTATTCGAGGACGCCGACCGTGGCGCCGCGCCGGCATCCGGGTCCGCGCTCAACGCGGGCATGGTGATCTGCCCCTGCTCGATGGGAACGCTGTCGGCGATCAGCGTCGGTGCGTCGCGCTCGTTGGTGGAGCGCGCGGCGGACGTAGCGCTCAAGGAGCGCCGGCCGCTCGTGCTGGTGCCGCGCGAGTCACCGTTGAGCGCGATTCACCTCGAGAACATGCTGCGCGTGACGCGCGCGGGCGCGATCGTGCTGCCGGCGTCGCCGGGCTTCTATCATCATCCCGCATCGATCGAGGATCTCGTCGATTTCGTGGTCGCGCGCGTGCTCGATCACCTCGCCGTGGAACACACGCTCGTCCGCCGCTGGGGCGACGCGCCACGTCCGTCACGACGCCAGTAATGGCCGAGCCGGCCCACGTCATCGGGCTCATCTCGGACACGCACGGGCTCGTTAGGCCGGATGTGTTTTCGGCGCTCTCGGGGGTGGAGCTGCTCCTGCACGCGGGCGACGTCGGCGAGGGTGTGCTCGAGGAGCTGTCGGCGATCGCGCCCGTGCTCGCGGTTTTTGGGAACACCGATCCGCGGGACGATGCGCGCCTCGCGGAGTCGATCGAGCGAACGGTCGGCGGCGTGCGGATCCACGTCAGCCACGGGCACGAACTGGGCAGCCCGACCCCGGAGCGACTGCTGGCGACGTATGACGCGGACGTGATCGTCTACGGGCACACGCATCAGCAAAGGGTGGTCGAGGTGAGCGGCCGGTTGGTGGTCAACCCGGGCGCCGCCGGTCCGCGTCGGTTCAAGCTGCGGCCGAGCGTGGGCCGCCTAACGATTTCCGGCGGAGGGGCGCGAGTCGAGATCCTGGAGCTGATCGAGGCGACGGCGTGACCGAGACAACGGCGCCGTTGGATCAGTTACGAGGTGGATCAGTTGCGCGGGCGCTTGAGCCGCGCCATCGATTCAGTTGCGCCGGTGCGTTATTACGCCGTTACACGACTCGAAAGTGTGACACGGGGTACAAGTAGTCGCTACCGGAGTCGTCGATGATGCGATAGAAGGCTCCATCCGCTTCCACGCCCATCGTCTCGTAGATCTTGCCCAACGTCAGGTCGTGACAACCGCCAGACTCGTCAGAGCCCGGGTACACCAGCCAGGGGCGCAGGCTGATGCACTGCACGAGAGTGATCGGCTGCCACGTCGTTGCCATCGTCGCTCCGAGGGTCGCGGCCGCTGCGCGCGGCGGTTCGTACGAGACGACGCAGTGCAGAAGACAGGCCAGGGGACGGTGCGCGTGTTCGCTTCAGTTCTGCGGGAAACCGGCGAAACCAACTCGACAGCAGCAACAACTCATCGATCTCGTGCGTCGGGATTTGTGATGTCTCGCGCTCCACGGGCGAAAAGACCTGCTCGATGAGCGACGTCAATCGCGACTGATCGTCGACGGTCTGCGGCAGCTCCATCTCTGCGCGCACGCGCCCGCGGCGAATCAAATACAGCCGGTCCGCACCTTCGTATCCTAGTACTGGATAGACGAACGAGAGGGTCTCGACGGCAAATCTCAATCGCAAAAACTGCTCTTTGAGTGACTCGAGCCTCAGCAGCTTGTCCCGAAGCGACGCCGCGCGTTCGAACTCCAGGCGTTGACTCGCGCTCTCCATGTCCGCTCGCAACGACTCGATCGGGCCGTCGTCGGCACCGTCCAAGAATGCCCGGGCAAGTTTGACCCTTTCCATGTACTGGCGCGCGCTGCACCCGCCGACGCAGGGACCGAGGCATTTCCTGACCTCGAAACGGATGCAGCCCGGGGTGCGCGGGAAGATACTGAACAGCTCCGGCTGATCCGCGAAGTGCATTCCTTGATCGTTCGCGCAATCGCGCAAGCCGAGGGCATCGTTCAACTCGCGCACCGCTTCCGACACACGCTGGGCGCCCTGAAAGGGACCATAGTACACCGACGCGTCGTCGTGACTCGGCGCGCGCACGACGAGGAACTTGGGCGCGGCACCGCGCGTGAGTTTCAAGAAGCAGAAATTCCGGCCATCGCGCTTCATCGCGACGTTGAGGCGCGGTCGCAGACGTTTGATCAGTCGCAGCTCCTCGAGCAATGCCGCAAACTCGCTGGGGACATAATCCCACTCGATGCAATCGGCTTCGCGGAGGATCCGCGCGCCCTTCTCCTCGGGGAAGGAGCAGCGAAAGTAACTGAGCAAGCGCGTGCGGAGCCGTTTCGCCTTGCCGACGTATACGACCTCGCCGGCAGTGGTGAGCATTCGATAAACTCCGGGGCGATTCTCGGCGCGGGAACGAATGTCGTCGCGCATCACACCGATCTGCGCGTCCGACGTCGGGGGGCGCAGCTCTAGCTTTGGCAGCGCGCGCACAGGACGGTCATTCGGCCATCGATGGCGTGTGTGCCGATGAGGCGCGCGGCGCAGCGAGGGCACGGCTCACCGGCTCGCCCGTACACGGCCAAGCGCTCGACGAATCCGCCGCGCGCGCCGCTCGCATCCCGGTAGTCGCGAAAGCTGGTGCCGCGTGCGGCGATCGATTCGGTGAGCACGCCGACGATCGCGACCTGGAGTCGCGCCACCTCGTCGGCGGTGACGGCCCGTCCGGCGCGCGAGGGGTCGATCCGCGCACGAAACAGCGCTTCGTTCGCGTAGATGTTGCCGATGCCGGCCACGGC
>DATBHD010000250.1:0-3921 GCA_036557635.1 Gemmatimonadaceae bacterium
CGACGAGATGGAGTTCGTCCACAACTATCTCTCGCTCGAGCAGCTTCGGCTCGGCGATCGTCTGGAGGTCGAAGAGAACATCGATCCGGAGACGTTGGACTGTGTGCTGCCGTCGCTCACGCTGCAGCCGCTCGTCGAGAACGCGATCAAATACGGTATCGCGCCGATCGCACGCGGCGGCACACTGCACCTCGTTGCGTTCTTCGATGATGAATCGCTCGTCCTCGAAGTGCGGGACGATGGCCCTGGCGCGCCCGCCAACATCTTGGACACGGCAAGCGGCGTAGGCCTGCGCGCCGTGCGGCAGCGCCTCGAGACGCGATACATGAAGCATGCGAGTTTCGGCGTGACGACTGCGCCCGGCGAAGGTTTCGCCGTGCGTGTGCAGCTCCCTGCACACGCCGGCGCGGACATCCCTGCTCTGTCCGTGCCGACATGAAGGCGCGCGCCGTCATCGTCGAGGACGAGCCGATCGCGCGCGCTCAGTTGCGCGATCTCATCGCCGAAGTGGACTGGATCGACTGCGTCGGCGAAGCGGCCGACGGAAGGACCGCCGTCTCGTTGATCGATTCGCTCGCGCCGGATCTTGTTTTCCTCGACATTGAGATGCCCGAGCTCGACGGGCTTGGTGTGCTGCGCGCGATCCGCCGTGAGCCCGCGGTCGTCTTCACGACCGCATATGACCGGTTTGCCGTTACGGCATTCGAGCTCGAGGCAATCGATTATTTGCTGAAGCCATTCGGACGCGATCGCCTGCGCGCGGCGCTCGAGCGGGTGAAGCGTGCCGTCCACTCGACGGACGACATCCCCGTCGCGCGTCGCGCGAGAGAAGCGGCCGAGTTGGTGTCTGGCACTGGCCTCGTGACGCGCATCTTCGTGCGCGATCGCGGACGTATTCTGCCCGTCGACGTGCGCGACATCGAGCGTCTCGAGGCCGATGACGACTACGTCGCCGTGGTGACGCGCGGCCGTCGGTTTCTCGTCTATCTGGGGATGAACGAGTTCGAGGCGCGGCTCGATCCGAAGCAATTCGTACGCATCCATCGGTCACACATCGTGAATCTCGATCATGTGGCGGCGATGTCGCCCTTCGATGCGACGCGGCTGCAAGTTCAGTTGAAGGATGGCACGAAGTTGGTCGCGAGCCGGACGCGATCGCGCGACCTGCGGGCGCTCGTTCGCGACTAACGGCGCGGCGTGAGCCGCAACGTCATGGTTTCGATCCGATGTGTGACGTCTCGAGTGATTGACGCCTCATTCCCGTCGTCGCGCACACTCACCAGGAGCATGTCGTTTAAGTTCACGTCGCACAACACGAACACGCCATGCTCGTTGGCGCGTCCGCTGAGCGTGGGCGTGAACGCATTTCCGACGAACTTGCGCACCTCGTACGGGGCGCCGCCGGCCCCGCTGCCATCAGGATTCAAAACGCGGCCGATCACCGAGTACCGTCCAGCCGCCAGCCGAAGCGACGCGCACGCCGTGGCGACGTAATCATCGGCGGTCGGCGTCGCGACGGTGAGGTGAATGGTCGAATCACGAACCGCCGTGAACACGGCACCTGTTCTCAGCGCAATCCCCAGCTCGGCCATCACAGAATCCTCAACGCCGAGTGTGTGGGGGCCTGGCAGGATGTGAGGGATCTTGAATGTGCCGTCCGAATCGGTCGTGACCCGGTAGTCGGTCCCCAGCAAACGCAACCGCGTGTGGGCCGCCGGGTTCGTCCCGTAGAACGCACGCCCTTCGACGGTGCCGAGCGACGCGTTCCACTCCCGACCGTCTGCCCATCGCGCGTGCGCGATCTCACCTCCCTTCTCGTGTACCTCGGAGCGGCCGGCGATCGGAGCTTGGGTGAAACTCCCCGTAGACGACCGAACGCCCTCCAACATCCGGATGAACCAGCGGTCGACGAGCATGGAGCCGTTGGGCATCATCCGAAACGAGATCGTTCCGCCTGGTCGGGATCGATCGAACTTCGCATCGAGGCCGACGTATCGAAACACGATGTCGGTCAAGGCCCGGGTGCTCGTATCGATCCAGACGGCACCCTCGATGTCGATGCGACCGCCGCGTCGTTTGGCGGGCTTGAACCCGAGGCCAATTTGGCCCGGGCGTGTTGGATCGACGGATGCGATCTCGAAGCAGTACCCCTGAGGAAACGCATCGTCGAGCATGACGTCGGCGTCGGGGGCATGATACGAGTTGACGTCCTGCTTCTGATCCACGAAGCCGAGCGCGACGAATTCGGCGGCCGGCCGCGAGGCCACGAAGGGGTTTGTCGCAGACGCCGAATCGATGGAGACCTCGATCTGAGCGGCGGTGTCAGCCTCAGGATCCATTCGCCGATCGTACTCCAGCCGAAGCACGGTTGCCGGCGCTGCCTCGCGCGCGACAACGGTCGCGAGCAGCGCGGCTTTGGTTTGCTCCCACAGCGCGAATGCGGCTGGGCGATCCGTGCGACGCGGGCAATTCGGTTGATCGATTACGTTCACGCCGGCCAGCAGCGTTGGAATTGCTGCCATGCTCACATCGAGCCGCGCGATGCCGTCGACCATCTCCGGGATGGCGAGCTCGCGGGGGCGAAAGCCGATTCGCAGGACTCGGATCCGTTGGATGGACGGCGTCAGCCCGATCGCGTATCCGCCGTCTTCGCTCGTGATGGTGCGCGCGATGACGCGCCCGCTCGTATCGGACAGAAGGAGTACGACGCCCGGAATCGGCGTTCGGCCTGCGCTGTCTCGGACGACGCCGCGCAGTTGCTGCGCCCAGGCGGTCGCGGGGCCGAGGGTCAACACGAGTAGCGCGAGCTGCGCGACGGTTTTTGAGGACGCTCGCATGCGAATCACTCCCAAGAGTGGCGGGGCCGAAGATTACAACTTAGCCCTTCTCCCAAATCGCCTCGGACGTCCTCCCTTGCGCTCGGCGGTAGGGTGTCTACCATTGATGGTAGACATCCTACCATCGCTCCCCATGGCCCCCCGCTCCGACGACCGGCTCGAGCTGCTCCAAGGCACACTCGACATGCTCATCCTCAGGACGCTGCTTTTGGGCCCCGCGCACGGCCACGGGATCGCGACCTACATCCGCCAGACCACGAGCGACGCGCTGGTCGTCGAGCACGGATCGCTCTACCCTGCGCTTCACCGATTACAGCGAGACGGGTTCATCTCGTCCAAATGGGAGAAAGCGCCCGACAAGAACCGCGAGCACAAATTCTACCGTCTCACCGCGGCGGGCCGTCGTCGCCTGAGCAAAGAGCAGTCGAAATGGGATGAGCTCGTGCGCGCCATCGGCAGCATCATGAATCCCGTGCCGGAGACATGACGAATGCTGCGCAGACTTTTCGCGCGCCTCACCAGACGCGGCGCGCCCACCGACGATGAGATCGCGCGTGAGCTCCGCGACCACCTCGAGCTCGACGCAGAATGGCTCGCGTCATCTGGCGCGCGCGATGCGCAGTATTCCGCTCAACGGAGATTCGGCAACGTGACCAACATCAATGAAGCGGTACGTCACGTGTGGCACTGGACCTGGCTCGAACAGCTCGAGCAGGACATTCGCCACGGGCTACGCGCGATCTCGCATCGTCCGCTGTACGCCGTGGCCGTCGTCATCACGTTGGCGATGGGAATCGGTGCGGCATCGGCCGTCTACAGTATGTCGCATGCCATCCACGATCCGTTCCCACGGCTGTCCCGCGGGAACCTGCTCTGGATCACACAGAGTAATGCGACGTGCGGGGTCGACTGCACGCAGACGTCGCCGGCGGCACTCACGGCTCTCCAGACGCGCGCGCCCGCGATCACTGCGATCGGCACATTTCATCGCCGCCTCGCGCTGCGCTCGTCGAACGGAAGCGAGGCGCTCAATGGATTCGGCGTTTCTCCGAACACCTTCGAGACGATTGGCGCGCCCTTCGCC
>DATBHD010000251.1:0-25378 GCA_036557635.1 Gemmatimonadaceae bacterium
GAACGAAGCGTTTATGCGAGGAGGGAAAGGAGCGCGCGTCGGACACGCGCGACTCCAAATACGATGATCTGCTCTTCATCAGATAAACGTTTCGTTCCCAACTCCCTGATAACTATGGACTGATCGCTGATAGCTGCCTTATTGCGGCTTTCCCGCCTGCGTGACCTTCGCGAAATCACCGGCCATCACGACCGTCATCTTCGCCGGATCCAGATTGCGGCGCAGCGCGGCATTCACCTGATCCGCCGTGAGCGCTCCGATCTTCTTCTCGATGTCGTCATCGAAGCTCATCGTTCGGTCGAGGTAGAGACCGTTCGAGAGCTGCGTGGCGAGGGCGAGATCGTTCGCGCGCGCCAGCGATCGGCGCTGCAGATACGTCGTCTTCCCCTTCTCGACCTCGTCCGCGGAGAACCCGTCCTTCACCAGCTTGCCCATCTCGTCGAAGAACGCCGCGTACACCTTGTCCGCGTTCGCCGGATTGTAGATCGCGAGGGCGATCCACTGGCCAGCGCGATCGAGCGAGCCGACGTTGAGCGCCGACTGCACGGCGTAGCTGAGTCCTTCCTTCACGCGAATGCGCGCGGGAAGCCGGCTGTCGAGAGGACTCTCACCGAGCATGTAATTGATGAGCAGAAGCGCCGGATAGTCCGGGTCGGCATCCTTCAGCGCGAAGGTCTCGCCGGCGACGAACAGGGCGTTCGCCTTGTCGGGCGTCTCGACGGTTTCCTTCCCGCTCGTGGTCGCCGCCAGTGAAACGGGGACCGGCTTGAACGGGGTCGCGCTCTTCCATCCGCCGAAGGCATCGGCGGCGACGCGTGCGATCTCGGCATCGTCGAAGTCGCCGACGACCGCCAGCTCGCCCGTGGAGGCGCCGTAGAACTCCGTGTAGAACTTGCGAACATCGGCGATCGTCGCCGCCTTGAGCTGCTGCACCTGCTCTTCCGGGAGCGGCACGTAGCGCGGATGCCCCTTCGCGTACCGGCCGACGTGGCGCGCGAAGGTGATCTGGCCGAGGACCACGGGCTCACCACGCTGCGCCTCCGCGCCGGCGATGGCTTCACGCTGCACTTGCTCGAACTCGGTCGCATCGAGCGCCGGCCGACGAAGCATGTCGCCGACCAGCTTCAACGTCGCGGCGAACGTCGGCCGCGTCGTCTCGATCGTCGCGCGCACGTTGCCGGCGCCGGCCGCCGCGATCGAGACCCTGGCTTTCAGCTTGTTGAGCGAATCCGTCAACTGCTGGTGATTGAGCGTTTTCGTACCGCGCACGAGCATCTGTGCCGTGAGCGTCGGCGTCATCCCGCGATTCGTGAGCGTCTTCTCATCACCGATGCGAAGGCTGATCACCGCCGACGCCGCCTCGCCGCGGTTCTTCTTCGAGAGGAGCGCGAGTCGGAATCCGGATTTCAGGGCGCTGCGATGCAGGCGTGATTCGATGTTCGCCGGCGTCGGATCGAACGATTCCCCCGTCGCGACGACGACGTCGCTCTTGTATCCCGCGAGCAGCGAGTCCGCGCTCGGCGCGGCCGCGATCTCGGCGCGATCCGGCTTGTCCGTCGGAATGAACAAACCGATGGTTCGGTTCGACTCCTTGAGATACGTGCTCGCGACGCGTTGGACATCCTGGACGGTCACCTTCTTCACCTGATCCCGGTGATAGAAGAAGAGCCGCCAATCACCCATCGCCATCCATTCGCTCAACTCGAGGCCGAACCGACCGGTGTGCGTCGGCGCAAGGTCGAAGCTCTTCAGGATCTCGGTCTTCGCGCGCTCCACCTCCTCACTCGTCGGCGGCCTGGTCGTCGCGATCTCCGTCGCGACGTTCAGCATGGCGGCCTCCGCGCTGTCCACGGACTGCGTCTTCTGCAGCAACGCCGCCATGAAGAGACCGCCCGGATCATGCTGTTGCAGGTTGTTCGCCTGCACCGCCGATGCCTTCTTCGTCTCGACGAGCGCCTTCTGGAGCCGGCCCGACGCGGCGTCGCCCAGCACACGCGTCAGCACGTCGATCGCGGGAAAGTCGGGATGCGTGCCCGCGGGGACGTGATAGAACGACATGACCAACTGCGCGTTCCCCGCGCGGCGGATCGTCGCCATGCGCTCGCCATCCTGCGTCGGCTCGACGGTGTACGTCCGATCCATCACGCGCGTCGGGCGCGGGATCGCGCCGAACTTCTCCTGCACGAGCGCGAGAGCGCGTTGCTCGTCGAAGTTCCCCGCGATCATCAGTACCGCGTTGTCCGGCTGATAGTGCTTGTGATAGAAAGCCTGCAGCTTGTCGATCGGGACGTTCTCGATGTCGCTCCGCGCGCCGATCGGAAGGTGACTGTAGGCGTGGAACAGATACGCGGTGCCGAGCACGCGCTTCAGCGTGACGACGAATGGGCTGTTCTCATCCTTCTCGAACTCGTTGCGGACGACGGGCATTTCCTTGTCGAGATCCTCGCGCGCGATGAAGCTGTTCGTCATTCGGTCCGCCTCGAGGTCCAGCGCCCACGTTAGGCTCGTATCCGCGGATGCGAAGGTCTCGAAGAAGTTGGTGCGATCGAATGACGTCGTCGCGTCGAAGGTCGCCCCGTGCTGTGTGATTTCCTCCGAAGGATGACGGTGCCGCGGCGTCCCCTTGAATTGCATGTGCTCCAGCAGGTGGGCCATTCCCGTCTCGCCGTATCCCTCCTGCCGTGACCCGACGAGGTACGTGATGTTCACCGTCGTTTGCGGCTTGGACTTGTCGGGGAAGAGCAGCACACGGAGACCGTTGCCAAGTCGATACTCGGTGATGCCTTCGACGCTCACCCCTTTCACGAGCGACGAGCCGGCCGCGGGGGCCTGAGCGGCTGCGGGAGCGGGAGAGCTGGCGATCGCGATGGCACCGGCGACGGTGGCAAGCGCGCGCAAGAAGTGCGTGGAGGACATACGACCTCTGGAGGGTGGGTACACTGCGCCGGTTGTTAGGACGCCTCACGCCGCGAAAGGTTACCGTAGTTGATGGTGCTTGGTGGTTGGTGTTTGGTAAAGGAAAAAAAATGCCGGCGAGCTCAGCTCGCCGGCATCAAGACACCAACCAACAAGTCACCGTCAACCAACTTTCTTCGTCCGCTTCGCTTCTGGCTGCGTGGCTCGTGGTTTCCCCGCCCTTCGCTGGAGCATCAACTCACGGGGCGATCATATATCAGATCAATGGATCCGACGAATCCGGAAAATCACGGAGCAGAGTGCGGCTTCTGCGGTGATCCGCTCGCTCAGGGTGATTTGCGCGCCTTGGTGAGAATGCTCTCGGTCTTGCGCGCTCCGAGCTTGGTCGTATCCACCTGCTGTCCAATCGCTGCGCCAGTCTTCGCCGAATCGAGTGCGCGCCTGGTGCTATCGAGATGCGGTGTCATCGAATCGACAGACGCCTGAAAGCTCGCCATGTTTTTCGGCTTGCCGCTGCACGCCGCGAGGGCCGCCGCAACTCCAACCACCAACGCGGCACGCCATGCTGACCATCTCATAACTCCTCCCCATCCGAAGTGCTGCTCGAACTCGTGTCTTACAAGGATTGCGCCGTGAGCGCGCGCAATCCCCGAAGCCGAGACCGGCATTTCGCGGATTGGGATCAGTTCCGAGCGCTTCCCAGCGCAAAGGCGACGAGCTCGGCGTCCGCTCCCGCCCCCGTTGCGATGACGACAAATTGGGTCCCCGCTCGCGTGCGATAGGTCATCGGCACCGAATACGCTCGGCGTCCCAGGTCAGCCTGCCATAGCGTGACACCCGTCGCCTTGTCGATCGCATAGAGGGTCGACCCGCCACCGGAAACGAACACGAGCCCCCCTCGTGTAACGATCGCGCCCGGGGCTCCGGCGACGCCGAGCTGCGCCGGCAACGTGACTCCGCGGAGAAGTGGATTTCGGCGTATCTGTGGCGAATCTCCCAGCGTGACCTGCCATCTCCGCTCGCCGGTGTTGAGATCGATGGCCGTCAGGGTGCCATACGGCGGCTTATTGATCGGAAGCTCGGCCATCGGCGCGTGCTGGCCGGCCGGTGCGTCGCTCGGTGGGGGCGCGGCGATCGACAGGGCCTGGTGCGTCAAATCGACCGTGTACGTTGCGTCGATCGTGTCCGACACCGAGGGCGTCTTGAGAATCTTATAAAGTGCCGGCGAATTCGTCGCCTTGATGTAGATGACGCCGGTCTCGGGATCGAATGCGCCGCCGCCCCAACCCGCTCCGCCGATCGCTCCGGGCATCACGATCGTGCCTTCGCGCGACGGAGGTGTGAACAACGGACCGGTGCGATACGGGGCGATCGCCGCCAGGGCGCGCTGTTTGATCTCCGGCGTGAAGTCGATGACGTCCTGCGACGTGAAGCCCTGCTGTGCAAAGGGCTCGGGCCTGGTTGGAACCGGCTGCGTGCGAGCCGCGCGCTCCCCCGTGACGTCGCTCGCCGGCACGGGCCGTTCGATGATCGGCCAGGTCGGTTTACCGGTGACGCGATCGAACACGAAGAGGAAGCCCATCTTCGTCGGCACGGCGACGATGTCCGTGCGCCGTCCATTCACGGCGACGGTGCCGAGCACCGGCGGCGCGGGAATGTCGTAGTCCCACAGACCGTGATGCACGGTTTGGAAATGCCACTTCCGTAGGCCAGTTCGCGCGTCGAGACAGACGATCGATTCGGCGAAGAGGTTGTCGCCTTTGCGCGCTCCGCCGTACCAATCATTGCTCGGCGTGCTGAGGGGCAGATACACGAGACCGCGCGCGCTGTCGACGCTGAAAGGCGCCCAGACGTTCGTGTGTCCGGTGTGCTTCCAGGAGCTGTCTTCCCAGGTGTCGTTGCCGAACTCTCCCGGCCGCGGAACGGGATTGAAATCCCACACGCGACGGCCGGTGCGAACGTCGAACGCCTGCACGTCGCCGGGCGGATCGTCGTGATACACCAACCGATCGCCGACGCCATTGCCAACGATGACGAGATCACCCCAAACGACCGGCGGCGATGTGTTCGTGTAGTGCAGCTTGTTCATCGGGCGGCGCAGTTGCGCCGTGAGGTCGACCACTCCCGTGTCACCAAAGCCGCGAATCAGGGTGCCGGTCTTCGCGTCGAGCGCGATGAGCCGCCAGCGGCTGTTCATGAACACGCGTCGCTCGCGGCCATCGGTCCACGTCGCAACGCCGCGGTGCACGAAACCGGTGCCATTCGACGGCTGACCGAAGGCGTACGCGCGAGGGTCGTAGATCCAGTACGGTTTCCCGGTGTTGGCGTCCATCGCGACGACGCGGTTGTAGGGCGTGCTGAAGAAGAGCGTGTCGCCGATCATGAGCGGCGTCGCCTGAAAGTTCCCGGGGCGGGCCGCCTTCGTGCTGTCGGTTTTCGGAACCGGTTGCTCGCCGACGCGCCAGCGCCAGGCGATCGTCAGGCGCCTAACGTTATCGCGATCGATGTCGGCCAGGGGGGAGTATTTCGTCGCCCCCGGATCGCCGCCGTACACCGGCCACTCGGTTTTGGCCTGCGCCGCGAGGCGCAGCGACGTTGCGAGCAGGAGAATGGCGGGAAGGGAGACTTTCATAAGTTTTCATCAATCGCCAGTGGCGTGGCGGCAGTGCGTCGTCGAGAGCGAGCCCAGCGGAGGAACGTCCTATTCCGGGGAGGGTAGAGTCAAGGTCGTCCGAACGTAACGAGCGCATCCGGAGGAGAGTTGTTCAAGCCACGCGACGTCCTGACGCTTCTGCTTGCCGGCGGCATCGTGCTGGGTCTCGGCGGCCGCGACGGTGCCGGCTTTGGCGATCTGCCGAATCCGCTCGACTATGCGACGACCGAAGTCGCCGCCGCCGCCGAGAACGTCGAGTCCCCGACTGCCACACATCTCGGCTTCGACACCAGTGAGTACCCTGGCGACGACGCGATGCGCGCGTGGCGCGACGACGGCTCGTACGAGTGGGTCGGCTACTACCTGCCGGCGGCGCCTTGTCACAAGGACGCGAGCTGGTCGGGAAAGCGCGACGAGCTCGCCCAGATGGGGTGGGGGCTCGCCGTCGTCTACGTCGGCCAACAGACCTGGGGCCGGACGCCGGGCAAGGCCGAGGTGGTCACGAAGTACGTCAAGCGCCGCGTTAGGCACGTGAGCCATCGCCACGGCCGCCGGATCGTGAGCTACACGACCAAGCGCGTGCCGATGAAAGTCCTCGTCGAGCCGCGCGCCGCGCCCGGCTCGAGCTGTTCGACACACTTCGTGAGCGGCGCGCGCGGCCGCGCCGAGGCGGACGACGCCATCGCGCGGACGCAAGCCGAGGGCTTTCCGCCAGGCACGGTGATCTTTCTCGACGTCGAGCACATGGGCGACGTTCCCCAGGCGATGCGCGACTACTACCGCGAATGGACGGCGCGCGTGCTCGCCGATGGACGGTATCGCCCCGGGTTCTACGCGCACACCGCCAACGCCGCGCTCATCTATGGCGACGTCAAGGACGTTTACGATTCACTCAACGTCAGCGGCCAGCCGCCGTTCTGGGTGGCGGGAAACACAGCCGAGTTTGCTCGAGGAAAGGCGCCGGCGGATGTCGGCCATGCCTTTGCGGCGGTGTGGCAGGGAGTGATCGATCGTGTCGAGGAGCGCAACGGCCATCGGCTCCCGATCGATGTCAGCGTCGCGGCGACGTCGTCGCCGTCCGCCGCGCTCGCCGACTGAGCTCGGTGGAAGTTCGGCGGGTCGTTAGGCCGGATTCAGCTGTCGCCGTCGAACGCGCGATGCGGCGAGCTCTGTTCGTGCACCGCCTCGCGCAGCCCCAGCGAGCAGGCTGGCTTGGCGACGCGGAGCCCGGCCGCCAATTCTCGCTCGAGCTGCGCGCTCACGGTCGGTGGCAACGACGACCCACGCACGGCGACACGCAACGCATCGCTCAGGAAAGTGAGCTCGAACAGGAGGAGCTCCCAGGTCCCACCCTGATGTCCGCGATATCGGCCATGATCGATGGCGGCTGCGATGACGCCATTTCTTGCACCGGATTCGTGCGGATCTCGGGAGTGTCCGCCGGTGGCGATCGCCGCCGAGACGAGGGCGGTGGCCAGGCGGCGCAGCTCTCCGTATCGATCGTCGAGCGGCATCCCGGCCCACGGCAGCGCGTGCGCGGCAGAGTCCCACCACTCGGCCATTACCCGATCGATTAAAGCTCGCTCATCCAAGTCTTGCACCGCGTATTCCTCGAGCCGTGAAGTTCTACCGATATAAACGGCCGCTGAGACCGGCATCGGCCATGAAAACGGAGTGGGGAGAGGCAAATAGCCCCTCCCCAACTCTGTATGCCCCACACTCACTCGCCGCGCCCCCACCTACTGCGCTACGTTGCATCGCGCGGCATCCACTTGTTGTGCATTCAACGTGCCCACGGGGCGCTCGAACGTCGGATTGGAAATGGCGCGTCATTTAGGCGCCGCGCAAACCTGTTCTTCCACAACGGCCGCACACTCTGTGTGCACATCTCGCCGAATTCTGTGAGTCACGTCACCAGGACTGCACGAATACGTAACGCCCGCGCGTTCTTCGCGCTCGGCGTCTTCGTCGTCGCCTGTGAGGCTGTGGTGAATGAGGTGCGGGTGGAGCCGGGAGCATCACCGCTCAAACCGGTCTTCGTTCTGACCGACACGACCGGCCGTGCGCCGAGCGGCACGATCTACGGCCTCTCAATTGTAACCTGTCGGAACGACAACGTGCTATGGCAGATCGCGGCCACGGGATCCAACACCTCACCGTCCCGGATCGTGTATGGCGAAGCACCGCCCGGGTATGCGGTCAACGTTGGACCGGCGGCCCTTCGGCCGGGCTGCTACGTCGTCTTTGTCACCGATGGGCGACGCGCTCGCTTTCGCGTCGACGCCACGGGCCGGGTCACCCCGGACCCCGACACGCGGCGCGACACCACCCACCGTTAGGCGAGCTACTGAACGACGATCGTCCCCGACATGTACGAGCCGTGGATCGAGCAGTGATACTTGTAGCTGCCGGCGGCCGTGAACGTCCGGGCCCATGTCCCTGATTGCTGCGAGCCCGAGGTGGCACCGTCGTCGAACACGATGTCATGTGCGACGCACGTCTGACCACCATAGCCGTCGGAGCCGCAGGTGTTCCAGGTCCACGTCACCTTCGTGTTGACCGGGACTGTCGTAGTCAACGGGTCGAAGTAGTTGTTCGTGACGGAGATAGCGTTGCTCGCGCTCGGCGGATTGTTTTGCGGGGGATTGTTCTGTGGGGGCGGGTTGTTGTTGCCGGGACCAGTGCTGGATCCGCCACAGCCTGCCGCAGCGACCAGCAGAAGCAGCGTAAGATGCGCGGCGCGCCGCATGATGCCTCCAAAGGAAATCGAAAGAGTTCGCCAATTCGAATCAGGCGCTCTCCGGGATCGTTCCCGATGGATGCACTCCCTGGGGCTTCTTAGCGGCTCGCGTTGCGGAGCAGCTCGTCGATCTCGCGTGGCGGCACGGGGCGACAGAAGACGAATCCCTGCGCGAACGCGCAGCCCATCTCCTTCAAAAGGCTCGCTTGTTGATCCGTCTCGACGCCCTCGGCGATCGGCTCGAGGCCGAGATTCCGAATCAGGGTGATGATCGTACCGACTAGCTGCGCCTGGCGCACGTCCTTTCCCATCTGACCCACGAAGCTTCGGTCGACCTTGATGCCGTCGAGTGGGAGACGGCCGAGGTATGTGAGCGAGGAGTATCCGGTTCCGAAATCATCCATGAATACCTGGACGCCGATCCGCCGAAGGTCGCCGAGCGTGCGCATGGCAAGCTCGATGTCCTCGAGCATGATGCTTTCTGTGATCTCGAACTTGATGCGGCGCGGCTCGAAGGAGAGTGAATCGAACAGCTCCTTCACCTGCCGGGCGAGATCGCACTGCGTGAACTGCTTCGGCGAGATGTTGATCCAAACGGACTGTGGCGCCGCGTAGCCGAAATCGCGTTCCCACGCTTGGAGCTGTTGGCAGGCGCGCGAGATCACCCACTTCCCGATGTCACCGATGAGGCCCGTTCGTTCGGCGATCGGAATGAAGTCGAGTGGAGCGATGAGACCTCGTTCGGGATGCTGCCATCGGATCAAAGCCTCGACGGCGACGATGCCGCCGGTGGAGAGCGAGAATACCGGTTGGTAGTGAAGCGTGAGCTGATCCCGTTCGATCGCGCGACGCAGATCCATCTCCAGGCGCAGGCGCTCCATCGCCGCGATGTGCATCGCCGGATCAAAGACTTCGAATCGGCCGCGTCCATGCTCCTTGGCCCGATACATGGCGAGGTCGGCGCTGCGCAGGAGATGCTGTGGAGCGTCTTCGACCCGACCCGACAGAGCGATGCCGATGCTCGCCGAAGTGAAGACTTCGGAATCACGAATGGTCATCGGGTTTCGAAGCGCCACCTGCAGGCGCTCCGCGACGCGCGCGGCGTCGCTGGGCTCGCGCACCTCCTCCAGGAGGAGCGCGAACTCGTCGCCACCCAATCGGGCGAGTGTGTCCACGGAGCGGAGGCAGGCCCCGAGCCGGCGCGCGACCTCGGCGAGGAGCTCGTCGCCGGCGAGATGGCCGAACGAGTCGTTGACGACCTTGAAGTGGTCGAGATCCAGGAACAGTACCGCGAAGGCGTCTTGGGGGTTGCGGCGCGCGCGTTCCGCCGCGTGTCGCAGCCGTTCGACGAAGCACGCCCGATTCGGGAGGCCGGTGAGGCCGTCATGGAGGGCGTCGTGGCGCAGCTGGCGCTCGATGCGTTCCGCTTCGACGGTGCGCCGCTGGAGCTCGATCTCGGTGACCGCGGAGGCGGCGATCTCGGTGAAGTGCTCGATCTCGCTGGCGGTCCACGTGCGCGGCGACGCGTCGATGGCGACGACGATGGCAAGCGGCTCGCTGGTCGTGCCGGCGACGAAGGTGCCCAGGAATCCGGCGATGCCTAACGACTTGGCGGAATCGTCCTCGGTCGCGTTAGGCATCGACCGCGCGTCCTCGATCGTGAGCGCGCGGTTGGAGGCGAGCACCTGGCTCGCCAGCCCGACGCGAAAGAGCGTCCCCGGATCGCGAGAGAGCCAGGGGTGCGCGTCGCTTCCTCCCGCGAACGAGCGGCGATCCTGTCCGAGGAGAATTACGGCCGCCGACGGAACGCGCAGGCTGGTGGCAACGATGCGCGCGACGCGTTCGAGAGCAGCCGCGAGCGCGCCGTCGAGTCCATGGGCGCGTTCCGCCCCCGCGCGCAGGCGTTCCGCACCCGGCGGGCGTGTCTTGGTGGCGGTGTCGATTCGGTGGCGCGGCATCTCAGAGATGACGGGCACGCTCGGCGTCCGTCACTGGACGATTGTGATCTCTTACCGACCGGCCAGCATGTCCATCTCGCGAGGGCACTTCGACTTCGAGATTCGATTCGTCGTCGTCGCCCGCACATGTGTGAACTCTTCTTCAGGCTTTTCGAGCCCCGGTATCGTGCCTTTCATCGTGTTTCGAACGTCAGATACGGATGCAAACACCCGTGCGCGGCGCCGAACGCCGCGTGCGGTCTTTCGGACGCGCGATGATTCCATCCGACGAGCACGTCGAATCCGCCGAAGTCGCTGGCCTCCGGTACGTGACGGATGCAGCACCTGGCATCCGCCGCAAACGGAAGGGCCGCGGCTTTGCCTACCTCGGCGCCGACGGCGTCGAGATTCGCGACCCGTCCGTGCTCGAGCGGATTCGCAAACTCGTAATCCCGCCGCGATGGAGCGAGGTATGGATCTGCTCCAATCCCGCCGGCCACTTGCAGGTGACGGCGCGCGACGCGCGGGGCCGGAAACAGTACCGCTATCATCCGCGTTACCGGGCGGTGCGCGATGAAACCAAGTTCGGACGGATGATTGCGTTCAGCGAGATCCTGCCGCGCATTCGGGAGCGCGTCGAGCGGGACATCGCGCTCCCCGAGCTCGCGCGCGACAAGGTGCTGGCGACCGTCGTCTGGCTGCTCGAGCGCACGCTGATCCGCGTCGGCAACGACGAGTACGCGCGGGACAACGGGTCCTTCGGCCTAACGACACTGCGTCGCCGCCACGTGACCGTGTCGGGAGCGAAGCTCCGCTTCGAGTTCCGCGGCAAGAGCGGAATTGCGCATTCGGTGGCGGTGACCGATCGCCGCATTGCGCGAATCGTCCAGCGCTGCCAGGAGCTCCCCGGACAGGAGCTCTTCCAGTATCTGGATGCCGAAGGCCGGCGCCAATCCGTCGACGCGGGCGACATCAACGAATATCTGCGGCGAATCACGGGCCGACAGGTGACCGCCAAGGACTTTCGAACGTGGGCTGGCACCACGCTCGCCGCGACCACGCTGCGCGCTTTGGGTCCGTTCACGTCGGAGAAGAAAGCGAAGGCCAACATCGTCGCGGCGGTCGATCAGATCTCGAAGCGGTTAGGCAACACGCGCGCGGTGTGCCGGAAGTATTACGTCCATCCCGCGATCCTCGAGGCGTATCTGGAGGGTGTGACGATTCCACCGACGCCCGAGATGCGAGAGCTCCGCAGTGCCGGCGGCCGCGCGGCTCTCCGCCGCGACGAGGTCGCCGTCGTCGGGCTGCTCAGGGAACGCGGCAAGGCCGAGCCGCTCAAGCTGGCGAGTGACGACGCGGCCGAAGGCGAGACGAGATCGGAAACGTCCAAGCGTCAGCACGACGCGGCGTAGCCGGCCGACCACGCGCGGCGGCGGGTGGTTTGATTCCATCCTTGGCCGTGTATGTGGTTCTCTCGCTCCCGCGAAATGCCCGACAAGGAAGGTCCGCGCCTTCTCCGCGCGCTCAGACATCGGAACTATCGCCTCTTTTTCGGCGGACAGAGCGTGTCGCTCATCGGCACGTGGATCACGCGCATCGCGACGAGCTGGCTCGTCTACCGCCTAACGGGATCGGCGCTCCTGCTCGGCGTCGTCGGATTCTGCGGGCAGATCCCGACGCTTCTCCTTTCTCCTTTCGCCGGAGTCCTCGTCGACCGGCACGACCGTCACCGCATTCTCGTCATCACGCAGGTGTGCTCGATGCTGCAGTCGCTCGCCCTGGCGCTGCTCGCATTGCCGGGAATCATCACCGTACACGAGATCCTCGTTCTTCAAGTCGCGCAGGGTGTGATCAACGCATTCGATACGCCGGCGCGGCAATCGTTCATCGTCGACATGATCGAGGACCGCGCCGACTTGCCGAACGCGATCGCGCTCAACTCGTCGATGGTAAACGGCAGCCGGATCATCGGTCCCTCGATTGGCGGCGTCGTCATCGCCGCGGTAGGTGAGGGTTGGTGCTTCATGATCGACGCGATCTCATATCTCGCCGTGATCGTGTCTTTGCTCGCGATGCATGTCTCTCGCCGGGCCCACCGTCGGGCCGAGGGGAGGGTCGTCGAGGAGCTTCGCGCCGGATTCGCGTACGTGTCTCGGTCGATCCCCATGCGATCGTCCCTGTTGCTCCTCGCCCTCGTGGCGACGATGGGGATGCCGTATACGGTGCTCATGCCGGCCGTCGCTACCGACTCGCTTCATGGCGGAGCGCATACGTTGGGATTTCTAATGACCGCCTCGGGCTTGGGGGCGCTCGCCGGCGCGCTGTACCTCGCCTCTCGGAATTCGGTGCTCGGGCTTGGTCGGGCCATGGTCGTATCGACGATCGCGTTCGGCATTGGGCTGGCCGCGTTCTCGCAGTCCAGGTTATTGTGGCTCTCGCTGCTCCTATTGCCTGTCGTCGGTGGCGGTATGATGATCGAGACAGCGTCCACAAATACCATTCTTCAGACCATTGTCGAGGAGCACATGCGCGGGCGCGTGATGTCCTTCTATACAATGGCTTTTCTCGGAACCGCCCCACTCGGAAGCCTGATCGCGGGGGTACTCGCGGATCGTATCGGCGCCCCGACGACGATTCTGCTCGGCGGCATCGCGTGCGTCGGCGCAGGGATCTGGTTCGGCATCCGACTCCCGGTACTGCGGGCGTTCCTCAGGCCGATCTACGTGCAAAAAGGCATTCTGCCAGGATAGGTGCTGGCGGCTTGTCGCCTGGCACGCGGTAGCTGGCCCCGCCCTCGCGGCAATCCGTCAAACGCTTCGCCTGTGTCGGCCGTACTTCCTCTGGAGCGAGCACACCGGCTCCAAAACCGAGGTGAGGGATACGTACACGGCGACTGCGCGCGACCTTTCTCGTACGTTCGTGCTCCGTACAGGAGACGATGCCGGTCAGGACCGCGAGCTTCTCGCTCGGGTTCGGAACGGGGAACGAGATGCGTTCGGGCGGGTCGTCGAACGGTACCTGCCCCGAGCGATGGCGTTGGGGATGCGGCTGTTACACCACCGAGAGGACGCGGAGGATCTGGTTCAGGACGCCTTTCTAGCGGCACTGCAGCATATCGATAGCTTCGATCTGTCGCGGCCGTTTTGGCCTTGGTTGTCTCGCATCATCGTCAATCGCGGACTGGATCTCTCGGCCTCGCGATCGGCTCGTTCGGCGGAGGTGCTGGGCGTCGAGGTCTGTGATGCAGGTCCATCGCCGGCGGAGGCGGCGGAGCGCGGCGAGATCCGAGATGAGTTTCGTCGAACGCTTGCCTCGCTGCCGGAAAGACGGCGCCTGGTCGTGCAGCTCTTCGAGGTAGATGGCTTCTCGGTCGCCGAGATCGCGAAACTATTGGATTCCTCGCCGGCGACGATTCGCTGGCATTTGCATATGGCGCGTCGCCAGCTGCGTAATGCGCTGGCGCCGCTCCGTCGAGGTTGAGTGATGAGACATAACGACATCGGCCCGGATCGCGAGTTGGCGCGGGAGCTGCGCCGGCTCGATCCACCGGCGCCCACGACAGCCCAGATGGCGGCTCTTGCTCGGCGGATTGTCGGCCGAGCGGCGCCGTTGCTCGACGCGCGCCGCCGCGGCGCGAATTCATGGTGGGAATACGCGGCCGCCTGGGCGGGCACCCTGCTCCCGTTAGGCCTGGCGGCTGCTTTTGTCGCGACGGTGTGCCTCGCCTGGAGCTCGGCGACGAGAGTTGCCGTGCGCGCTCACGCAAACGAGCGCACCGCGTTGCTGCGCGTCGTCACCAATCGCGCGGAGTCTCGCGATCTCGTCGACTTCGTGCTCGACGCGCCGGCCTCGGAGGCCGCCGTCGGCTCGCGGGAGACGCCGCGCTAATGCGTCCGCTCTCGAGCATCAACGTACCGGCACGCTCGCTCGCCGTCATCGTCATCGCCGCGATCATCGTCGCGAGCGTTGTCGCCGGCGTGGCGATCGACCGGGTGCTATTCCGTAGCTCGCGGACGCTGATCGCCGATACGGGCTTCCATCCGCTGTCGTCGGCGCTGCGATCGCCGACGCCGGAGGAGCGGCGCCGAATACGCCAGGAGTTGGCGAAGGAGCTCAGCCTCACGCCGGCCCAGGACAGCGCGTTCGATGCGATCATGATGCAGCGGTCTGGCGAGTTCAGTGCATTGCGCGAAGAGATTCGGCCGCGCGTCGAGCGGCTGGTCTCCGACGTTCGCAGCGACATGGAGCAGGTGCTGACGCCGGCCCAACGTGAGCGTTTCCGGCGACTCCGCGACGTCGATACCGCGCGCCGGATGAGCAGTACGCCCTAACGATTTCACTCATCATGACCGTTTTCAGGCGAGAGCGGATGTCAACGCGTCCGGTTCTCTCGACAGCCCTTCTCGTGTGCGTTGCCGCCTGTCATCGGACGGCGAGTCGACCAGTGCCGCTGCCGAGCGCCGGCGCGGTGCGACGGGATATCGTCGTCCGCGTGCAATCCACCGGAACGCTCGAGCCGATCGATCTCGTCGCGATCCGCTCGAAGGCGTCGGGGCTCGTACGAAGGATGCCGGTCGACATCGGGAGCGACGTGAAGGCCGGCGATCTCATCGTGCAGATCGACCCGCGCGATGTGAAGAACGAGTTCGAGGAAACCCAGGCCGATGACGTCGCGAGCGTCGCGGCGATGCGCAACGCCGAGCTGCAGAAGAAGCGCGCCGACGACATGCTCGCGCAGAAAGTGATCACGCCGGCCGAGCATGACAGCGTCGCGGCGAACTTCGTGCGCGCGGTGTCGGTGGTCGCCGAGGATCGCGCGAATCTCGATCTCGCGCGTCAAAAGCTGGAGGACGCCACGGTTCGAGCGCCGGTGGACGGAACGATCCTCAGCAAGAGCGTGTCGCTCGGTCAACTCGTGACGTCGGCGACGGGAACCTTCGGCCGCGACACGTCGATCGTGACAATGGCGAATCTCCTGCGCGTGCGCATGCGCGTGAACGTCGACGAGGCGGACCTCGCGAACGTGCGGCCCGGCGAGCCGGCGACGATTCGCGTCGACGCCGTGCCCTCGCGCAGCTTCGACGGCGTCGTGGAAAAAGTCGAGCCAACGGCGGTGGTGAACCAGGGCGTGACGTTCTTTCCCGTGCTCGTCACGATCGACAATCATGAGCGTTTGCTGATGCCGGGAATGAACGGCGAGGTGACGATCGTCGCCGCACGGCGCTCGGGCGTGCTCGCCATCCCCGTCGACGCCGTTCGCGCACCCAACGAGCTCGTCGCCATCGCGCGCGTGTTTCAGCTCGCGGCAGACTCCCTGCGCGACGCGATCAGCCCATCGCTGCTTCCGGTATCGATGTCCACGGCCGGCAGCGCGACGCGCTTTGCCGTCGTCGCGTTGCCGGGCGGCGCGTACGAGCTGCGCGCGATTCAACCCGGTGTCTCGGATCTCGAGTGGATCGAGGTGCTCGGCGGCGTTCGCGAAGGCGAGCAGGTCGTCAGGCTCGGCGACGCGGCTCGCTCGCGGCCGGCGACCCCACCGTCGCTGCGACTCGCTCGAGGTGTGGAGCGCTCGACGGCGCGCGCCGCGACCCAATCCGGGAGCGTGCGATGAGAGCCACCGCCCTGGTGAGCATCGCGCTCGTCGCCGCCTGCACACCGCGCCAACCGCCGTCGATCGGCGGGGAGCCGGGCGCGCCGTCGCAGCCTAACGAGTACTGGAACCCGCCAGCGAGCATCAAGACGCGCGTCCAGACGCCGGCGCCGACGCCCCCGGCGACGGCGCTGCCCGCGGCGTTCGGCCGACTGGGCATGGCGGAGATCGTCGATCTCGCGCTCCGCAATAACCCGACGACGCGCCTCTCGTGGGCGCAGGCACGCGCGTCGGCGGACGCGTACGGTGCGAGCCGCGGTCAGTACTTCCCGTCCGTTTCGATCGACGTCGGCGGCTCGCAGGCGCAGCCGCTGGCGCCGAGCGGAGTGCTCTCCCAGCGGATTCAATACGGTCCGACGGTCAGTCTGTCGTACCTCGTGCTCGACTTTGGCGGTCGCGTCGGGAGCGTCGACGTCGCGCGACAGACCGCGGTCGCCGTCGATCTGGCGCACAACGTCGCCGTTCAGAACACAATTCTCGGCGCCGAACAGGCGCTGTTCGACTATCAGGCCGCGCGCGCGCAGCGCGACGCGCAGCGCACCGCCGTCGAGGAAGCGACCGCGAATCTCAACGCCGCCGAGGAGCGTCATCGCGTCGGGTTGGCGACGATCGCCGACGTTCTGCAGGCGCGCACCTTTCGGTCGCAGGCGCAGCTCACACTCGAGACGTTCGAGGGCGCCGTGCACGTCGCGCAGGGGTCGCTCGCGGTAGCGATGGGAATTCCCGCGAACGCGAACTTCGAACCGCCCGTCCTGACAGATTCGTTGTGCCCCGACTCGCTGAAATTCATCGCGCAGTCGATCGACACGTTGATCGCGGTCGCGACGCGACAGCGGCCCGATCTGGAAGCGGCGCGCGCTCAGGCCGCCGCGGCAGCGGCGCAGGTGCGTGTCGCACGGTCGGGGCTCTACCCGACCGTGTCGCTCAACGCGAACAGCGGGTATACGTCGTCGACCGTTCCAGGATTTCGTGGTCGCACGTACAGCATTGGGCTCACCTTTGATTTGCCGGCGTTCACCGGAATGTCGCGTCAGTACTCGCAGCGGTCGGCCGCGGAGCAGCTCGACGCGGCGAACGCGCGCGCCGAGCAGACGCGTCAGCAGATCGCCCTGCAGGTATTCACCGCGTATTACAATTTGCAGACAGCGACGGAGCGCGTGCGCACCGCGGCCGACCTGCTCGCGAGCGCGACGGAATCGGAAAGCGTCGCCCGCGGACGGTATCGCGAGGGCGTTGGCAGTATCGTGGATCTGCTCATCGCGCAGTCGGCGCTCGCGGATGCACGAGCGCAGGACGCGCAGGCGCGGTGGCAGTGGCATGGATCGCTGGCGCAGCTCGCCCACGACGTAGGCGTTCTTGGGCTGCGAGGAGAGGCACTTTCGCCGTTGGGCACGGGCGCTGACACATCACGAATGAATCGGTGAGACTGAGCGATATGATGGTGGTTCATTTACGTCGGGCAGGCGTTGCTCTGATCACGTTGCTGGCCGCGTGCGGGAAGAAGGCGCCCGAACGCACGCCGAGCGTTCCGGTCGCGATCTCGCCCGCGGTGAAAATCGACGCCCCGGCGATGCTTGCCGCGAATGGGGTCGTCGAGCCGGTGCAAACGGTCGCGGTCGAGGCGCAGGTCGGCGGCATTCTCACGGAAGTCAGCTTCCAGGAGGGGGAAGACGTCACCGAAGGTCAGGTGCTGTTCCGCATCGATCCTCGTCCCTTCGAGGCGGCGCTCCGGCAGTCCGAGGCCGCATTGGCTCGCGACAGGGCGCAGGCGCAGAGCGCGGAACGGGACGCGGAACGCTACAAAGCCCTGGTGGCGAAAGACTACGTGACGCAGTCGCAAGCGGAACAAGCACAAGCGCAGGCGGCATCGATGCTGGCGACATTGCAGGCAGACAGCGCCGCCGTCGAGAACGCGCGCGTGAATCTCGGCTACACGACGATCCGCGCGCCGATCGGCGGCCGCACGGGGAGCTTGCTCGTCAAGCGCGGCAACCTCGTCAAGCCGAGCGGCGGCCCGCTCGTCGTGATCAACGAGATGCAACCGATCCTGGTGCGCTTTCCGGTGACGGCGCGCGATTTTCTCGCGCTCCGGCGGAGGGTGGGCAGCGCGCCGGTTCCCGTTCGCGTTACCGCGGCGGACAGCACGGTCCTCCCCGAGCAGGGGTCTCTCACCTTCCTCGACAACGCGGTCGATTCCTTGACCGGGACCGTGACGGCGAAGGCGCGATTCAGCAATTCGTCACGCGCCCTGTGGCCGGGCGAATACCTGCGCGTGGCCGTGCAGCTGGACGTGCGGACGGGCGCGATCGCGATTCCGACGACGGCCGTGCTCAACGGGCAAGAGGGCACGTACGTGTATGTCGTCGACAGCGAGAAAAACGCGCACGTGCGGACGGTCACGGTCGGTCAGGCGGTTGGGGATCTCACCGTGATCGAGCACGGCGTCGTCTCCGGTGAGCAAGTTGTCGTCGACGGACAATCCCGTCTCGTGCCGGGTGCCAAGGTCGATGCGAGGCAGCAGGCGACGCCCGTCGCGCAACGATCGGGAACGTCGGGAATAGACGAATGAACCTCTCGGAACTGTTCATCCGGCGGCCAGTCACGACCGTGTTGTTCATGGTCGGCCTGATCGTTTTCGGAATCACCGCGTATCGCCGTCTGCCGGTGAGTGATCTGCCGACGGTCGATTTTCCGACGATTCAGGTTTCGGCGTCGCTGCCTGGAGCGAGCCCGGAGACGATGGCGTCCGCGGTGGCGACACCGCTCGAGAAGCAGTTCTCGACGATCGCCGGCATCGACAACATGACGTCGATCTCGAATCTGGGTTCGACGTCGATCACGATTCAGTTCACGCTCGAGCGCAACATCGACGCGGCCGCGCAGGACGTCCAGGCGGCGATCGGCAAAACGCTGCGCGACTTGCCGCTGGGGATCATCCCGCCTTCGTATCAGAAGGTGAATCCAGCGGATCAGAGCATCCTGCTCTTTGCGTTGACGTCGAAGCTGTTGCAGCTCTCCGAGCTCGACGAGTACGGGGAGACGGTGTTGGCGCAGCGCATCTCGATGGTGCCGGGCGTAGCGCAGGTGGTCGTCTACGGCTCGCAGAAATACGCGGTGCGCGTCCAACTCGACCCGACGGCGCTGGCCTATCGCAAGATCGGCATCGACGAGGTAGCGAACGCGATCAGCAGTCAAAACGTGAATCTGCCCACGGGCGTGCTGTGGGGCCCGAACAAGGCGTTTACGGTGCGCGCGAACGGGCAGCTGCAGGACGCCGCGTCGTTCTCGCGGATGGTGGTGACGTATCGGAACGGCGCGCCGGTGCGGTTAGGCGACATCGGCCACGTGCTGGACGATGTGCAGAACAACAAGGTCGCGAGCTGGTTCAACGGCTCGCGCGCGATCGTGCTCGCGATTCAACGCCAGCCGGGAACGAACACGGTCGAGATCGCGACGGCGGTGAAGGAGCTGGTGGCGCGGATCCAGACGCAGATTCCACCGAGTATTCAGCTCTCGACGCTGATCGATCGGACGGTCCCGATCGAGCAGTCGGTGCACGACGTGAAGATGACGCTGTTGCTGACGCTCGTCCTGGTCGTGGCCGTGATCTTCTTGTTTCTGCGGAACGTGTCGGCGACGATCATTCCCAGCCTGGCTTTGCCGATATCCGTCGTCGGCACTTTCGCGGTGATGTATCTGCTGGGCTACAGTCTCGACAACCTTTCGCTGATGGCGTTGACGCTCGCCGTCGGGTTCGTGATCGACGACGCGATCGTCATGCTCGAGAATATCGTTAGGCACATGGAGATGGGGAAGCCGCCGCTCAAGGCCGCCTTCGATGGGTCGGCCGAAGTCGGCTTCACCATTCTTTCGATGACGATCTCGCTCGTGGCGGTGTTCATTCCGATCCTGTTCCTGGGCGGAATCATTGGACGATTGTTCCACGAGTTCGCGGTCGTGATCGCGGTGGCGATCCTGATGTCGGGCGTCGTGTCGCTGACGCTGACGCCGATGTTGTCGAGCCGTATTCTTCGTCCGCATGGCTCCGAGTCGCATGGTCGCTTCTACAATGCGACGGAACGCGCGTGGGACTCGGTGCTCGGACTGTACGAGCGCACGCTGCATCGGGTGATGGCGCACCGCCGCGCGACGATGCTCTTCTCGCTCGGCATCCTCGCCGGCACGGTGGTGCTGTTCGTGCTCGTGCCGAAAGGCTTCATTCCGAGCCAGGACAACGGATCGCTCTTCATCACGACCGAGGCAGCGCAGGGGACGTCGTTCCAGGACATGATCGCGCATCAGCGCGAGGTCGCGTCGATCGTACAGCAGGATTCGGACATCGCGGGCTTCATGTCGGCGGTCGGGGGAGGGGGAGGCGCGAACCAGTCGCTGAATCAGGGGCGCCTCTTCATCGGTCTCAAGCCGCGCGACGAGCGGAAGAACGTCGACGAGATCATCGCCGATCTACGTCCGAAACTCTCGCGCGTGCCGGGCATCGTCGTGTTCATGCAGAATCCGCCGGCGATCCAGATCGGCGGCCGCGTTGCGAAGAGTTTGTATCAGTTCACGATGCAGAGCGCGGACATCGGCTCGCTGTATCCGGCGGCGCAGAAGCTGATCGACGCGGCGCGGAAGTCGACGCTCCTGCAGGACGTGACGAGCGACCTTCAGCTCAGCAATCCACAGGCCAGCATCACCATCGATCGGGAGCGGGCCGCCTCGTTAGGTGTGAGCGCGCAGCAGATCGAGATGGCGCTGTACGACGCGTACGGCTCGCGCCAGGTGTCCACCATCTACACGCCGAACAACGAATACTGGGTGGTGATGGAGCTCTTGCCGGAGTACCAGCAGGATCTCTCGGCGCTGTCGCTCCTGCACATTCAGGCGAACAACGGTTCGCTCGTGCCGCTCTCCGCCGTCGCGACCGTTTCGACGAGCGTCGGGCCCGTGGCGGTGAACCATGCCGGGCAGCTGCCGTCAGTGACGCTGTCGTTCAACCTCCGTCCCGGTGTCGCGTTGGGCGACGCGGTGACCGAGGTGCAGCGCGTCGCGCGTAGCGTTCTGCCGTCCTCGATCTCGACGAGCTTCTCCGGCACGGCGCAGGCATTCCAGGCGGCGCAGGCGGGGCTTCTGGCGCTGCTCGTGATCGCGATCTTCGTGATCTATGTCGTGCTCGGCGTCTTGTACGAGAGTTTTATCCACCCGATCACGATTCTTTCGGGGTTACCGTTTGCCGCCTTCGGCGCCCTGTTGACGCTTCTGATCTTCCACGTGGACCTGAGCGTGTACGCGTTCGTCGGCATCGTTCTGCTCGTGGGATTGGTGAAGAAGAACGCGATCATGATGATCGACTTCGCGTTGGAGTCGGAGCGCAAGGAGGGGCTGGCGCCCGCGGACGCGATCGTGCACGCGTCGCTGGTGCGCTTCCGGCCAATCATGATGACGACCTTCGCGGCGCTGATGGGAACGCTCCCGATCGCGCTGTCGATGGGCGCCGGCGCCGAGTCGCGGCGCCCGTTAGGCATCGCGGTGGTGGGAGGGCTCGCCTTCTCGCAGTTGATCACGTTGTACGTGACGCCTGTGGTGTACACGTATCTGGCCGGGGTGAGCGTGAAGATCGATCGGTGGTTGGCGAGATCGGTGGAGGAGGAGGTGGTGGAGGGGGTGAAGAGGGAGAGGCCGCAGCTGGTGGGGGTTGGCGACGATTGATGGTTCGTAGAGCGTCTCGCACGAACTGACGCCGACGGGCGCGGACTGAACAGCAATCGTTGCGTGCCGGATCGATAGTATTCACCCCAATGTCCGCCCTTCTCTTCACTCTCCTCGCGGCCGGGGGCTCCTTCTCCGCGGGCCTCCTCGGCGCCTTGACTGGCCTTGGCGGCGGCATCGTCATCGTCCCGATGCTCACCCTCTTCTTCGGCGTGGATCTCCGCTACGCCATCGGGGCGTCGCTCGTCTCGGTGATCGCGACGTCGTCGGGGGCGGCGGCGGCGTACGTGAAGGAGGGCTACACCAACGTCCGCGTCGGCATGCTGCTCGAGATCGCGACGACGATTGGCGCGTTAGGCGGAGCCTACCTCGCGGGACGGATCGGCACGAACGCGATCGCGGTGATCTTCGGCGTCGTGCTCCTCTACTCGGCATGGCGGTCGACGAAGCCGTTGGCGGAGCATGTCTCGACGGAGCACGCCCACCCGCTGGCGAACACGCTGCGCCTCAACTCGACCTACCCGACACCTAACGGCTTGCAGCCCTATGCGGTGCAGGCCGTGCCGGCCGGATTCGGCTTGATGTTCCTCGCCGGCATCCTCTCCGGCTTGTTAGGCATCGGATCGGGCGCCCTCAAGGTGTTGGCGATGGACCAGATGATGCACCTGCCGTTCAAGGTCTCGACAACGACGAGCAATTTCATGATCGGGGTCACCGCCGCGGCGAGCGCGGGCATCTACCTCGCCCGCGGCTACATCAATCCGTCGCTCGCGCTGCCGGTGATGCTCGGCGTCCTCGCCGGTGCGCTCACGGGCGCGCGGGTGCTCGCCGGCGCGAACACGAAAATGCTCCGGCGGATCTTCGGCGTGGTCGTCGTGGTGCTCGCGCTGGAGATGCTGTATCGGGGCGTGCGCGGAGGGTTGTGATGGCGAATCCAGCGCGACGTGACCGATGGACCGATGAGGAGGTCGATCAGCTACTCGGCAACCTGCTGCGCTTCGGCGTGATCATCGCGACGATCCTCGCGGCGGCGGGCGGCGTATTGTATCTCGCGCGGCATGGCCTCGAGCCCACCGACTATCACGTTTTCCGTGGTGAGCCGGCGGAGCTGCGTCGAGTAGGCGGTATCGTGCGTGGCGCGTTCGAACTGAACGCCGTCGCGGTGATTCAGTTGGGCCTGTTGCTCCTGATCGCGACGCCGATCGCGCGCGTCGCGATGTCGCTCGTCGCGTTCATTTTGCAACGGGATCGGGTATACATCGTCGTGACATCGATCGTTCTCGCTTTGCTCATCTTCAGTCTTACCGGGGGCGTTCCGGGTTGAGCGCGCGCCGAATTCACGCGGACAAAATGTCCGCGGTGCTCGGGTGAGAAGTCCGGCGGAGTGCGTTTCCTTTTGCCGGGCTGGCTCGTCGAGATGTTGCCATGACTCGTTTCCGTTTCCGAGCGACTCTCGTCGCAATCATTATAGTCGGCGGTCGACCCACCATTGGCGCCGCGCAGTCGCTGCGCGGCTCGATGGCGAGCGTCGAGAAGATGTACGATCACGCCGTCAATGATGGTCTCACGTTCTACGAGACCAGCAACGCCGTGCGTTGGGCCGCGGCGCGGGGCGAGCTCGTGCAGCTTCGCACGGATCGGGGATACGAGTTGCATCGCGTGGCGTTCCCGTACGTACGGCCGGCGACGCTCTCGTTCGTCGATTGGCTCGCTGGCGATTACGATCGCGTGTGCGGCGAGCCACTCGTCGTCACGAGCGCCGTTCGTCCCGAGAGCCGGCAGCCGTCGAATAGCTCGCATCGCTCGGTGCACCCGACGGGCATGGCGGTCGACCTGCGCCGGCCGACGGGGCACTGCCTAACGTGGCTGCGCAAGGAGCTGCTCGCGCTGGAAGGCGACGGCGTCATCGAGGCGACCGAGGAGCACCATCCGGTGCACTTCCACGTCGCGGTGTTCGGGCCGGAATATCAGAGCTACGCCGCGACGCAGACCGACGTTAGGCCGACGGCGATGATCGTCGCGCGGGCGCCGGCGCCGAGTGCAAAGCATTACAAGGTGCGCGAGGGTGATTCACTCTGGAGTATCGCCCAGCAAAACGCGACGAGCGTTCAGAAGCTCATCGCCGCCAACCGGCTCGCTCACACGACAATCCGGCCGGGGCAGACGTTGATAATTCCCGGGCATTGAGCTTTGCTCGATGCCCGGAGATGATGCACTCGCTCGCTGACGCTCGCGAGAAGCCGGCTTCCTGCTCCTCGCGTAGACCGGGCCACCATCCACTACCGAGATTCTCGTAGCGTCTGCACCGCTTGCGCGCTCGCCGAGTCGCCGACGGCGGCCTTGGCGACGGAGTCCACGAGCGCGTTGTCCCGATCGTACAGATCGTTGCCGAAGTACAACCGATCGTTCTTCAGGTACGCCGTGAAGTACACGATGTAGACCGGGATCTTCTTCGGCAGGTTCACCGTGTGGTTGTCCGGCCCGTTATGCATCTGTTGATGCACGCGGTCGACCGACCAGCCGAGGACGAACTGCGCGAGCGAATCCGGATGCTGGAGGCGAATGCAGCCGTGACTGAACGCGCGCACGTCCTTGTCGAACAGCTCTCCCTGCGGCGTGTCGTGTAAGTAGATGTTGAAGTCGTTCGGGAACATGAATTTCGCGAGCCCGAGCGAGTTCTTGTCGCCTGGCTTTTGCCGCACTCGCTTGCGGCGGTCGATCGTCGCGATCTCGAAATTATTGCGCGCCATGAACGACGGATCGGCCGCGGCTTTCGGATAGATCTCCTTCTTCGCGATGCTGTCGGGGACGATCCAGTACGGGCGAAAGACGACAAACTCCATCGAGTCGCTGAACACCGGCGTCGCCTTGCCCTGATAGTCCTGCCCGACGATCACTTTCATCTGCATCGCCGGTTTGCCGTGATCGAAGGCGGTGAGCTCGAACGCCGGAACGTTCACGAGGATGTATCGGTCGCCGAGTGTGCGCGGCAGCCAGCGATATCGCTCGAGGTTTGCCGCGATTTGGCCAAGGCGGAAGCTCACCGGCTTGTCGAGCGCATCCATGGTCTCCGGTCCGAGCATGCTGTCGACGCCGATGTCGTGACGCGCCTGGAACCTCGCCACCGCGCCGGCGAGCAGGTGGCTGTAACGCGTCGGCGCCGGCGTGGTATGCGTACTCTCGGCCGGCAGATAGCCTTCGGCGCGGAGCCGCTGGGCGAGCGCCGTTAGGCGCGCTCGCGTGTCGCTCTGTCCCGGCTTCAGGGCGGGCCCCTTTGGAACGGTCGGCCAACCGCCCAGCGCCGCGAGCTCGCGATAGCGCATGAGCTCCACCCGGAGCGAGTCATACACCGGATCCTGCGGCCGAATCCGCTGCATCGAACGGTCGAGCCGACCTTCGCGGAAAGTGCGCGCGAGCGCGCTGTCGACATCGTCCTCACGGGGATCGATGTACCAGCTCTGCGAAACGGTATGCGGATTGATCTGCCCGGTGAGCAGATCCTCGCCGAGTGCGGCGTAAGTGCTCGTCATGAGCACGTCGGCTTCGGCCAACTGCTCCGCGGTTGGTGTCGTGCTTTGGCGCAGCGCGGAAACCGCCTTCGCGAGCACGGCGATGGGATAGTTGTCTACGCGAATGGCGTCGCTATCGGCCGACGCCAGCGCATCCGCGAGCTCGGTCACGCGATCATCCGAGAGCCCGTCGCTGTCGAGCCAGAGCGGTGTGCCGGCATAGTTCGCATACAGCGCGCGGACGTGACGCCAGGTATCGGCTCC
>DATBHD010000252.1:0-7359 GCA_036557635.1 Gemmatimonadaceae bacterium
CACCGGCTTCCACGCGACGCCGAGAACGCGCAGGCCGCGCGTGCCGAGCGCGTGGACCCGTTCGCGCAGCACGTCGCGCCTGGCGTCATCGAGCGGGTGGGTCTCGGCGCCAGCCGCGTAGCGATTGCAACAGGCGGCGACGCTCTCGGGCGCTCCCTTGCTCACGAGAAGACGGTCGTTGCCGCGGCGGACGACGATCGACGCTCGGCGGCGCTCGAAGTCGAAGGGAATCTCGTCGAGCTTCTCGCATTCCTCCGTGCTGACGGTCCCGGCCCGCAGAATCGCCACGTCGAGCGGACTGCGGATCCCGGTCTCGAACCGCGAGTTCAGGAGCGCGAGCGACAAGACATCGGGTTGCGCCTCTCCGTCGAGATCGATGGCTTGTTCGAGCGTCATCTCGCCCAGCGTCAGCGTGCCCGTCTTGTCGCTGCATAACACGTCGATGCTGCCGAGGTTCTGGATCGCCGCGAGATGACGCACGATCACCTTCGCGCGCGCCATGCGCACCGCGCCATTCGCGAGAGTCACCGAGGTGATCATCGGCATGAATTCCGGAACCAAGCCCACCGCAAGCGCGACCGCGAACAGCAACGACTCCAGCGGATCGCGCCGCAGCGCGATGCTCGTGACCATGAGAAAGAGGACGAGGAAGACCACGGTGCGGCCGATGAGCGCGCTGAGCTTCGCCAGACCGCGATCGAACTCCGTTGCCGGGGCGCGCTCGCGAAGGCGAGCGGCGATCTCCCCGTAACTCGTTAGGCAGCCGGTCGCCGTGATGACCGCGACGCCCGTCCCCGTGACGACCGACGTGCCGAGGAAGACGCGATTGTGCGAACCGGTGTCGGCCACTCCGTCGGGAACGCTTTCCTTCTCCGCCGGGAACGACTCCCCAGTCAGCGCCGCCTCCTGAACATGAAGGTCGCGGCTGTCGATGAGCGTGCCGTCCGCCGGGACCAAATCACCGGCACCGAGCCGGACGACGTCGCCCGGCACGAGCTCCCGCCGCGCCAATTCGTGCCACGAACCGTCGCGCATGACCGTAGCGGTCGGCGCGACACTCTGACCCAGCCGCTCGGCCGCGCGACGCGACCGCGTGCTTTGTACGACGTTCAACGCCACACTGAGGAGCACCATGACGACGATGATCGTTGCGTCCACAAGCTCGCCAACACCGGCTGCGACTCCACTCGAGACGAGCAGGACGAGCATGAGAGGATTCGCAAAAGCGCCGAGCACCTCGCGCGTGACCGATCGGCTCGGCGTGGTCAAAAGACTATTCGGACCGAATCGCGCGAATCGGCGCGCGGCCTCCTCGCTGCTGAGCCCCCGCTGTCCGTCCAAAGACGCACCGGCGGCCGAAAGGAGCGGCGTCGCCGTCATGGGAAGGTGAGCAGCATCGGCTCGATCCCGAGAGTCACGGCGCGGCCGTCGATATGGTGGTCATCGCGGGAGCGACGATCACAACGAACTTCACCAAGACGCGGTCGGTACACCGGATGACACCGAACAACGCCGTCGGTGGCTCGACACCGTAGTCCGACATGAGGATCGGAATTTCGCCCTGTGCTTCCATCCCGTCCGCGGTGGCGCGCGACGTATCGATGTCGACCCGGATCGGATGCTCGCGTCCGGCGAGCGTCAACGTTCCAATCGTGTGCACGGTGCGTCCGTCGCTCGTGTCAGGGCGCACCGCTTCGAGCGTCGCGACGATATTGCCGCCGTCGTCCCTCGCTTCACCTTCCGCTGCCCTGAGAGCGGTTCGCAGACTCTTGTCCATTTGTGCGTGACCACACGTCAGCGCCGACACCGGCACCCGCACCGTCACGCTCCACGCGGAGCTCGGAGGCGCGCCCGCGTCGCTGAATCCCGAGTCGGCGCCGATGGCGCCGCTCACGGTGGTTGCCCGACAGGTCCATTTGCTGACATTGGAGGCCCCTTCAATCCAAAGTCGACTCCCGCCTCCGACAACCAGTCGTCGCGCCGCCTGCGCTTGCACCGTCGCCGACGGCGCTAAAAGAATGCCGAGAAGGAACCAGACTCGTCTCACACGCCGCTCCCGTTTGTCGCCACGTCGAGCAAGCTCGGGACAAGAAGGCAAGCGCGCAGTCCGCGATCGCGGCCGCTTCGCTAAGGATTTCCCCGATGGCAGGGTGCTTCACTCCGCCAGCCGCAAGAAGCACGAGCCGAGGTGTCGGGCGACGGCCGACCACCGCTTCGGGCTTTTCCGGACGGCGCGGCCGGCGGAAAGGTCGCATCCTGGTCGTCATGGCTTGAAGCTCATTTTCATTTTCTGACGGCCCGGTCCTCGACGAAAAGGGCGGGAGTGTGACCATGGCCATGGTTCCGATTCGAGACGTCTCTCTCTTCGTGAAGGTCATGGGCCAAGGGTATCCGCTGTTGCTCATGCACGGTGGTCCCGGGCTCGACTACACGACGCTGTCCGCGCTCGCCCCGTTAGCGGATCGTTTCACACTCATCTTCTACGACCATCGCTGCAACGGCCGCTCGACGGGAGCAGTCGAATCGATGACGTGGGAGAATCTGGCCGCGGACGCCGATGCGCTGCGCCATTCCCTCGGCTTCGATGAGTGGGCCGTACTTGGCCACTCCTTCGGCGGGAATGTCGCCCTCGAATACGCGCTCCGATATCCAACGCGTGTTTCGCATTTGCTGTTGCTCGATACTTGCGGTGACGCATGGTGGGCTCAGCACAACGCGCCGGAGATTCTTCGGAAGCGCGGCTACAGCGCCGCCACGGTACGCGCCGCTCGCCGGTTCTACAATGGTGAACTGAGGCCGCGTGAGGTCGCCCGCATCGTGTTCAGGTTCATGGGAGCGTACTTCTATCACCTTGGCTTGCTTTCCCTCCCGCATGCCGTGATTGCCGGACTGCGCATGAAGAGGCGTCCGGAAGCGCACGTGTTCGGGTTCAAGCAGCTCCTCACGGGATGGAGCGTCATGGATCGGCTCAGCGAGATCGAGGTGCCGACTCTCGTGCTGGCGGGTCGGAGTGACTTCCTGTTTCCGCCGGAGCATCAGGCAATTCTCGCGGACCGGCTGCCGAACGCGCGACTCGAGATCATCGAACGCGCCGGCCACAGCGCGCACGACGAGGAGCCCGCCGTCGTCATCGACATCGTCAGGCAGTTCCTCGCCGCGACCGAACGAGCGGCAAAGGCCCCGGTTCGGCGACGCGACGCGGCGTGAGTCGAGAGCGGCAACGCCGAGCGAAGTTCAGGAGGAAGGATGCGGAACGAGAGCATTGAGCAGACACGCACCGCCAACAACGGCCTGCCGTATGGAATGACCATCACGGTCGAGCTGCCTTACGAGCGCGCCATCGAACGCGTCCGTGAAGCGCTCGGCGCCGAAGGGTTTGGCGTCCTCACCGAGATCGACGTGAAGGCAACGCTCGAGAAGAAGCTCGATGTCGATTTCCGGCCTTATGCTATCCTCGGGGCGTGCAATCCGTCGTTCGCCCACCGCGCTCTCACCGCTGAACGAAACATCGGTCTCCTCTTGCCCTGCAACGTCGTCGTCTACGCCGCTGACAAGAATGGAGAGAGTGTCGTCGCCGCGGTGGATCCGGAGCTGTCGCTCTCCCGAGTCGGCAACAAGACGCTCGCCCCATTGGCGGCCGAGGTCAAGGCCAGGTTGCAGCGCGTGCTCGACGCCGTCAGCGCGGAAAGTTCAGTGGCGAACGCATGAGTGGTGCGGTCCTGCACGGATTCACGTCGTGGTGCGCAAGCGAACGCGGACGCCGTCGCGAATCAGGTCCGACGGGAAGAGAACCTAACAGCCACGGTACCGTGTTGTTGCCGCGGGTCCATCGCAAATTGGCGATCCAATGCGTGCGTTAGGCAGGAGCCTGCAGCATGTGGGTGAATGGAAGGTGGAGCTCGCGGCAGATTCGCCGGAGGTGAGCTCTCCACGCACGGTTTGAGGTATCGGTGGATGTTCGTCGGGAAACCTTCCAATTGCGCACATGTGTCGCTGGCCGAATATTCGCCCTCGCGTTCACTGCACGGATAGCTGTGAACGGAGCCTTCTCGCGGGACGCCGTCGGAAGGGGTGCACCAACACTTCGGCGTTGCTGCACAGGTTGTGAGGTCGCTGGACACAACTGAGGCCCCGAGATCCCGGGGCACCTGCGTCGGGTCCGTCCGACAAGGGGCAAGACCGCCATTCTGACCACGCTCTCACTGACGTCAAAAATCAGCTGAGAGGTGGGAGCCCGAAGCGAACGAATGACGGTCGCCAGCGGAAGAGGGCCCCCGCACCGGTAGCAATGCCGATGCGGGGGTTCGATTCTTCTTGGCCGTCCTTACCGCGCAATCAGCGAGTCGAGCGACATGCCAACAGCCGCGCGATGCGCATCGCGAGCCGCTCGTGCGAGCACGTTCCTTGATACCGCGGTTGTATCCAAGCCCGTCGCCGCCATCGCGACGAGCGCGGTGTGGACCGTAGCCGACCCCAGGTGATAGACGTCGGGATATGACGCGAAGACAAAGCACCGTCCAATCTCGATCGTGACGACAAGGTAGACGATTGATTCTATGCGCGCGGTGTCCCACGCAGCCACCGCGCGCCGCCTGAGCCAGGCCGAGCTTGCGCGGATGAAGCCGGCCATCGAATGAGGATGCAATGCTGACGTTCACCGAGCTGGTTTCGCTGTCTCACCTGCTTCACGATCAGCGTGTGCTTAGCGTTTACCTGGACGGCACTTCCGAGAATCCGGCATCGAGACGTGCGTGGCGCGTGCAACTTGAGAACTCGCTCAAAGACCTTCGGCGGTGGCTCGAAGGATCATCCCACGATGAGCGAGCAGCTTTCGAACATTGCGTCGAGTTGCTGGACGGTGAGCTCGCGCGGTTTCAGGGGGCGGTTGGATCACCCGGGTGGGCTGCGTTCATCACGGCCAATGATGTGCGTGGCGCCGAAGGGTTACCCGCGCCTACACCAACGCTCGCCGTGTGGAGCACCGGAATCTGCATGACGCCCTACATGCGCGTGCTCAAGCAGACGCGAACCGTCGTCGTCCTCGTCGCTGATGCTCGCAAGGTTCGCGTGTACAGGTACGCGGCAGGTGTCTTACAACCGGCGCAAACGCTTCACGCGCACGCCGTGACGGAAGCGCCTTCGCACATGGGTGACGCACCGCGACTCGGCTTTCACGCGGGGACTCGCGGAACGACTGGCCGCGATGCCGCCCAGCACGCGCTTCAGGCAGGAAGGGATCGAATGATCGCGGAGGTGACGCGTCGCAGCGTGGAGCTGGCTGGCGACGACGGGTGGATCCTTGCGGGAGGTGTCCCAGAGGTGAGCGCGCAGATCGCCGGCGCCCTCGAGCGGATCGCGCCACACCGCGTGCTGCTACTGGACTCGCTCGATATTCACGCGACAGACGCACAGGTCACCACCGCCGCCCAGCAGGGTGCTTCACAGCTTCGCGATCAGATGGACCTTCGGCACGTGCTGGAGATCATTGGTGACGCCGAAAACGAAGGCACCGTCGCGAGACGGCCGGCGGAGACACGACGAGCGCTGGAGCACGGGCGAGTACGCGCGCTGTACTTCACATCGCGATACGCGGAGGATCACCTCGCGGAGGCGGAGGAGGCGGTACGTGCAGCCATTTCACAAGGGGCGTTGGTCGAGGAAGTGTCGCGCGCCGTCGCGCGGCGCCTCGACGAGTTCGGCGGTATGGGAGCTCGGTTGCGATACGCGCTCCCGCAGAGCGAAGTTGTTGAATCCCCTGTCACAACGGATGGCAACCAAGAGATGGAGGCGGGAGATTCCTGATTCGAGTGTGCCGCCGATGCGGTTGTGCAGCAGATGAGATGGTCGCTGCTGCCTAATGCGTATCGAACGCTTCGGAAGCTGATTACCGGCATGCGAGCACCAAGTGGCGTGAGCAACAAGAAATCTGCAGTCGCGACGTCGATGCTGGATGCTAGCCGCGATGCAGTTGATGTGGACCAACAGCTCATCGACGAGGCTGCATACGAGAGCTTTCCGGCGAGCGATCCGCCAAGCTGGACTCCATTGCGCGTCGGTAGTCCACGGCGCGAATCGATAGCATCACCAACTTCACTCGGGCACCACTCCATACGTTCTATGTGAGGTCCTGACGCGGCGGGCGGCGTCGAGGATTCCTCGAGCGCCGCGCGCGCTTGCCCGACCGTGTCGAAGAATGGTTCCAGTGAGTGGGGATGTGCACGACTTCACGTGCGTGCTGGACGCCGCTTCCGTTCCTTTGTCGTCCGATGGTTTGGTCATGGGAGACAGACTCAATGAGCAATGCACGAGGACGTTCTAGTAACGCAGCACCCCGCGCGCGGTCTGATCCCAGCGCTGACCCAGTCGCATTCAATCCGATGGACACCGTGCGCGTCGCCCGAATGCTCGGCTCAGCTCGTAGCCATCTCGTCGCCGGTTCGCACATGCGTCCTCCGCACGTCGGCGACATCGGTACAGTTGTCGGCCTCGCCTCCGGTGACTTCGGCGCCAAGCGCTACCTCCTCGAAGCAGTTGGTGAGGACGGTGTAGTCGTGTGGCAAGCGGTGTTCGACCCACGAGAGCTGGCACATGCGGATGGCCCGATCGACGGCGAGCGGCGCAGGGTTTCTGCGAAGCCAGATTGACGCCGCGCCAATTCGGGTCAGTCATTCGGCTATGGGCCGATTCGCAACGACTACGCGCGAATTAACGGGCTGCAAGGAGGCGGCGCCGTCAGCGCGGAAAGTTCAGTGGCGGACGCATGAGTGGTGCGGTCCTGCACGGATCTACGTCGTGGTGCGCGAGCGAACGCGGACGCCGTCGCGAATCAGGTCCGACGGGAAGAGAACCACCGTGGCGCCAACGGGCAATCCGGCGACGACCTCGACGAGTCCCGATGTCCGATGGCCGATTCGGACGGCGCGTTCGCGCGCACGTCCACCCTCCACGACGAAAACCCTCCATTCGCCACTTGTCTGCTGGACCAGCGCACTCGCCGGGACGGTGAGCACGGCGCGTCCCTCCCAGACAACGATCCGCACCTCGACGCGAAAGGCGTCGCCTAACGTGGCCGGCGCCCCGAGGATATCGGAGACGACGTTCACGCGCTGTTCATCGACGCCTAACGCCGACACCTTGGTAAACGCCGACGGTTCGACCGATCGCACCCGGCCCCGCAAGGGTAGATCGCCGCCCCACTCGACGATCTCCACCTCCTGACCGGCGCAGATTCGCACCGCATCCGTCGAGAGCACGTCGGCGACGATCTCGATCGCCGACGCGTCACCGAGCTCCAGAATCGGCGCACCAGCGGCGGTGACGCGCTCGCTGACCTCGGGGATGCGAAGAACAGTTCCGGTC
>DATBHD010000253.1:0-13211 GCA_036557635.1 Gemmatimonadaceae bacterium
TATGCGGAGCGTCATCGACGGATCTTCCGTGCGATGATTGGGATCGCGGAGCGCGGAGGGGTCGTCGATCCCCTCACGCTCTCCGAGGAACTGTCGCGTCGCAGCGAGCTCGAGGCGTCGGGCGGCAAAGACTACATCGGCTTTCTCGTCGACGTCGTGCCGACAGCGGCGAACATCGATTACCACGCGCAGATCGTCAAGGAAAAGGCGCTGCGCCGGCGGCTGATCGAAGTTTCGACGCTCATCGTACAGGAATCGTACGAGAGCCAGCTCACGAGTTACGAGCTCCTCGACGACGCGGAAGCCAAGATCTTTCAAGTCGCGCAGGCACGTGCGCGCGAAGGCTTCACCCGCATCAAGGAGCTGCTCTGGCCGACGATGGAGCGGATCGAAGCGCTCCAGCACGGCGGCAACACGGTCACTGGCGTCGCGAGCGGCTTCACCGATCTCGACGACCTGACGTCGGGCTTCCAGCCGGCGGATCTGGTGATCGTCGCCGCGCGTCCGTCGATGGGAAAGACGGCGTTCTGCCTCAACGTCGCGCAGCATGCCGCGATCGTCAATCAGGTGCCGGTCGCGTTCTTCTCGCTCGAAATGAGCAAGGAGTCGCTCGTTCAGCGTATGCTCACGGCGGAAGCGCGCATCGATGCGCAGCGCCTGCGCAAGGGAATGCTCCGCGACGACGATTTTCCGCGACTGGCGCGCGCGGCCGGGATATTAAGTTCGGCTCCGGTCTGGATCGACGATACGCCTGGCATCACCCTGCTCGAGATGCGCTCCAAGGCGCGACGACTCAAGGCGGAGTCGGGCGTGAAGATGGTGATCGTGGACTATCTTCAGCTGATGCAAGGACCCACGAACTCGGAGAGTCGACAACAGGAAGTGAGTATGATCTCGCGCGGGCTGAAGGCGTTGGCCAAGGAGTTGAGCGTTCCCGTAATGGCGCTCTCTCAGCTCTCGCGCGCGCCCGAGCAGCGCACCGGCGAGCACAAACGGCCGCAGCTCTCCGACCTTCGCGAATCGGGCGCGATCGAGCAGGACGCCGACCTGATCATGTTTCTGTACCGACAGGAGATGTACGACGGCCCCGTCGACAAGGACGGGAACTCACTCGAAGGCAAGGCCGAGGTCATCATCGGCAAACAGCGCAACGGCCCCACGGGCGTCGTGAACTTACATTTTCACAAGCAATACACGCGGTTCGAGAATTACTCGAAGCGTGGCGCCGAATAAGCATCGCGAACATTCAGGCAGCGAACGCGGATCATTCGGAGAGAAGCTCGGATCACTCCACAGCGAGGGAAAGTCCGCTTCACATGTCCAGGTCCCTTCTTGTTGGAGCAGGGAGTGCTGCGCTGTTCGGAAGTCATCCGGATTATTCGAGTGTTCCGCTTCTAAATGGCGGAGCAACCGGGGACTTCTCCCGCAGCTCCGAACCCGACTGATGCCGCGCGCGAAAACAGTTTACCGCTGCACCGAATGCGGCGCCGAGTACTCGAAGTGGCAGGGGCGCTGCGACACGTGCGGCGAGTGGAACACCCTCGTCGAGGAGATGGTCGCGCCCAAGGTTGTCGCGGCGGCGGGCGGCGCGGGTACGGCGCGGCGTATGGGCGGGACGCGCTCGTTAGGTGAAGGGGGAAGCGTCGTCACCATGCCGCGGCTGCGCGACGTCAGCGGCTCGGACGCCAAGCGCTGGAAGACCGGTCTCGAAGAGTTCGACTTCGTCGTTGGGGGCGGGATCGTCCCCGGCTCGATGATTCTCATCGGCGGCGAGCCCGGGATAGGCAAGTCGACGCTATTGCTCCAGGTTGCGGCGCGGCTCCAGGCGACCGAGCATCGCACGCTTTACGCGTCCGGTGAGGAGTCGCCGTTGCAGGTGAAACTGCGCGCCGATCGCCTGAGCGGCGACGCCGGCGAGGTCGAGCTCCTCAGCGAAACGAACCTCGAGACGATTCTCGCCACCGCCGCCGCGGCGGCGCCGTCGGCCCTGATCGTCGACTCGATTCAGACCGTTTTCACCGGCGATCTCGAGGGCGCACCGGGCAATGTCGGACAGGTGCGCGAGTGCGCCGCGCGTCTCATGCGCTTCGCGAAAGAGAGCGGCACGACGGTGTTTGTCGTCGGTCACGTCACGAAGGGCGGTGGGATCGCGGGGCCGAAGACGCTCGAGCACATCGTCGATACCGTGTTGTACTTCGAGGGCGAGAGCACGCTGGATCATCGGATTCTTCGCGCAACCAAGAATCGATTTGGGTCCGTAGACGAGATCGGCGTCTTCCGCATGACCGAAAGCGGCCTCGATCCAGTGCAGAATCCGTCCGAGCTCTTCCTCGGCGATCGCGACAGCCACGCGTCGGGAAGCGCGATCACGGCGCTGCTCGAAGGGACGCGCCCGGTGCTGATCGAGGTGCAGGGGCTCGCGGCAAAGGCGGGGTTCGGCACGCCGCAGCGCGTCGCGACAGGTTACGACGGCCGTCGCCTGGCACTCTTACTCGCCGTGCTCGATAAGCGCGCCGGTCTGTCTTTCGCCACGTTGGACGTTTTCCTGAATGTCGTCGGCGGCGTTAGGCTCCAGGAGCCGGGCGGCGACCTTGCGGTCGCTGCCGCGTTGGCGTCGAGCGTGTACGAGCGCGCGTTGCCCGCCGATGCCGTATTCATCGGCGAGGTTGGATTGGGCGGCGAGGTGAGACCGGTGTCGCAAGTCGAGCGACGCATCGCCGAGGCGGCAAACATGGGAATGACCCAGATCTATCTTGCAGCGCGCGGCGTCCCGAAGCGTGCCGCGGCGTCACGCGAGGTGCAGATCCTCGGCGTCCGCACGATCACCGAACTCTTTCAGCGCCTTTTCGCGTGAGCGCCGCCGAGGCTACGCACTCGCCCCCCTCCCCCCCTTCGCGAGACGTCGGCGTCGTAATCGTTGCGGCTGGCGCGAGCACACGCGCCGGCGGCGGTGAGCTGAAGCAGCTGCGATGGGTGGCAGGGAAGCCGATGCTCCTCCACAGCCTGCAGACCTTCATGGCGCGCGCCGACGTGGTGAGCGTCGTGTGCGTCTTACCGCGGCAATACGCGGGTGATCCGCCGCCTTGGGTATTTCAGTGTGACGTCGATCGACTGATGATCGCGCCGGGCGGCGAGACGCGCACGCAATCCGTCGCGAACGGACTCGACGATCTGCCTGACGAGGCGAGCATCGTGCTCATCCACGATGCCGCGCGACCACTGGTCGACAACGATACGATCGACCGCGTCGTGCACCACGTGCGCAGTGGCGAGCCGGCGATCGCCGCGCTCCCGGTGACGGACACGCTCAAGGAAGTCGACGCATCACATCGCATCGTGCGTACGCTCGACCGTTCACTCGTATGGCGCGCGCAAACGCCGCAAGGATTTCCGCGCGATGTGATCGTGCGCGCTCATCGCGAAGCGGTGGCCGCGCGCATCTCGGCCAGCGACGACGCCGCGCTCTGCGAGCGGCTCGGCATTCGGGTCGCCGTCGTCCGCGGCAGTGAACGTGCTCTCAAGGTGACCGAGGAGGAAGATTTCGCCCGCGTCGAGGCGATGGCGAGGTCGCCGGAGTGACGGCGCTTCGCCGCGACGCGCTCGCGATTCCATTTTGGTCGCCGCAGGAGATTCTCGCGGCACAGCGGCTCGCCCTCGCGCACCTCGAGATGCGCCGTGTGCTCGCATACCCAACGGAGACAGTCTACGGATTCGGCGGCGGCACGGATCGGGATTCGGTGGACGCGCTCGTGGAGATGAAACGGAGGCCGCCCGGAAAGCCGTTTCTCCTGCTCGTGGCGGGAAGCGACATGCTCGAGCGCCTCGATCTCGCCCTCCCGAGCTACGCGGCGAACCTCGCCGCACGGCATTGGCCAGGCGCACTCACGCTCGTGTTGCCTGGCGGCGAGAAGCGCGTACCCGATCGATTGCGCGGACCCGAAGGCGGAATCGCGGTGCGATGGACGAGTCACGTCGGGATCGCGCGACTGATCCGCGCTCATGGCGACGCGATCACGTCGACAAGTGCCAACAGGCCGGGGGTTCCGCCAGCCACCTCGGCAGGAGAAATTCTCACCCAGTGGGGTGACGCAATTGCGCGAGGCCAGCTTCGTGTACTCGATGGCGGGCGATTGAAACCTTCGCCGCCGTCCACAGTCGTCGATTGTACCGGTCGTCGACCGCGGGTGATTCGTCCCGGAGCGATTCCGGCGGCAGTGCTGCGTGAGAGTGTGCCCAACCTGATCGGAGACGCGTGACCGAATGAAGGTTTTGTTCATCTGCACCGGCAACACGTGCCGCAGTCCGCTCGCCGAGGCCATCGCATGCAAGGTCAGCATCGAGCGCGGAATGCAGGATGTCGAAGTCGCGAGCGCCGGCACCAGTGCATGGGATGGCGCGCCGGCCTCGGACGGCGCGCTCCTCGTGGGCATGGAGCGCAACATGGATCTGAGCTCGCATCGCGCGCAGTCGCTCAACCGTGATCTCGTGCGCGAAGCCGATCTCATTCTTGCGATGGGACCGCATCATCTGGAACGTATCGAGGCGCTCGGCGGCAGCGGCAAGGGATACTTGCTTTCGGATTTCGCATCGTATGGAAAATCGGTCCGCCCGATCAGCGATCCGATCGGCGCCGAGCTGGATGTCTACCGCGCTACGACCGACGAGTTGGAGGAGGAGATCCGGCGCGTGATGGATCGCATCATGGCGGAGCGATCGTCGGGGACGACGTGATCAAACGGCCGGGGCGGCTCGTTCTCCTCGGCCGCTCGCTGGGACATTCGCTCTCGCCGCTCTTCCAGAACGCCGCTCTCGAGAAGGCAAAGCTACCGCTCCGTTATGAAACGCTCGACGTGCCGGCGAGCGCGCTCGATGACACGCTCGAGCAGCTTGCGTCGGTCGGAGCCGCCGGCAACGTCACCATTCCGTACAAGGAAAGAATCTTCGAGGCGTGCGACCGCCTCACGACGCTCGCCGAGCAGGTTGGGGCGGTGAACACCTTCTGGTTCGAGCGTGGAGAGTTGGTCGGCGACAACACTGACGTGTTCGGCTTCGACGCCGCCGTGCGATCGCTGCTCGGATCCGCGCCAGGCCGAAAGACAGTTGGCGTGCTCGGTGCCGGCGGAGCGGCGGCAGCGGTGCTCTCGGCCGTCGCTTCATGGCCGGAGAGTCGCGCGCTCGTTTGCAATCGAACGACGAGTCGCGCCGTAGCGCTGTGTGCGCGATTTTCATCCGTCGCGCGCGTGAGCGATGTCGAGTCGATGGTAGAGGCGGCGGATCTTGTCGTGAACGCCACGTCGGTTGGCTTGCGCGATGACGATCTGCCTGTCGATCCTGCCTTGCTCAGATCAGACGCGTCCGTGCTGGACCTCGTCTATCGACGAGGGGAAACTGCCTTGGTACGCGCCGCGCGCGAGCGCGGGCTCCGCGCGTCCGATGGACTGGTGATGCTCATCGAGCAGGGCGCCGCCGCATTCGAGCACTGGTTCGGCTTTCCGCCCGATCGGGACGCGATGTGGAACGCAGTGCGCTGATCGCGGTCGCATCGCTGTCGAGCGCGCTCGCCGCACTCGCGGATCTCATATTGCCGATCTGTTGCGCGAGCTGCGGACGCACCGTGGATGCGGGAGAGCCAGGGATCATTTGTGGGCGATGCTGGGCACGCTTGCGATTGCTCCCGTCGCCTCGCTGTGAGCGATGCGGACATCCGACCGGCGCGCGGGCGTGTCGCTGGTGCGCGAACCTGCCGCCATATGTGCGAGCGGTGCGAAGCGTGTGCTGGGCGACCGTAGATACGGGGCAGCGCATCGTGCACTCGCTCAAGTACGAAGGTTGGTCGCGTGTCGCGGCGGGCGCGGCGACGCGGATGGCACGCCTCGATTGGCCAGACGACGTGCTCGAGGAACGCGCGGCCCTGATTCCGGTACCGCTTGCCGCTTCCAGACAGCGCCAGCGTGGTTACAATCAGAGTGAGTGTTTGGCGCGGGCGCTCGCGCCGCTGTGGAAGGTGCCGGTATGCTGCGACGTGCTCGTGCGGTCGCGCTCGACACAGACGCAGACGCGTCTGACACCCGACGAGCGAGTGCGCAACGTGCACGGCGCGTTTTCAGCGACGGCGGCAGCCCGAAGCATGCTACGTGGGGCGCACGTCGTGCTCGTGGACGACGTCGTAACAACGGCCGCGACGCTCAACGCGTGCGCGGCCGTCCTGCACGACGCCGGCGTCCGCATCATCAGTTACGTCACTTTCGGTCGAGCGCCGGCAATCGGCGACCGACTCTAACACAGAGGAGAACAGGATGGCCATTCGCGTCGGCATCAATGGCTTCGGCCGCATCGGACGTCAGGTTGTGCGCGCGGCGAAGCTGCAAGGAAAGAACGACATCGAGTTCGTCGCCGTAAACGATCTCACCGACACGAAGACGCTCGCGCATCTGTTCAAGTACGACTCGGTCCACCGCACGTACAAGGGCAAGGTCGCCGCGCGCGACGGCTCGATCGTGATCGACGCCGACGAGATCAAGGTGCTCGCGGAGAAGGATCCGGCACGGCTGCCGTGGCGCGACCTCGGCGTCGACATCGTGCTCGAGTCGACGGGGCGCTTCACCGACGCCAAGGAGGCGCGGAAGCACATCGACGGCGGGGCGAAGAAGGTGATCATTTCCGCTCCGGCGAAAGGCGAGGACATAACAATTGTGCTTGGCGTCAATGAGAAGAAATATGACGCGGCGAAGCACACCATTATCTCGAACGCCTCGTGCACGACGAACTGTCTGGTTCCAATGGTCAAGGTAGTGCGAGATAATTTCGGCTTTGTGCGCGGGTCGATGGTGACGATTCACAGTTACACCAACGATCAGAATGTGCTCGATCTGCCGCACAAGGATCTGCGACGCGCGCGCGCGGCGGCGATGTCGATCATCCCGACAACGACCGGCGCGGCGAAGGCGACGGCGCTGGTGATCCCGGAGCTGAAGGGAAAGATCGACGGGATCGCGATTCGCGTGCCGACCCCCGACGTCTCGCTGACAGATCTCGCGGTGGTCGTCGAGAAACCCGTAACCGTGGACGCGATCAACGACGCGTTTCGATCCGCGGCCAACGGCCCGTTGATGGGCATTCTCGAGTACACCGAAGAGGAGCTTGTGTCGTCCGACTTCATCGGCAATCCGGCATCCTGCATCCTCGACGCGAAGAGCACCAACGTCGTCGACGGCACGCTGCTCAAGGTTTCGGGCTGGTACGACAACGAGTGGGGGTACTCGAGCCGCTGCGTGGACCTCTTGCGATTCGTGGGCAAACAGCTGGGAGACTAGATGTCATCCCGAACGACTTCCGCCTAACGAAGTGCAGATATCTCGTCGCCTTGCTCCTCCGAATGACAATCGGGAGACAATGAACAAAAAGACCATCCGCGACCTCCGTGACACCGACCTGCGAGGGAGGCGCGCGCTCGTTCGCGTCGACTTCAACGTGCCGCTCGATGCGGACGGCCAGATCACCGACGACACGCGCATTCGCGCCGCGCTGCCGACGATCCAGTTCCTTCGCGATCGCGGCGCGCGCGTGATCCTCCTCTCGCATCTCGGCCGTCCGAAGGGGAAACCCGAAGCGAAGTACTCGCTCGAGCCAGTGTCGCGCCGACTCGCCGAGCTGTTGCCCGATCAGCAGGTGGGATTCGTCGAGAGCACGGATACCGACGAGGCAATGAAGGCAACACGGCGCGGTCCCGCGGTTCTGCTGCTCGAGAACACGCGATTTCTCGGCGGTGAGGAGACGAACGACGAACGGTTGGCGCGCGCGTTGGCGGAGCTCGGCGACGTCTATGTGAACGACGCGTTCGGATCGGCGCATCGGGCGCACGCGTCGACGGAAGGCGTGGCGCACTATCTCAAGCCCGCCGTTGCCGGTTTGCTCATGGAGCAGGAGCTGCGCTATCTCGGCGCGACCGTCGCCGATCCGAAGCGGCCCTTCGTCGCCGTGCTCGGCGGCGCGAAGATTTCCGGGAAGATCGACGTGATTGAGAACTTGCTACCGAAGGTCGATCGTTTGATTGTCGGCGGGGCAATGGCGTGCACTTTTTTCAAAGCCATGAATCTGGAGACGGGGAAGTCGCTCGTAGAGAACGATCGAGTGGACATGGCGAAGCAGTTGCTCGCGCGCGGGGGAACGAAGCTCGAGCTGCCGATCGATGCGTGCGTCGCGCCATCGCTCGACGACGCGTCGCACGCGCGGAACGTGGCACGGAACGCCATCCCGAGCGGCGCGGGCATGTTCGACATCGGCGCGGAGAGCGCGAAACGATTCGCGCAGATCATTGGCCAGGCCAAGACGATCGTCTGGAACGGGCCCATGGGGGTGTTCGAGAAACCGCCCTTCGACGCGGGGACGCGAGCGATCGCCGAAGCGATGGCGCGCGCGACTCGCAATGGCGCGCTGACAGTCGTCGGCGGTGGCGACTCGGCGGCCGCTGTCGCCGAGCTCGGACTCGAGAGCGCGATGAGCCACGTGTCGACGGGCGGTGGTGCGTCGCTCGAGCTGCTGGAGGGCAAGACGCTGCCGGGAGTCGCGGCGCTCGACGATCGTTCCGGAAGCGGGGGCACCCGCGCCGCATGAAACGGCCGGTCTTCTTCGCCAATTGGAAGATGAATCACGGGCCCACGGAGGCCCGTGCTTACATGGCCGCCTTTCTCCGCTTCTTCGCGCCTCACGAGGATCGCACCGTGGCGTTGTTTCCCCCGGCGCTTTCTCTGACGACGGTTCGTGACGCGCGGGCGGACCGAACCGACATACTGCTCGGCGTTCAGAACATTCACTCTCACGAGAAGGGCGCGTTCACCGGTGAGAACTCGGCGCCAATGGCGCGTGACGCGGGCGCACAACTCGCTCTCGTCGGCCACTCGGAGCGACGCCACCTCTTCGGTGAGACCGATGCAGAAAGCGCGAGAAAGACCGTTGTCGCGGCGAAATTTGGTTTGATCCCAGTGCTCTGCGTTGGCGAGACGCTCGCTCAGCGAGAGATGGGAGACGCGGATCGCATCGTCGTCGAGCAGCTGCAAGCGGTATTCGATGAGATTGAGCCCGACGCGGACACGCAGATCGTCATTGCGTACGAGCCCGTTTGGGCGATCGGGACCGGACGCAGCGCGACGCCTGAGGATGCGTCCGCCATGCACGGCGTGATCCGAGCGAAATTGCGGGAGCACCAGCGGATGAATCCCGACCGCATCCCGATTCTCTATGGGGGCAGCGTCAACCGCGGCAACGCGAAGTCGCTGCTCGAGGCGGACGGAGTGGATGGTCTGCTGGTCGGCGGCGCCTGTCTCGACCCCGAAGGGTGGGCGGAGATCTGCCGGACTTGACGCGCGGTGCTAAGTCGCGAGATATTTGTAGCTTACACCGTCTAACCACGTCTTCGGCCCCACGCAAATGCTGTACACGCTTTTGATTGTTCTGCTCACGATCGACAGTATCGTCCTGATCATCGCCATTCTGCTTCAAAGCGGGCAGGGTCAAGGTCTCGCCGCAACCTTCGGTGGTGTGAGCAGTTCGGCGAGCTCGCTGTTCGGCACTCGTCAAACGGGAAATCTTCTCACGAAGGCGAGTTGGTGGTGCGGGGGATTGTTTCTCTTCTTCGCGTTCCTCCTTTCGCTCGTATCGTCGCGCAGTCGGGCTCCACGATCGGTACTCGATCAGGCCTTCCCGAATGCGCCAGCCCCTACAGCTCCCGCCAATCCGAATGCAGGCACCAAAGCTCCTGTGCCTCTGACGCCCGCGCCGACTCCGCAGCCTTCTCCCGCAACACCGAACCAGGGAACGAAGGCACCGGCCAAGACGCCATAACGAGTGAATTGTCAGTGAGCCATCGCTCCGAAGTACCAGGGTTCCTTCTCCTCGAAGACGGGACCCTTTTTCATGGCGCCATCTCGGCGTCCGCTCCGCAGGCCGTCGCTGAAGTCGTGTTCACGACGAACATGAGCGGCTACCAGGAGGTATTTACCGATCCGTCATACCAAGGGCAGATCGTGGTAATGACCGCGCCGATGGTCGGCAACTACGGAGTGAACAACGAGGATCCCGAGTCGAGTCGGCCGCAGATCGCCGGCGTCGTTATGCGCGAGCTCTCGAAGAACTACTCGAGCTGGAGAGCGGAGGGCGATCTCGGCGATTGGCTTCGAGACAAGCAGATTCCCGTGCTCGACGGCGTGGACACGCGGCGCCTCACGAAGCACTTGCGTTCGGTTGGTGTCATGCGCGGCGTGATCAGCGCGGGCGACACGCCGGGCGACGATGCGAGGGCGGCGCTCGAGGCGTGTCCGTCGATGGAGGGCCTGGACCTCGCGTCCCGGGTGACGACGCGTGAGCCGTACGTGTGGGGCGACCCGCAGGCGCCGTGGCACATCGTGGCGTACGACTACGGCATCAAGCGCAACATTCTCCGTCTCTTCAGCGATCACGGCTGTCACGTGACCGTAGTTCCGGCCGCGACTCCTGCTGAAGCAGCCCTGGAACTGGAACCTGACGGAGTTTTCCTCTCGAATGGCCCAGGGGATCCGGAGGCGGTGGCTTACGCACCGGGAATTGTACGGACGATTGCTTCTCGTGGAGTTCCGATGTTCGGGATCTGTCTGGGACACCAGATCATCGGCCTCACGTACGGCGGGCGCACCGTCAAGATGCCATATGGCCACCGCGGCGGAAACCATCCGGTCCGCGATGTCGAGTCGGGACGGGTGCTCATCACCTCGCAAAACCATGGGTTCGCTGTCGAGGGAGGGGACGAGGGGATCGAGGGGGCGTCGCAGCTCGAGGTCACCCATGTCAACCTCAACGACGGCACGGTGGAAGGCCTCCGGCATCGCGAGCTGCCCATTTTTGCCGTGCAATATCACCCCGAGGCTGCTCCGGGCCCCCACGATGGCCGGCCGCTCTTCAATCAATTTCTCGACGTGGTCAGAAAGCTGACGGCTGGAAGTGGTACAAACTCTTGACACACAAGAGTTAACGGCGGTAAGTTCGGCAAGCGTTCACGGCTGAACGGCGCGCTCACACGAGGCACATTCATGACCAAAGCAGACCTGGTCGAGAGAGTCACGGAACAGATCTCCCGGACCGCGGGTCCGATGATTTCGAAGAAGGACTGCGCGCGCGTCGTCGATGCATTTCTCGAGGCGATCAAAGAGGCGCTGCAGAACCAGAAGAACATCGAGGTCCGAGGATTCGGCACATTCAAGATTCGCCACCGAAAAACACGGATGGCGCGGAATCCGCGCACGGGCTCGCCCGTTGAGGTTTCGGCACGTCCCGTCCCGGTGTTCAAGCCATCGAAGGAGCTTCGCGCGATGGTGGCCGGGGTGGAGGAAGGAGACATCGAGGACGAAGCAGAGGAAATGGCGCAGTGAGTTGTGCGACTTCGATTTGAGCCCGGCGCTTGCGCCGGGCTTTTTGTTTCGGTGCTTTCCAGTCATGTGCTCTGGACATAGGATGTAGCGGAATGACAGTCACGGTACTTCTGTTCGCCTCGTACGCCGATGCCGTCGGACGATCTCAAATCGAGATCGACGTCGAGTCCGGAGCGACCGTGAAAGACATCATCGAACACGTTCGGAAGTTGGGCGACGCCACGCGGTTGCCAGCGGCTCCAGTGGTCGCGGTGAACGAGCAGTATGCCTCACGCGATCGCGAGCTGCGCGCCGGTGACGAGGTCGCTCTCATTCCGCCGGTCTCGGGAGGCTGAGGTGTACTCGGCGATTGTCGAACGACCGATCGATTCCAGTTCGATCATCGAGCGCGTCAGTCGCGGTGCAAACGGCGCTGTGGTGCTGTTCCTCGGCACGGTGCGCGAAGTGAATGACGGACGCGACGTCACCGGCATCGAATACACGGCGTATCGCTCGATGGCGGCGCGAGTGTTGTCGACGATCGTCGAAGAGGCGGCGGCGCTTGCCGACAGCAATGACGTCGCGGTGGAGCACCGTCTCGGAGAGCTCGAAGTCGGCGAGTGCAGCGTCGCGGTCGCGGTCGCGCATCCGCATCGCTCGCGCGCCTTCGAGGCCGCGCGATACGTGATCGAGGAGCTCAAGCAGCGCGTCCCGATCTGGAAGCGTGAGCACTACGTGGACGGAACCCGCGAGTGGGTTCGGCCCACGAGCCGCGACGCGAACGATTTCGTCGACGCGGGCGAGGGAGGCGGACGGTGAGCGTCGCGCTGCGCGATCAATTCGGCCGGAGCATTGAGTATCTTCGAATCTCCGTCACCGATCGCTGCAATTTTCGCTGCCTCTATTGCATGCCGGTCGAGGGCCTCGCCTGGCTGCCGAAGAGCGATATCCTCAGCTACGAGGAGATCACGCGTGTCGTCGCGCAGCTCGCGCCACTCGGCCTGCGTCGTCTCCGAATCACGGGCGGGGAGCCGACGATCCGCCCCGCGCTGCCACAGCTGATCGAGATGTTGCGCGCGATTCCCGAAGTGGAAGACATCGCGCTCTCGACGAACGGCGTGCGGTTGCCGGAGCTCGCGTCGCCAATGCGAAGTGCGGGGCTGGACCGGGTGAACATCAGCGCGGACAGCCTGCGCCCCGATCGCATCGCCGCGATCGCGCGTCGCGACCTTGGCTTCGATCCACTCGCCGCCGCGAGCGCCGCGGAAGCCGTGGGTATCGGGCCGATCAAGTTGAACATGGTCGTGATGCGCGGAATCAACGATGACGAGATCGTCGATTTTGCGCGCCTTACGCTCGAGCATCCGTGGCACGTGCGGTTCATCGAGCTGATGCCGGTTGGCGGTCTGCGCGAGCTCACCGCCGAGCACATCGTGCCGAGCGATGAAGTGCTCGAGCGCGCGACGGTGCTGGGAGCACTCGAGGCGGGTGGTGGACCGCCACGCGGCAATGGCCCCGCGGCGTACTACCATTTTGCCGGTGCGCCCGGCTCGATTGGCGTGATCACGCCGATGACGCACACGTATTGCGGCTCGTGCAATCGCGTGCGCCTCACCGCCGACGGTCGCTTGCGCACGTGCCTGTTCGGCGATCACGAAGTCGATCTCCGCACGCCTCTCCGCTCAGGAGAAACGCTCGAGCCGTATTTCCGTCGCGCGCTCGCCGAGAAGCCGAAAGAGCACGCGCTGCTGCAGTTGCGTGTCGGAGGGCTGCGCGCGCTGTCGCAAGTGGGAGGCTAGCGCGGACGGGATTGTCATCCCGAGCGAAGCGAGG
>DATBHD010000254.1:0-10276 GCA_036557635.1 Gemmatimonadaceae bacterium
AGCCGCGCCGGCACCGATGATTGCTTCACCTTGGCGCAGGATCATCCGCGCCGCTGCGGCCGGAACGAGGCCGAGCGCGATGCGAATGCTGATTTCGCGCGATCGGAGGCTCACCACGTACGCGATCACGCCGTAGAGACCTATGATACCAAGGAACAGCGTGACGGTGGCGCCGACTGCGAGCAGTGTCAGCGCGAACGTCGTTCCAGCGCGGGCGTCGGTAACGATCTGCTCCATCGCCGCGGGACGGTAAAATGGCAGACTCGGATCGAATGCGCGCAACTCCTGTCGAAGACGCGCCGGCAATCCTGGCATCGGTGCGCGAGTGCGGACGACGAAGGCCATGTCGCGTCCCGTCGTGATCGTCCCGGGAGCCGGTGACTCCGACGTCGGCTCCTCCGGGAAGTACACCTCGGCGACCGCTGGTTGAGTAAGCGTTGAATCTCGAACGTCGCCGACGACGCCGACGATAGTGAACCACGGTCCGTCCGCGCTGGGGCGAACGCGCTTGCCCACCCCGATCCGCCCCGTTGGGTCGTGCCAGAAGTGCTCGACCAACGCACGGCTCGCCACCGCCTCGAACGCGCCGCGGCGAACGCTGGCATCGTCATACGTTCGTCCCGCGATGAGCGGGATACGCATTGCGGCGAAGTAACTGGCTGATGTGGACGTGGCCTGGAATACCGGCGGCAGGACCTTGCTGTCCGAGCCATCGTCGGCCCAGATGAGCTGTCTATATGGATATCCCTCGATGACGAGCGGCAGCTTGGCAGTGGCACCAACGGCGATGACCCCTGGGAGATGCCGAAAGCGATCGATCGCCTCGCGATAAAAGCGCGCGGCATCGGTCACGCCTTCGTATTTGGCTCCGGGGAGGAATGTCCAGAAGGTAAAGGTGTTCGTCGGATCGAATCCCGGCTGCACCGCGCGCAATCGTATCAGGCTCCGACCCAGCACGGCGGAGCTAGCGAGGAGGACAAGTGACAGTGCAACCTCGACGGCGACGAATCCGGCTCGCATGCGTTGTGCAGCTCGCCCCGCCGTTCCCGCTCGGTCGCCGGCGCGCAACACTCGCATGGCATCGCCTCCACGAATGCGCCATGCACCGATGGAGGCGCTCACGAGTGCAAAGAGCGCAGTGAGCGCCAGCGCGCAGAGTACCACGGTGGTGTCGACCTGTACTTCGTTGAGTCGTGGTAGGCCGAGCGGTGCGACGAGGACGAGAACTCGTAAGGCGAGCGAAGCGATGGCGAAGCCAATCGCACCGCCTAACGCGGCAACGATGATCGCCTCGGCCATGAGGTCTTGCCATGCGCTCCAAGCCGAAGCACCGAGCGCGGAACGGACGGCGAACTCGCGACGTCGGGCCTCGACTCGGACAAGCGAGAGCGATGCAATGTTGCTGAACGCGACGAGGCACAGCAACCCAACTGTCGCGGCGACGAGCCACAGCACACGATCGGAGCCGGCGATCACGTCATCCCTCAAGCGATGTACGATCGGTGCTAGTCTCGTCTGCCTAACGCCGACCTCCGTCGACAGGTCGGGACGCATTTGTGGGAAGCGCTCGGCGAGGCGCGGGAGAATCTGCGCGAGCTCGCGCTGCGCGGATTCCGTCGTCGCGCCAGGCCGCAAGCGGGCGATGCCGGTGAACGCAAAACCGCCGACGGACGGAACATTCGACATGTCGGGCTCTGGTGCCCAGACCGGCGTCGTCGCTTCGGGAAAGGCGAACGACTGCGGCATCACGCCGATGATCTGCGCCGGGACGCCATCGACGTCGAGCGTTCGGCCGACGACACGAAGGTCGCCGCCAAAGCGCCTGCGCCAGAATCTTTCGCTGATCAGGACAACTCCCGGTGTGCCACCATGTGCTTCGCTGTCGGCGAAAAGGCGACCGAGCAGCGGCTTGGCCCCGAGCACGGAGAAGACCGAGGCTGTCATCCAGCTCAGGCGGATACGCTCCGGCGGAAGATCGCGATCAGGATACGTGAGTGTCGCCGCGAGCGCGATGTAGACGCCCATGTCCTCGAACGACTTCGCCGCCTCGCGATAAAGGACGTACGTTCCTGGAGCCTGCTTCGCGATCGGAATGCTGACGCCTGGCATGGTGTGCCAGAGTCCGACCAACCGATCGCTGTGCGGATACGGGAGTGGGCGGAGCAGCACCGCGTCCACGAGACCAAACACTGCGCAGCCAGCGGCAACTGCCAGCGCAATCGTGCCCGTTGTTGCGACGGCGAAGCCGCGGGAACGGGCGAGCGATCGGGCAGCGTATCGGAACGGATTCATGCTTCTCGGCGTGAGAGGCGAGCGCGCAGCGTAGCGCCGGATGGTGTTTGCTCCTTAGCCGGAGGGATGGGCTAGGGGCGTCGATTGCGCGCTCGTTAGCGTCTCGTCAACCGAATCATCGCGGGCGCAAAGGCAGCAGCTCAAAATTCACGCGCTCACTTCGGCTTTCGCGTTGCAGGCGTGACTGACGGCGGCAACTGGCTTCTCGATTCGATCACCACGCCGTTTCCCTCGCGACGCACCACTACATAAGGTGCCTCGGCGCTCGCGATCACTCGTCCATTCTGGGTCGCCTCGACGTGAACGAGATTCAGCGTATCCGCGGACGTGACGTCAACTTCCCGCTCCACGTCGGCGTTGAGGTCGACGACACCCTTGGCGATCACCGGAGCCCGTACTGAATCGCTTAATGGAAGCGAGAACCGAAATGCCGCCCGATTCGGCGAGGAGATCACGACGTGGATCGGCGCATTGATCTCTCGCGCGCGCAGATCGGTTGTGTTTACGATCTGGAAAACGCCCTCGCTGCTCAGATCGACGACTTGCTTCGGCCTCTGAGCGAACGTTACAGCAGAGGGCAGTGACAGGAGAAGCAAAGACGAGCGAAACATGATTGTCTCCTTTTCCGGAGCGATCTATGTCCAGGCAAAACCTTCGTTGATCAGTTCCAGGTACTGCTAATCAGTAACTCTAAGCACTGTCCAAGGCATATCACAGCACAGTGACGCATGATCTCCGCTCTCCGTGCGCAATTCGGTGATGCTCTTCATCGTAACTCGTTGCGGGCAGGCTCCGCTGCTCGAAAAGCTGGTCGCACGAAAGGATCGAAGCCGTCGTTGAGAGTGCTGACCCAGGCGCGCGCATCAAAGTCTCTCGGTGAGTGCGGAGAAGGTGCACTCCTGCCCCACAACTGAACACGGCTCGCGCGTCAACCGCCGGTTCTCCAGGTGGGCCGAATCTTCCGAACCAGCTCGTCGGCAAGCTCGCGCGGCGCGACTTACTGAGGCGCTGTAATGATACCAGTGATCTTGATCGCCGCTCCGCGCGCGCCACAACTCATCGCCATGACCGGCAGGGCCACCAGGGACGAAGTCGCTCACGACGCCTTCAACCAAGACGCAATCGCCGCGATTGAGCCGATAGCGCACGCGCAGTGTCTTTCCGACGGAGAACAGAGCGTCAAGCGCGACGATCACGCAGGCGAGGATAAGCACTGCATTGCGCAAAGACCGCGAGAGCGCAGGAGCGCGCGGGTTCGGCGCACGTGATTCGCGATTGCGTAGAGAATCACGATGAACACGACGCCTATCGGGATGGACCACCATCCCGGCAGACCAGCACTGCGAGCGTCGAAAATGACCGTGTACACTCTCTACTAGCTCCGCTCCGACGGACGATGGAGCGTGCCAAGATCGCCCAGCTTGCAAGACACGCCCACTGCGACGAAGCGGCAGGAGCGCTAGTCTTTGTGAATGGCGCTGGCGTCAAGCGCTCCTACACGTTCAAGAAGCAGGAGCCACGAGTGCTCGATGCGGAGCTACTAGCGCGGCAGCTGCGCGAAGCCAGCTTCGTTGGGGAGATGCCAGATTTGAGCAAGAGGACGCCGCGTTAGGCGTCTGGTGGGTGTCAGTCACTCATTCGTCTCACCGCGCCCTTTCGTCTTAGATGAAAACACCAAGATGGGCTTCCTATCGGTCTGCCGCGGCGCACTACGCAGTTCGGGGCGCGATAGGTGGGGCAATGGGCGCCTTCTTCGGATACTTTGGCGCTCTGCGCGAAGCACACGACAGTGCAGTACCGTTTCCCGACACGAGGCCGTTGGCTACCACGGTTTTCGCCGCAACTATCGGGTGCGTCGCAGGCGTGATCTTTTGGGGCTTGCGGCAGCTCAGAAAGCGCGGAGGCGTTTACTACTTCCTACCATGGGGACTTTCCGTCGGCGCTGCCACGGCACTGGTCCTACTGCCGACCATACTTAAGACGAAAGAGTGGCTAGCGTTCAGTATTACTGTCGCATTTAGCGTATCTGCGGGATGCGGCTTGGGGGCGTACATTTTTCTCCTGTTTAGGAATCGACGGTGACTTAGGGCTTTGCCGAAAAGCCATGTGCACTATCGCTGGCTCTCTTCTGGTGAAGCGCAAAACCATCCGACTACTTCAACAACTCCCCCCACGAACGGAGAGAAAGAAGAAGTAGTTGTAGTAGTGAGCGCGCAGCTAGCAGCCTTGGTCTCGGTAGTTGCTGCGGACATCAGATGGTTTGCGCGAGCACCGCGCAGCGCGCAGTTCGAGGAAGCCGGTGCGTGTCGCCCAAGCCATCAGCCCGACGAATCGAGTCGGCGGACAACAAGATGGGCGGTTTCGTTAGCTCCATACCGCACATCTTCCAAGTGGTCGTGAACGTTGGGATCGTTCGTCTCCATGCGCGCCATCGCGATCAGAAAGCGACCCAGTTCCTGAAGCGCACGAGGACTACCGCCAAGTTCGACCTGCAACCGTCCCAATTGCTTGATTGCATCTGGGACGCCGAATGTATCGTCGTCGGCGTAAACAGCGAGTTGCAGTTCGTCGGTGTATTTCGGATCGACCAGCCAAGTGTCCACGACGTTGACGTGAGTGCTGGGTTGGCGATAGTACTCCAAGTCGATCTGAATCGGTATTCGAACGTGCTCGCTCATTAATGACTCCTTAATAGGCTGCAAGCCGAGCAGCACACCGGCAAGGCCGCTCGCTGGCAGTGATCAGATGCCTGGCGCGAAGTGCGCGGTTAGGCTGGCCCTTTCGTTAGGGCGAGTTTCCGAGATGCTTCTCGCATTCCTCAACGAACGAGGCGACTTCGAGCGGCATTGTTCTGCCTCTGAAGGCTTGCTTCAGCATTTCGGCAGTTTCGGCGATTCGCGTTCGCTGCGCCTGTATCTGCTTGCGTTCCCACTCGCCCCATTTGGAACGCGGCGGCGTTGGGTCGGCTTGACGTGACCCACAAAGCTGTTCCGATCTTTATGTCAGTCCGGGGTTGAAGATGGGGTGAGGGTGAGCAGTTGCTAAACAGTCCATAAACGCCGAGCCGGTGTCCGTTGTGGTGTCCGTTCGTGTCGGCAAATGGCGACAATAAGGGGAGGGAAAAGCCGGCAGATCGCGCGAGCTGTCAGAGTGGAAAACGACATCTCGTCGGTTTTCCCATGCCCTACTGAATCGTCTGATAAGCGTGAGGTCCTTCTCTCTCCGTATGCTTCGGAGGTCATGGTGGCGGGTCACCCGAGAACAGCATCGTGTTGTGCCCGTTCGTGTGCCAGTTGAGTCGTGGAAACTCAGGCATCAAGTCGGGCGGAGTTCGCCGGATCGCACTCGACGCCACTATGAAATCCGATCCGGGCGCCATCCTTCGCGGTGATCGTAGGCATTCGGCCCTTCCCCTCCAGGGCGATAAGGTGAGCCCGATCAGTACCGCAGACCAATTGACTATTGGCCGTTGGGCCCATGCGGTGCTCGACTCGAGACGGTCTCTGCTGCCTGGCACGCCAGTCGCCGTTGCCTAACGAAAGTGCCTCTTGGGTGCTGGCGCGTTCGCCGGAGTGGTCAACTGCATCACGCGGGACTGCGCGTCACGCATCGGGAGCGCGCCGAGGTCCTCGTTCAATAGTCCGATGTCCCGCCAGGTCGCTTCCCAATCCGAAGCGGCGAGCTTGCCCTGCGCGATGCGCCCGAGATCGGAGAAGGGTGTGAGCGATCGACCCTCGCGCGTGAACGTCGGCGTCTCCCCGGGGAGCGCGCTCACCGACCATCCGCGATCGAGGAGCAGAACGGCGACCGCGCAGCAGAGCAGCTCGAGCGCGTTGGCGCTGCCACCGCGCGCGTCCGCTATCTGACGATCGGGTGAGAATCCAAAACGAACCGCGGCGCCGGCGAGATCCGACGCGAGCGCGGGAAGCTGTGCCGGCGTTAGGCCGCGCAGCCGATCGCTCGCGACGCGCGCCTTGTTGCGCCAGATCGTCGCCCACACGCGAGGGCCTGCGTCGCTCCACTGGATCGATTGGAGTGGTGTGCCCCGCTTCCTTCTGAGAAGAAAGCTCAGGAGCTGTGCCTCGGCCGCATCTTCGTTCTCGAGCAGCGTTATCGCGCGCGGCCCATCGTTTGGCTTCGCGGCCGCGGCCTCTTCTCCGAGGGCGGCGATGCGCTCGCGGAGCGGCGGGTGCGTGTCGTACGGATCGACCTTGCCGCTCTCCAGCTCATGCGCGATCGCGGCGTCCACCTGTGACGCGATCGCGGGACGCGCGAGGAACTGCGAGAAGCCTGCTCCGATCGGCGGGCGATAACCATGCTCGAGCACCGGCGCCACTTCCGACATCCAATACGGCGCGAACGCCGCCGCGACGCCGTGAATGCTCTTGAGCCCCGTGGCGAGCGGCGCCGCGCCGACGATGCGCGCCGCAAGCGCGTCGGCGGCGTACTCCTGGCGTCTCGAGATGGCGTGCGTGATTCGCAGGAAACCCATCCCGTACAGTGAGAACGGCTTCATCAGCGTCGCGCTGTGCCGAGAGAGCGACTGCAGCGTGCGCCCGATCGCCGCGCGCGTGGTGTAGACCCACGGGCCAAGCGCGGTGTCTCCGCCATGATAGTGACCGAACTCATGGGCGATCACGGCGCGCACCTCGTCGACGGAGAGCCTCTGTAACAGCGGCAACCCGAGACCCATCACGCGGCGACTGCCAAAGCCCATGATCCCGCCCCGCTTCGTCACGAACGCGTTGACGTCGGGCACGAGGTACACGTCCGTGGGCATCGATTGCGCCGTTGCGCGCGCAAGCGCCTCGAGCGTCGCGAAGAGCCGCGGCTGCTCCGTTGCGGTCAGCGCCGGTCCCGGCGCATCGAAGCGATCGCGCCGAGGGACGATGCCGCGCAGGATCGCGAAGGCGCCAACGAGACAAAAGCCGGCCAGCCTGATGTCGAGGCGTTCGCCATACCTGATCTCGGCGACGGGAATCGCGACAAGAACACCGACGATCGCCAGCGCCAGCAGGTAGAAGCCGATCATGAGCAGCACCGCCGCCACGGCGCGCCCGAGGAGGGATGGCCCCGAAGACATGAAATGAAACTGACACTCGGAAGCGTGCCTGGCGAGAGTGTCATCCCGCGCGATCGCGATCATTCCGGTCTGCGGGCAAGGGGGGCGAGTCTCCGCGCCGTTGCGGCGCTGGTGGCGTCATCGCGGCGGCGTGGAGCTGCGCCGCATCCACCGGAACCCGGACTGCTGTCCGGCGTTCCCCTACGAGGCTCTCCCCATCGCCGGACTGACTGCGCGTTGGAACGCATCTAACGTCACATGCAATCGTTGCTTTCCACGGAGCCGATTGCATGTCTGCTTCTGTCCAGCCGACCGACGCCGTTGCGCCGGCGCAGGCGCCCGTCCCGCCGCAGGTAATCCGAGTAGCGGAGCACGTCATCGAGATCGTGTCGGATTCCGGTGAGGGCGCGCAGAAGTGTGGTCAGACCTTCGCCGCCGTCTCCGCCAAGATGGGGAATGGGATCTGGACGGTCGAGATCATCCCCGCCGAGATCCAGCCGCCACCGCGGACGCCGGAAGGCGCGAGCGGCAATCGCATCCGCATCGGGAGCGGCCCGGTCACCAATTGGGGCGACGAGACGAATCTCGTCGTTGCCTTCAATGAGCAAGTGCTGCTCTCCCGGCATCGGCTGGGCGCGCTCGCGGACGATGCGATCATCCTGCTCGAGGATCTGTGGGCGACGCACGCGAACCCGGACATTCAGGCCGCGTGGACGCGCGCGATCAGCGAGCTCTCGTCGAAGCATTACCGCGTCATTCGCGTGCCGATGGAAGAGCAGTGCCTAACGATCGACGAGAATCCGCGCAAGGGCAAGAACATGTTCGCGCTCGGGCTGCTCGCGAGCATCTACAGCCGCGGCGTCGAGCGGATCGAGGAGCAGATCGCCTACACCTTCCGCAAGAAGAGCGAAGAGATCTTCCGGCGAAACGTCGCGCTCATGCGCCTGGGCTACGCGTGGGCCGAGGAGCATCTCGACTTCCGCATCGAAGTTCCGACACGGGCCACCGAGCAGTCGCTGGTCGTGATGAATGGCAACGAGGCACTCGCGATGGGCGCAATCGCATCCGGTATGGAGCTGTGCGCGATGTACCCGATCACGCCGGCGACATCGGTCTCGCACTATCTGGCGGAGGTCTTCGAGCGCTTTGGTGGAGTGCTCCACCAGGCGGAAGACGAGATCGCCGCGGCGGGTGTCGCGATCGGCGCGTCATACTCCGGCAAGGTGGCGTTCACCGTCACGTCGGGGCCGGGGCTCGCGCTGAAAACGGAGTTCATCGGCCTCGCGATCATGACGGAGACGCCGCTCGTCGTCATCGACGTGCAGCGTGGCGGACCAAGCACTGGCCTCCCAACGAAAGTCGAGCAGTCCGATCTCCTCGCCGCGCTGTTCGCGCAACCGGGTGACGCCCCACGCATCGTCATCGCGCCGGCGACGATCGAAGAATGCTTCCACGCGATGATCACCGCGCGACGTCTCGCCGAGACGTTCCGCACGGTGGTCATCGTGTTGAGCGATGCCAATCTGGCGACGGGCGTTCAACCCTTCGCGCGCCCGAAGCCGCTCGAGGAGTGGATCGCGCCCGAGCCGGAGCTCACGCCCGTGCCGAAGGGGCAGCGGCCTTACGAGTGGGATCCGCGATCTGGACTCTCGACGCGCGTCGTGCCCGGGCAGCCAGGTGGGATGTTCACCGTCACCGGGCTCGCGCACGACGAGAACAGCAAGGTGGCGTACAGCGCCGGTGTTCACCAACGCGGCTCGACGATGCGCAGCCGCAAGCTCGCCGTGCTTCAGCAAATGCTCATCGCGCCAAAGATCAATGGGGACGAGCACGGCGGTGACTTGCTCGTCGTCGGATGGGGGAGCACCAAGGGCGCGATCGAGGAGGCCGTCGCGCGGGCGCGTGCCGAAGGTCTCTCGGTTTCGTCACTGCATCTGTCCTTTCTTTCTCCGCTCGAGCCCGGCCTCGGGGAGATCTTCCGTCGCTTCCGGAAGGTGATGACGGTCGAAATCAACTACAGCGATGACGTCGCCGATCCATTCATCACGAACGAGAACCGGCGGCGCGGGCAGCTCGCCTTCCTTCTGCGCGCGCACACGCTCGTGGACGTGGATTGCTGGACGCGCGTGCCCGGCGAGCCGCTGCGCCCCGGAGCGATACACGCGGCGATCAAGCGAGGTGTGGCATGATGGAGCTTCCCTGCCTGGACGGGCGCTGCGGAATTGACCCGGACGACGAGCGCACCCTCGAGCTCGGCGACTACGAGGGTCCGACCGCGCGCTGGTGTCCGGGGTGTGGCGACCACTCGGTGCTCACCGCGGTCGAGAAGCTACTCGTCGCCGAGCAACTCAAACCGGAGCAGACGGTGTTCGTGTCCGGCATCGGCTGCTCGAGTCGCTTTCCGCACTATCTGAAGACCTACGGCTTTCACGGCATTCACGGGCGCGCGCTTCCCGTCGCGACGGGTGTGAGGCTGCATCGGCCCGATCTCACGGTGTTCGTCGTCATGGGCGACGGTGACTGCTGCTCGATCGGCGCGGCGCATTGGGTGCACGCCATTCGCTACAACGTGCAGATGGTCGCGATGCTGCTCGACAACAGCATCTACGGCCTAACGAAGAAACAGACATCGCCGACGACGCCGCGCGGACTCAAGACCAACACGCAACCCAACGGCAGCTACCTCGCGCCGCTCAATCCCCTGTCGACGACGTTAGGCACGAGCAACGTCAGCTTCGTCGCGCAGACGGCGGAATGGATCCCGTCGCACCTGTACGCGACGCTGAGAGCGGCCTACCACCACAAAGGGTTCTCCTTCGTTCGTGTCCTTCAACGGTGTCCGATGTACACGGCCTCGATCTACGAGAGGGCAGTGAAGGATCCCTCGCTCATCGAGCTCCTCGTGCATGACGACGGCATCGT
>DATBHD010000255.1:0-16659 GCA_036557635.1 Gemmatimonadaceae bacterium
CGAATCGAAGTCGAGTCCCGCGTCGCGCACGAGCTCCCTGGCCTTCTCGAGGCGGATCCAGCCTTCCACGGGCACGCGCTTCTCCGCGTCGGCCGATGGCACGTCGAACTGCTCGGCGGAGTTGCTGGATCGAACGACGTCGTAGGGATAGCCCGCGGGGCCAGTTTCGTGAATGATAATCGCCGCCGCGGCGCCCTTCTCCGATGCGATCTCGTACTTGTAGGTCCACCGGCCGTAATACGTCATCGCCTTCCCCTTGAACATCGCCGTGTCGAGCGCGGCGGTGTCGCGAGGCGCGGCGTTAGGCGCCGGGACGGCGGGGTCGTTGACGAGCATCAGCATCGTCTTGCCCTTGACGTCGACGCCCTTGTAGTCGTCCCAGCCGTACTCCGGCGCGACGACGCCGTAGCCCACGAAGACGACGCCGGAGCCTTCGATCTTCGTCGAGTCGCGGTTGTGCCTCGAATTGGCGATGTAGTCGTCGGGATAGCGCAACTGCACGGTCTTGCCGCGTGCCGTGAACGACGCCGTGGGATGCGCCGTGTAGCCGATGAGGTCGACGTTCTGGATGTACGTGCCGTCGGGGTTCCCGGGCTCGAGCCCCATTTTCTGGAACTGCTGCGTGAGGTACGCGACTGCCTTCTCCTCGCCAGGCGTTCCGGGGGCGCGCCCTTCCATCGAGTCGGCCGAGAGGTCTTTGATGTGCTGCAGCAGCGACGCCGTATCGATCGCTCGAGCCGCCGCGGTGACCGCGGCCGCGGTTGCGGTGGTGTCGGTGAATGCGGCCGGCGCAGAGGCGCCGGCGGAGGTGTTCGCGCTGCCCTTGTCGCCGGCGCATGCCGCAATCACAAACGCGAGGGCGACGCCCGAATATCGACTTATGGATGGCACGATCGTTGGAGGAGGAAGGGGTTCAATCGAGCACAGGGACCGAGAAATCTTCGGATTGCGGCGTCAAGCGGCAAGTGCCCTTCCCTGCGATATTGCACCGCGACGGAGCGACTCCAATCACATTTCCCAACTCCCATGAGACAGAGCCGAGCAATCGTTGCCTTCGCCGCGATCAGCGCGATGACGGCGTGCGGACGCGAGCATCGACCTTCGCCGAACGATAGTGGGCGAGGCCCAGCGCAGAGCTCCAGCCAGAGCGCCTGCGCCGACAATGGTGGCCTCACCCTGCCACAGGGCTTTTGCGCGACGGTGTTCGCGGACAGCATCGGCCACGCGCGCCACATCGCCGTCGCGCCTAACGGCGACGTGTACGTGAATACGTGGAGCGGGCCCTACTACGGCGGCGACAAGGGTCCCGCGGGGGGCTACCTCGTCATGCTGCGCGACACGTCTCACGACGGGCGCGCCGATGTGATCGCGCGGTTCGGCGCGAAGGCGGACAGCGGCGGTCACGGCGGCACCGGCATCGCGCTCCACGGCGACTCGCTCTACGCCGAAGAAGCCGGCACGATCGTTCGCTACACGCTGCCCGCCGGAGGCGGAGCGCCGGCGACCGCGCCGGTGACCATCGTCAAGGGACTTCCGGTGACGGGCGACCATCCGATGCACCCGTTCGTCATCGACTCGTCAGGCAGGATGTACATCGACGTCGGCTCGGCGTCGAATTCATGCCAGTTCGTGAATCGTGTGCCGAACTCGCCGGGCCACACGCCGTGCACCGAGCTGCGCACGCGCGCCGGTATCTGGGCGTACGACGCGGGCAAGACCAATCAGTCGTTCTCGCCCGACAATCGCTATGCGACCGGCATTCGCAACGCCGTCGGCATCGCGCTCGACGCTGACGGAAAGCTCTGGTCGACGCAGCATGGGCGCGACCAACTCTCCGAGAACTGGCCGAAGCTCTATGACAGCGAGCAGGGTCAGAATCTCCCTGCCGAGGAGCTGCTGTCCATCGAGCAGGGCGCGGACTACGGGTGGCCACGCTGCTACTTCGACGGCGATCAGCAGAAGCTCGTGCTGGCGCCCGAATACGGCGGCGACGGCGGCAAGCTCGTGAGCGATTGCCGCGAGAAGCATCCGCCGGCGGCGTTTTTCCCCGCCCATTGGGCGCCGGATGGCTTGCTCTTCTACACGGGCACGCAGTTCCCCGCCCGCTATCGCGCCGGCGCGTTCATCGCCTTCCACGGATCCTGGAATCGCGCTCCGGGGCCGCAGGGGGGATATCAGGTGGTCTTCCAGCCGCTCTCGTCAGGCACGGCGTCGGGTGCGTACGAGTCGTTCGCGAATGGATTCGCCGGCGGCGTCCTGCAACCCGACGCGGCAAAGCACCGGCCGACAGGCCTCGCGCAAGGGCCGGACGGGGCGCTCTACATCACCGACGACAAGGCTGGTCGCGTATGGAGGGTGACGTACACGGGTTCAAAGTGAATTCGGTCGACCATTCGAAAGCGTCGAGCTTTTCGGTCATGTCGCGCGTTTCGAATATTGCCTAACGGCCAACCCAAACACCGTCACCGCGAAGACGACGAGAATGATGAACGGCCGCTGGATCTCCCGCAGCGTCGCGCCTTTGACGAGCACCGCGCGTGAGATCTCGACGAAATGCCGCACCGGGTTCAGCTCGGCGACGATCTGCACCCAGCGCGGCATGCTGTCGATCGGCGTGAAGAGGCCGCTCATCAACAGATAGATCATCATGATGAAGAACGTCACGAACATCGCCTGCTGCTGCGTCTCGACGACGGTCGAGATCCAGAGCCCGATGCCTAACGCGGCAACGAGATAGATAGCAGAGACGGAGAAGAGCAGCACGACACTCCCCTGCACCGGCACTCCGAACACGAACCGGCCGAGCACGAGCCCGCCCGCCAGCTCGAACATCCCGAGCACCCAGAACGGGATCAGCTTCCCGGCGATGAACTGCGCGCGCGTGATCGGCGTGACGTTGAGCTGCTCGAGCGTGCCGAGCTCCTTTTCGCGCGCGATGTTCTGCGCCGTGAGGAGGGTTCCGATCAGCGTCACCAGCGCGACGAGGATGCCCGGCACCATGTAGTGGCGATAATCGAGGGTGGGGTTGTACCAGGCCCGCGTGCGCACATCGAGCTGGGGCGCTCCCCGCCGCGGCGTCGCCTCGCCGCCGACAGCCGGCACCGCGCCGAGGCCGATCTGCGGCTCGACCTGCGCCGCATAACGGGTCAGGATGCGCGACGCGTAGAACTGGACGATCCCCGCCGCCATGCCCTTCTCGGCGTTCACCACGAGCTGCACCGTCGCCACGTGATTGCGGACCAGGTCGCGCTCGAAGTCGCGTGGTATCGTCAGCACCATCGTCACCTCGCCCGACAGGAGCCGCTCGTTCGCGAGCTCGGGGCTCGGCGATGAGCCGGCGATGCCGAAGTTACCCGAGGCGGCGAAACGCGTTACCAGCCCACGCGACATGCTCGTGTGATCCAGATCGACGACGTAGAGCGGCGTATTCCGGATCTCGAACGTGGCGGCGTTGGCGAGGACGAGCAGTTGCACGAAGGGAATGAGCAGCGCCTGCGCGAGCGTCGCCCGGTCGCGCACGACGTGCAGCACCTCGGTCCAGGCGAGAATCAGGATGCGTCGCATCAGGCGAGCCGAATACGGAAGGAGCGTGTCGCCGCCGCGACGAGAACGATCGTCATCCCGAGCAGGATCAGCGTCTCGTGCCAGAGGTACTCGAGGCCGACGCCCTTGAGCATCACCCCACGCGCGATGATCACGAACCATTTCGCCGGGACGATGTTCGCGACCGCGCGCAGCGGCCAGGGCATGCTCTCGATCGGGAAGATGAAGCCGGAGAGCAGGATCGTCGGGAGCATCGTGCCGGCGAGCGCGCCGATCATCGCGACGCGCTGCGACGACGTGCGCGACGAGATCAGAATGCCTAACGACAACGACGTCAGCGTATACAGCAGCCCCTCGGCGAGGAGGAGCAGCAGGCTTCCGCGCAGCGGCACCGAGAAGATGAGCCGCGCCTCGGCGACGACGAGCAGGACGCTCACGAACCCGATGACCACGTACGAGAGCACCTTGCCGGTGATGATCTCGATCGGTTTGAGGGGCGAGACGAGCAGGATCTCCATCGTGCCGGTCTCTTTCTCGCGCGTCAGCGAGATCGCCGTCATCAGCGCTGAAATGATCGTGAGGACGAAGGCGATGAGTCCGGGGATGAAGAGGTTCGAGCTGGCGCGCGTCGGATTGAAGCGCATCCGCGCCTCGGAGAGGATGCGGACACCCCCGCCGCGCGTCGCGAGGTCGCGTTCGTATCCTTGAATCACGGCCAGCGCGTAACTCTGCATCGCGCTGCCGCTGTTCGGCTCGGAGGCGTCGGCGACGACGAGCACCCGCGCCGGGAGACCACGCGCCAACCGATTCGCGAAGTCATTGTCGAAGACGACGGCCTCCTGAATCGCCCCGCTCGCGAAGAGCCGATCCAGCGTTCCTGCGCTCGGGAGGACTCGAACGAGCCGGAACGCGTCGGTCGCGGCAAAGCGATTGCGAAGCTCGATCGTGGATGCGTCCGGCGACGGGTCGACGATGGCGAGGCGAATCGCGGAGATGTCGGTGCGGATCGCGTAGCCGAAGAGGACGACCTGGAGAATCGGCATGAAGATCACGACGAAGAGCGTGCGCCGGTCGCGGAGGATGTGCAGCCCCTCCTTTCGCAACAGCCCGGTGAACGCGCTCATCAGGCCGCGCCCACGGTGACACGCGCGAGACGCACGAAGAGCTCATCGATCGTGTCGACGCCGAACTTCCGCTTGAGCTCCGCCGGCGTGCCTAACGCTTCGATCCGGCCCGACACCATGATCGAGATCCGATCGCAGTACTCGGCCTCGTCCATGTAGTGCGTCGTGACGAACACCGTCGTGCCGCGTGCGGCCGCTTCGTAGATCAGCTCCCAGAACTGCCGGCGCGTGATCGGATCGACGCCGCTCGTCGGCTCGTCGAGAAACACGATCGACGGCTCGTGCAGGAGGGCGACGGAAAACGCGAGCTTCTGCCGCCAGCCGAGCGGGAGCGCGCGTACCTGCGTTCCGGCGGCGTGCTCGAGGCCGAGGCGAATGAGCATGCGCGCCGTGCGCTCGCGGACCGTCTCCCTCGAGAGATCGTAGATGCCGCCGTAGAGTCGAATGTTCTCGGAGACGGTGAGGTCCTCGTACAGTGAGAACTTCTGGCTCATGTAGCCGATGCGCCGCTTGATCGCTTCGCTCTCGGTGTAGACGTCGTGTCCCGCGACCCTTGCCGTGCCGGATGTCGGCGAGAGGAGCCCCGTGAGAATGCGGATCGCCGTCGTCTTGCCGGCGCCGTTGGCGCCGAGGAAGCCGAACACCTCGCCGCCCGCGACGTCGAAGGAGATCTTGTCGACGGCGGTGAAGGAGCCGAAGCGGCGGGTGAGCTCGTGCGCCTCGATGGCCGCGGCGTTAGGCGCCGGCGTCACGCCGCCTCCTCGGGCTCGCCCATACGAGCCATGAAGGTATCCTCGATGGTCGGCGGCGCTTCATTCACGACGACGTCCGCGAAGCCGCGGCCGCGAAGGTAGTCGGTGAGCTCGCGCGCGATCCGCTCGGCCTCGACATCGGTGCGCCGGTCCGTGAAGTGGAGCACGTCGCCGAATGGAAAGACGGTCGCCGCGTTCGGGTACTCGCGCGCCGCTAGAAGGAGCGGGTAGCGCTCTGCCGCACGGACGGTGAAGAGCAGGCGGCCGAACGACGCCGCGACGCGCGCCGGAGCATCGACACCGAGGATGCGGCCGCGCTGAATGAGAGCGACGCGCCCGCAACGATCGGCTTCGTCCATGTACGGCGTCGAGACGATGATCGTTAGGCCGGATGCCTTCAGTCGATCGAGCAGCTCCCAGAACTCGCGCCGCGATACCGCGTCGACGCCGGTGGTCGGCTCGTCGAGGAACAGAATCCCCGGCCGATGGACGAGCGCGCAGCAGAGGGCGAGCTTCTGCTTCATGCCGCCGGAGAGCGCGCCGGCCCGTCGCTCCTTGAAGGGGGCGAGCTGGTCGTAGATCGGCGCGATCAAGTCGTATTGCTCCGCGACCGACGCCCCGAAGACGGACGCGAAGAAGTGCAGGTTCTCCTCGACCGAGAGGTCCGGGTACAGCGAGAAGCGTCCCGGCATGTAGCCGACGCGTCTGCGCAGCTCCCAGATCTCGGTGGTGACATCGCGCCCCAGGACCGTCGCGCGGCCGGCGTCCGGCAGTATCAGGGTTACGAGAATGCGAAAGAGGGTCGTCTTCCCCGCCCCGTCCGGACCGATGAAACCGAAGAGCTCGCCCGGCGCGACGTCGATCGCGATGTTCTCGAGCGCGATCGTGGATCCAAAGCGCTTCGACAACCCTTCGATGGTGACCGCCGAGGTCATTTCACGTCGCGTTGATGTTTGTCTTGACCGCGGAGGAGACGGGACGCGGTTTCATGAGTCAAAACCTGACATCGGCCGGCATCCCAATCTTGACGATGCCGCCGGGATTCGGCACGCGCACTTTCACCGCGTACACGAGGTCCTTGCGCTCGTCACGCGTTTGAATCGGCGTCGGTGTGAACTCGGCTTCGGGCGACACCCAGGTCACCGTGCCGGCGAGCGTGCGGCGCGCCTTGCTGCCGGTGTCGATCGAGACGGTCACCGGCGCGCCGAGCTTGACGCGCGCCAGCTGCGTCTCGTTCACGTACGCCCGCAGGATCATCGAATCGAGATTCGCGATCTTGTACAACGGCTGTCCTGGTTGAACGAACTCGCCGCGATCGGTGTACCGCGCGAGCACCGTCCCGGCGACCGGACTCGTTATGCGTGTCTTCGCGAGCTGTTGGCTGATCTGCGCGAGGTGCGCGTTGGTCGACTTCACGTCCTCGCCGGCGCTCCGCTGTTGCGCCTCGGCTCCCTGGACCTGTTCACCCAGGACCCGGTAATCGCGCTCGGCTTGATCGAGCTGCTGAGCTGTCGCGGCCTGCTCGGCGAAGAGGCGTTTCACACGTTCGTAATTCCGGCCCGCGATCTCCTGTTGCACCCGCAGGGCGTCGAGCTGCTGACCGACTTCCGAGACGCGGGACGTCCCCGCCGAGCGTTGGGCGCTGAGCTGGCGCTGCTGTAGCGCGAGCTGCGTCGTGTCGATCACCCCGACGAGCTCCCCGTGGGCGAGCCGCTGTCCCTCGTCGGCCTTGAACCAGAGGAGCTGCCCACTCGTCTCCGCGGAAACGACGACCTCCGTCGTCTCGAAATTGCCGTAGGCGTCAGGCTGGTTCCCGTCCCGACAGGCCGAGAGCATAACGAGCGCGGCGGCGATGGCGACGAGTGTACGCGTGCGCATTAGCGGAGCTCCAGGCCGATCGTGGTGAGATAGCGGGCGCGCGCCTGCGCGAGCTCGACCTCGTGGCTCACGCGGGTGAGGCGCGCCGCCAACGCGTCGTTGACGCGATCGACGTACTCCGCGGCCGTCACGACCGCCTCGCTGTAGCGATGCTGTGTCTCCCGTTCGATGCGCTCGCGCAGCGCGATGATCGTGTCATCGGTGCGCAGAGAAGCAACCACGCGGTCGATGTCCGCGAGCTGTCGCTCGACGGCGCGCTGGGTCGCGGCGGTGAACGCTTCCTCGTCGCTGGCCACAATCTGCTGCTGCACCTCGAGCACTTCGCGATCGCGGTCCGTTTTGCCCCACGTCCACGGCGCCCACTGCACCTGCACGCCGGCGAGCCAGTAGCCGTTGAAGTCGGTGGCGAGGAAGTTGAGCCCCGGTTTCCCATACCCGACGCGTGCGTACGCGGACACGCGCGGCCGCGATTGCGCGGTGACGATGCGCTCCTGCGCGGCCAACTGGTCGCGCGTGCGCGCGAACTGGGTGTACTCCGGGCGCGCGCGTGGCAGCGTCGCGCGCGACGCGGCGACGGCGTCGGCGAGGTCGGGAAGCGCGAGCGTGTCATTCGCCGAGATCGGGCGGCCGGTGAGGGAGGCGAGCACGGCGAGCGATGCGCGGCGCGTCGCCAGCAGATCGTCACGATCCTGGCGACGCCGCAACAACTCGGCTTCGATGGTGGCCGCCTCGCTCGGCAGCGCGGTTCCTTCGCGCACGCGCGCGCGGGCCACGCGAAGCTGCGACTCGAGATTGGAGATGACGGCGGCGAGCTCGCCGGCGCGCGCGTCCGCGAGCGCGGCGGAAAAGAAGGCGTCATTCACGTCGCCGTGAAGAGCGTAGACGTTGGTACGCACGCGCGCTTCGGCGGTGGCGAGGCTCGCGCGCTCGACGTCGGCGCGCGGGCCGAGGCTCGGGTCGTACACGGATTGCCGCGCCAGCAGGTGCGCGTCGTAGGTGTCGTGCGGAATCGTCGGGAAGAACAGGTTCGGCGCCGGTGTCGGCAGCGCGACGACGACCGATTGGTATTGGCCAAATCCTTCGCCGGTCAGCGCGGGCAAGCGGTCGCTGGCGATGGTGCGCAGGCGGAGGCCGGTCGCCTGCCGCTCGAGCGTGAGCTGCCGCTCGCGCGGATCGATGCGCGCGGCGACGCTCTGCAGCTCGGCGAGGCGGAGCGTGTCGCGCCGCTCGGGCGTCTGGGCGCGCGCGTCGAGGAAGGGGCGGGCGAGCGTGAGCATAACGAGTAACAGGGCGGCCGCGCGACGAGGGGTGGTCATGGGCGGAGGCCGTGAAGGAAGAACGTTGGGAGGTCGCGCTTGCGCCGAGCGATGAGGCGGGCGAAAGCCGCGTCGTCGAGGTGGAGCACGGCCTGCAGCATGGGTCGGGCCGCGAAGGGAAAAATGCAGAGCGAGAGCAAGTTGAGAATGAACTGATCGGGCGCGATCGGCCGCATGCGACCTTCGCGCACGGCGGCGCGGATCTGGCGCGCGACGGCCTCGAGCACGCGCGGTGCCAGCTCGTCGATCGCCACGCCGGTGAGGGAAGCGACGAGCTGCTTGGCGCGAGCCGGGTGATGCGTGAGCTCGGAGATGATGTAGCCCGGCAGGTAGGGATGCCGCAGGAGCACGTCGAGCTCGATCTGGATGACGCGTTCGACCTTCGTCTCGAGCGGCTCGTCGGAGGCGAGGGTGGCGATGACGGGCGGCATGAGGCGGGTGGCGGCGCGCGCGAAGACGGCGGCGGCGAGGCGCTCCTTGGTGCGGAAGTAGTAGTGGAGGAGCGCCTTGTTGACGCCGGCTTCGTCGGCGATCTCCTGGGTCCGGGCGCCGGCGCTGCCGCGGCGGAGAAAGACGCGGTGCGCGGCGTCGAGAATGCGCTGCTCGGTCTGCGTGGAGCGCTGCTTAACCATTGGGTTTGACCATTTGGTTAAGAACAAGCATACGAGAACGGGTGCCGGCGCGCAAGCGCGGCACCCGCATGGTCAGCGCCGATCGTCGTCTATTTGACCGAGACGTCCTCGCGGTAGAGCGAGGGGAAGCGCTCCCTGAGCGCGGCCACCTTCGGCAGGTCGTACGTGTAGATGTAGGGACTGTCCGGGTGCAGCATCGCGTAATGCTGGTGGTATGCCTCGGCGGGATAGAACGCACGCAGCGGGGAGACTTCGGTCACGATCGGCCGCGCGAACGTTTTCGCGTCGGTCAGCTGCCTGATGTAGGCGTCGACAACCTGCCGCTGGCCGGTGGTCTGATAGAAGACCGCCGAGCGATACTGCGTGCCGACGTCCGGGCCCTGACGATCCTTTTCCGTCGGATCGTGCGCCACCGAGAAGAAGATCTCGAGGAGCTTGCCTAACGATATCTGCGACGCGTCGAAGATGACCTGGACGGACTCGGCGTGGCCGGTCGTACCCGAGCTCACATCCTCGTAGGACGGCGACGTCGTGCGCCCGCCCGCATATCCGGAGACGGCGCTCTTCACCCCGCGCACATGCTCGAAGACCGCCTGCACTCCCCAGAAACAGCCGCCGGCGAAGACGACCGTCTCGTCGCGCGGCGCGCTCGCCAGCGTCACGCCGGATGTCGCCGCTGGAATCGAGGCCCCTGCAACTGTTCCTTCGCCGCTCGATCGCTCACCGAACCACAACGCACCGCCAACAAGAGCTACCGCCGCCACTCCAGCTCGTGCCATCCCGATCATGCGTCCCTCCCCTTCCCGATGGGTCACTCGATTCAAACCGCAATAGTGCTGTCAAGGTTCCCGAGGCGAGGCCCGGAAATCTCGGTTGGGCAACCAGCGGATCACCGATCACTCGAATTGAACGGATCAGTTCGAGTGGCGCGAGAGGCCCGCGACCACGGCAAGGTCATTAGTCTTTGTTAAACCTAAAACCGTTGAAAGAGGAGTGATCCGTTCAATCCGAATCATCCGTCCCCTTCGTGTCAGCCCTGCCGCGATCCGGAACCGCCGCCTTGTAGCTCCTTGTACCACGCCGAGAAGGCGCGCTCGTAGAAGGTCTTGCTGAAGGACATCCACTCGCCTAACGACGGCGGGAGCGCGAACGCGGCGGCGCCGTCCGCGGGCGTCTGCCCCTTCGCGTACGCCGCGCGGGCACCCTTCTCGACTTCGTCGATCATGGCGGTGTAGCGATCGTACTCGGCCTGCCGGCCGATCGCGCCGTGGCCGGGGATGTACGTCGTGTCCCGCGTCCGCCGGAGCGCGCGCACCGACTGCGCGAGCTGCGTCGGAATCGCGTCGACATAGTTCGGGAACATCGCGTTCCAGAACAGATCGCCGCAGAACACGATGCTCGGGTCGTCGAGCTCGATCGAGACGTCGCTTTCGGTGTGGCCGCGGCGCGGGACGACGCGCACGACGCGCCCGCCGAGATCGAGCGTCGACGGGCGGTCGGCACCGATCAATACGGCCTGATCGAGCGCCGCGACGCGCGACGCGTCGTCCGGCTTGTTGCGCTCGACGACGAGCTCCTTCGTGCGCTCGGTCGCGCGCAGCTCCGGGTGCCGCCCGCCATCGAGATAGCCAGCGATGCCATTCGCGTGATCGGCGTGGTAGTGCGTGAGGGCGACGTGCGTCGGCCAACGCCCGGTGAGCTCATGCGCCTTGCCCGCAAGCCACTGCGCACCTTGCGGCTGGTTGAATCCCTCGATCGCGAGCACCGCATTCCGACCGACGATCAAGCCGCCATTGGAAATCGTGGTGCGGTCCCCGTTCAACGGGGTCGAGATCAGCGCCCAGACTCCCTCGGCGACGCGCTCGAGATTGCCGAACGGCTCGCGGGCGACGATGCTGCCCAACGGCGCAGCCCAAGCGCGTCGCGCCGCGAGCGGCATCACCGACGCGGCGAGCGTGAGATGGGCCACGCAACTGCCCGACGTTGCTAGAAACTCTCGACGGGAGATTGTCATTTTGTTCGGGAGAGGTCCTGGTGAGTATAGAGCAAGACTGCGAGCCGATAAAGGCGGGGCACTACTAACGACGAGCCGAAAAGGGCGAGCCGAGAACTGCGAGCCGAGAACTGCGAGCCGAGAACTGCGACCAGATGAGGAATCGCGCGCGAAGCGCGCGCGTTCCGATTCCGCAACGCCGTTTTCGGCTCGCCCTTTTCGGCTCGCCCTTTTCGGCTCGCCCTTCTCGGCTCGCCCTTTTCGGCTCGCCCTTCTCGGCTCGCCCTTCTCGGCTCGCTCTTCTCGGCTCGCTCTTCTCGGCTCGCTCTTATGCAGTATCCGAGAGAGCTTATTCCCACTCGATCGTGGAGGGTGGCTTCGAGCTGACGTCATAGACGACTCGGTTGATCCCCCTCACCTCATTGATGATGCGGCTCGAGATCCGTCCGAGCACGTCATGAGGGAATTCATACCAATCGGCCGTCATGCCGTCCGTGCTGGTCACGGCTCGTAAGGCGCACACGTTCTCGTAGGTGCGGTAGTCGCCCATCACGCCGACGCTGCGGATCGGGAGAAGAACGGCGAAGGCCTGCCAGATGCGATCGTAGAGCCCCGCGTCGCGAATCTCCTCGAGATAGATCGCGTCGGCCTGGCGCAGGACGTCGAGCGCCTCACGAGTCACCGGGCCGAGGACGCGAATGCCGAGGCCGGGGCCGGGGAACGGGTGTCGACCGATCATGGCTTCGGGAAGGCCGAGCTCGCGGCCGACGTTGCGCACTTCGTCCTTGAACAGCTCGCGGAGTGGCTCGATGAGCTTGAAGCGCATGTCCGGTTTGAGGCCGCCGACGTTGTGGTGCGTTTTGATCGTCACCGACGGACCTCCGCGCGGTGACGCCGACTCGATGACGTCGGGATAGAGCGTCCCCTGAACGAGGAAGTCCGCATCCGGCACGTGGCTCGTCGTCTCTTCGAAGACGTCGATGAAGGTGTGGCCGATGATCCGGCGCTTTTCCTCGGGGTCCTCGACACCACGCAGCGCGTCGAGGAACCGCGCCGACGCGTCGACGGTGACGAGCTCGATGCCGAGATTCGCGCGAAATGTCCGCTCGACCTGGTCGCGCTCATGCAGGCGCAGGAGGCCAGTGTCGACGAAGACGCAGGTGAGTTGATCGCCGATGGCGCGGTGGACGAGGGTCGCCGCGACGGACGAATCGACTCCGCCCGAGAGGCCACAGATCGCCCGCTTTCCGCCGACGATGTTTCGAATCTTCGCAACTTCGTCGTCGATGAACGCGCTTGGCGTCCACGATGGTGTGGCGCCACAGATCTCGAACAGGAAGTTCGCGAGCAGCTCGCTGCCGCGGGGCGTGTGCGCGACCTCGGGATGGAACTGGACGCCGAACCAGGGCTTCGACTCGTGCCGGAAGGCGGCGATCGGCGAGCTGTCGCTCTGAGCGATGCTCACGAAGCCGCGCGGCAGGGCGCGCACCTGATCGCCATGGCTCATCCACGCGACGAATGGCTCGGCGTCGTCGAAGCCGCGAAAGAGCGGACCGCTGTCGGCGCAGACGCGCACCTCGGCGCGGCCATATTCGCGACTCTCGGTCGGGACGACCTCGCCGCCGTTCAGGTACGCGATGAGATTCATCCCGTAACACACGCCGAGCACGGGCGCGATCTCGAGCGTGGCCAGCTGCGCCGTCGGGACATTTTCGCCGTACACCGAGTTCGGACCGCCACTGAAGATGATTCCCGTCGGTGCCCACTCGCGGATCCACTCGACGGTGCGCGTCGGAGGGTGAATCTCGGAATAGACGCGCGCTTCACGCACACGGCGCGCGATGAGTTGCGTGTATTGCGAACCGTAATCGATGATGAGAATGCGAGAGCCCATCAGCGACGCCATTCCGTCGGGTCCAGAACGAGAAACTCCACCTGCTTTGTATCGAGATCCAGGATGGCGGCCGATGGGGTTCCGTACAGCCAGCCGCAGGCCTCGCCGGGATTCACGATGAGCGTGTCGCCCCGCGTCTTCATCTCCTGCTTGTGCGTGCCGCCGTGCACGACGATCGCGTGCGACTCGATCGAGCGCTGCTGCACGTCGCCGATGTCATGCACGAGCAGCAGGCGCTGGCCACCGATCTCGAAGCTGTGGGGCGAGTCGAACAGCTCCGTACCGAAGGCGCTCTGGGCGCGCGTCAGGAGTCCCTGCTTGTCGCCATCGTTGTTGCCGTAGACACCGGCGAGCGAGAGTTTAGTCTCTTCGAACGGCTTGAGAACGAACGGCGCGCAGTAGTCACCGGCGTGGAGCACCATCCCGACGCCGCCGGCGATCATGAGGCGCAGCAGCTCGGCCACAGCGGGGACGCGGTCATGCGAGTCGGACATGAGACCGATGCGCATCAGCTCCTCCAGTCCGGGTCATCGACTTCCTGCTGCACCAGCGTTTCGTACGTCTCGCGTTCGGTCACGATCGCGAAGCGCTCGCCGTCGACGAGCACCTCGGCGCCGCGCGGACGGCTGTTGTAGTTCGACGACATGACGAAGCCGTACGCCCCGACGTCGAACACCGCCAACAAATCGCCAGGCCCAACGTTCTGAACCTCGCGGTCGAGCGCGAGAAAGTCTCCGCTCTCACACACCGGGCCGACCACATCGGCGCGGATGCGATCGTCAGTCTCCGTGACGGCCTCGATGCGATGGAAGGCGCCGTAGTGCGAGGGGCGCAGCAGCTCGGTCATGCCCGCGTCGGTGATCACGTATTCCTTCCCGCCGCTGTGCTTGCGATAGAGCACACGCGTCACCAACACGCCCGCGTTCCCGACGACGAATCGCCCGGGCTCCATGATGAGCTGCAAGCCACTCGACTCGACCATCGGCAGCACGGAATGGGCGAAGCGAGCGAGGTCGGGTGGCTCCTCGCTGTCGTAGCGCACGCCGAGTCCGCCGCCGATGTCCAGGTATTGCAGCGAGCCGACGCCACGATCGTGCAGGTCGGCGGCGATGCTCGTCAGGCGCTCGGTGCCGATCCGATACGGATCGACCCGAGAGAGCTGTGAGCCGAGGTGCATGTCGAGCCCGAGCAACGTCACGTGCGGAAGTGAGGCCGCGAGCTCGGCGACCCGTCGCGCGTCGTCGAAAGGAACGCCGAACTTGTGACCGCGTTCGCCGGTACGGATGTACTGATGCGCGGCATCGACGGTGATCTCGGGATTGACACGAATCGAAACGGGCGCGCGCGTGCCGCGTCGCGCCGCGAGCTGGTCGAGCAGCTGGAGCTCCATCTCCGACTCGACGTTCACGAGCAGCACACCGGCGTCGAGAGCCTCATCGAGCTCGTGCGCCGTCTTCCCCACTCCCCCGAAGATGATCTCGCTGCCGTGAAAGCCGGCGCGTAGCGCACGAAAGAGCTCGCCGCCCGAGACCACATCGGCGCCGGCGCCGAGCGAGCGCACGAGGCGGAGGAGCGCGCGGTTGGAGTTCGCCTTGAGCGTATAGTGAATCCGATGCGGCACCGGCTCGAGCGTGTCCTCCAGCAGCTCGTAACGGTTCCGCACCGTCGACGTGCTGTACACGTAGCTCGGTGTACCGGCAGCGTCCGCGATCACGTCGAGGGGGACGCCCTCACATCGGAGGACGCCGGCACTCCGCGCGAACCCGGCGCTCAGTACGCCTTGGCCCATATCGCCTCGGCAATCGCCCGCTGATCGCACCGAAGACATCGCGCCGGCGCGTCCGCGGATCGAAACTCCTCGTCAGGCAGCACGCGAATCGTGGCCTTGGTCTCTTCCTTGATTCGCGCCTCACACGCCGCGTCGCCGCACCATCCGGCGTAGACGAACGCGCCTTCACCATCCATGATCTCGCGAAAGCGGTCGTAGTCCACGCCGCCGCGAATGCTGTTCCTGTCCTGCCGGTCGCGTGCCGCGCTGAGCATGTCGAGTTGAATGCGCGCGAGGAGATCGCTCGCGTCTTCGCCGATCGAATCGAGCGACGCGGGTCGCTTCTCGCCCGTATCGCGACGGACGAGCAGCCCCTGATTCTTGTCGAGATCCTTGGGGCCGATCTCCATGCGCAGAGGCACGCCGCGGAGCTCCCATTCGTAGTACTTCGCGCCGGGCTTGATCCCCTGTCGGGCGTCGAGGTGCACGCGCAGGCGACCTGGATCCCGTCGCTCCCATTCGGTGAGCGTCGAGAGAATGCGCGTCGTCGCCTCGAGCACTCGGCCACGTTCCTCGTCGGAACGGTAGATCGGAACGATCACGATCTCCGTCGGCGCAAGCAGCGGTGGAATGCGAAGCCCCTTGTCGTCGCCGTGCGTCATAACGAGTCCGCCGACCAGACGTGTCGACACTCCCCAGCTGGTGTTCCAGGCAAACTCCTGGGAGCCCGACTCCGCCTGAAACTTCAGATCAAAAACCTTGGCGAAGTTCTGGCCGAGGTTATGAGACGTGCCCGCCTGGAGCGCCTTGTTGTCCTGCATCATCGCTTCACAGGCGTACGTGCGGAGCGCGCCGGCGAATCGCTCGGACTCCGTCTTGAGGCCGGTGATGACCGGCATCGCCATCCAGCTCTCCATGAAGTCGCGATAGAGACCGAGGATGAGGCGCGCCTCCTCTTCGGCTTCGTCGTGCGTGGCGTGTGCGGTGTGCCCCTCCTGCCAGAGGAATTCCAGCGTCCGGAGGAAGAGGCGTGTCCGCATCTCCCAGCGCACGACGTTCGCCCACTGGTTGATGAGCAGTGGCAAATCGCGATAGCTCTGCACCCACTTCGCGAACATCGAATAAATGATGGTTTCGGAGGTTGGGCGAACGATGAGCGGCTCCTCGAGCTTCTTGCCGCCACCGTGCGTGACGACCGCCGTCTCGGGCGCGAAGCCCTCGACGTGCGCCGCCTCGCGATGCAGGAAGCTCTCGGGAATGAAGAGCGGGAAGTACGCGTTCTTGTGGCCCGTCTCCTTGAACATGTCGTCCAGCGCGCGCTGCATGCGCTCCCAGATGCCGTAGCCATTCGGCCGAATCACCATGCACCCACGCACGGGCGAATAGTCGGCGAGCTCCGCGCGGAGCACGGCTTCGTTGTACCAGGCGCTGAAGTCTTCGGCGCGCGTGGTGAGTTTCTTCTCGTCTGCCATTACGGAATTCCGGGAAGGGCGAAAGGAGCCCGCTGAAACCACTGACACCGCGCTGAGACCACTGACGGGCTCCGTGTGCAGCGACTGCTCCGCACCCCAGGACGTTTGGAATTTGTGAATGCGTCGGAATGTCTCCCTGATCTTGGAAAGCTTCCCGAGGCAGTTGAACGAAGACTTGCTGCTACGTGGCGCATGGAGCCGTCGCTGCCGAAAAAAGAGTCAGTGGTCTCAGCGTCGTGTCAGTGGTCTCCGCGGCCCCGCGGACCTCAACCGCCGTCAACATCTCA
>DATBHD010000256.1:0-2063 GCA_036557635.1 Gemmatimonadaceae bacterium
CTACGATCGGACCGACCTCCCCGCCGGCTACGATCGTGCCCGCGATCACGGCCCGGAGGTCCTCGACCTCTGGATGCGGACAGTCGCCGACTACGTCGATGACCGCGCGATTGCACGCGTTCTTGACCTGGGCTGCGGCACTGGGCGCTTTTCCCAAGCCCTAGCCGCGCGGTTCGACGCCGATGTGATCGGGCTCGATCCGTCGGTCAAGATGCTGCAGCTCGCGCTCAAAAAGCAGCGTGATGCGCGCGTCCACTACGCGCTTGGACGCGCCGAGGGTATCCCTCTCGCGCGTGAGTCGGTGGATCTCGTCTTCATGTCGATGTCCCTGCATCACTTCGCCGACCGAACTGCCGCCGCGCGCGAGTGCCGACGGGTGCTTTCCCAAAAGGGACGTGTGGTAATTCGAACAGGAACTCGGGAGCGGAGCTCGTCATACCCGTGCATCCCGTTCTTTGCTTCGAGTCGACGATTCTATGAGGAGATCTTGCCGGAAAGCGGCGACATCCAGGCCGTCTTCGCAGCTGCCGGGCTTCATCCGGTCGTCTCCAAGGTCGTCACACAAACCATCGCTCCCGATTGGACGGCGTATGCTGACAAGCTTGCGGCTCGAGGTGATTCGGGCTTGGCACGGCTGAGTTCAGAGGAGTTTGAAGATGGCCTTGCGGCGGTGAGACGCTACGCCGAAGCGGAAGGCCGGGGGCCCGTCGTCGAGCTGATCGACTTCTTCGTGCTGTCGGTCCACGACCATTGAGCATCACGAGCGAGCTTCAGACGCAGCTTCTCGGCCACTGCGCCTCCTATTGACGGTCGATACGAGAGAGTGTATTCTCTGTATCGACGATCGATAGGAGACCCATGCCGCCCGAAACGCCGCTGCTCCTCGGTACGCTCGACCTCCTCATCCTCAAGGCGCTGAGCCTGCAGCCACTCCACGGGCTCGGCGTCTCGCGACGGATCGAGGACATCACCAAGGGCGCGTACGTCATCGGACCCGGATCGCTGTTCCCCGCCCTGCACCGCCTCGAGGAGCGCGGGTGGCTCGCCGGATCGCTCGGTGAATCGGAGAACAATCGCAAAGCCAAGTACTACAAGCTCACCGCCGCAGGACGACGGCAGCTCGCCGCCGAAACGGAATCGTGGGAGCGAGTCGTCGGCGTGATGCGCGCCGCGCTCGAGGCGACGTGAGCATGCGCGCGATCACTTGGCTCCGGAGTCTGTGGTCGAACGTCGTCCGCCGCGACGAGGCGAACGCCGCGCTCGACGACGAGATTCGGACGTATGTCGATCTCCTCGCCGCCGACTATGAGAACACTGGCATGCCGCCCGCCGACGCCCGTCGTGCCGCGCTGATCGCGACAGGTGGCGTCGACCAGGTGAAAGAAGCGACGCGCGACGCCTGGGCCGGAAACGCAATCGCCGCCGCACGTCGCGAGCTGGCGTACGCGATGCGAACGTTGCGCCGCTCGCCCGGCTTTCTCACCATCGACATCGCGACGCTGGCGATCGGCATCGGCGGTGCGACGGCGGTGTTCGCCGTCATCAAGGGCTCGCTGCTCCGCCCTTTGCCGGCAGTCCCCGATCCAGGCCGTCTCGTTTCGATCGTGGGCGTCCAGCGAAACAAGATCGTCGACGACTATACCTACGCGGAGTACGAGGATTTGCGGCGCGCGTCAAAGGCGCTCACGGGCATCGCCGCGTACAACGGCACGTCAGTGGCGCTGGGCGAGCCCGACAACCCGACGCGTGTCATGGTCAGCTTCGTCAGCAACAACTTCTTCGGCGTCCTCGACGTGCGACCGGTCCTCGGCCGTACGTTCGATTCGACGACGAGCGTCACCGTCGACGGCGACGTCGTCGTCATCGGTTACGCGCTCTGGCAAAGTCGGTTCGGCGGATCGCCGAGCGTCATCGGTTCGATCCTCAAGCTCGATGGAATGCCGTACACGATCATCGGCGTCGCACCGCGCGGCTTCGTCGGAGCAATGGCGCTCCACCCCATGGACTTGTGGATTCCCGTGGCGACACGCGAGGGACATATACCGCCGCTGCTCGCGGGAGCT
>DATBHD010000257.1:0-8719 GCA_036557635.1 Gemmatimonadaceae bacterium
GTTGAAGAGAGCGGTGCGCGCGCTGCCGACGTGCAGGTAGCCGGTTGGCGAAGGAGCGAATCGGAGACGGTTCATGCACGAAAATTAGAGGCCAGGTGCCAGAGGGTAGGGGTCAGGCCTGCTGGTGGAATGCCGATGGCCAGACATGGCGCGAGGAGCGGGAGCCACGCGCGAACAGCGCGCGCGACTCCGAATGAGCTTCCGCGAGCGCTGGCGAGCAGTCCTTACTCGACGAGAAGCCCCCGCGCTGTAGCGCGGGGGCTTCACGGAGAGGGAGGGATTCGAACCCTCGATACAAGTTTCCCCGTATGCCGGTTTAGCAAACCGGTGCCTTAAGCCTCTCGGCCACCTCTCCCAGCCTGACGACGAGCGGGATCCCTCACGGAAATCACAGGTCGGCTTTCGGCCGAACCGGCAATCTAATTCATGGCGAGGGCCGAGCAACCCAAGGCGGGGCGCCGCGTTACGAACCGCGTCACGGCGAGTCCTGCTAGGGATGATCCGCGAACCCGTGGCCGACCCGCCCACGCTCGCGCCATTCGCATTGCCGAGCGAGGGGCGCGCGATTCCAACGCTCGACGGCGCGCTCGCGGCTGCCCTCGAGCGCGTCACGGGTTTGGCGTCCACCGTGCTGCGCGTGCCGACTGCATTCGTTGCCCTCCTCGGCAGCGATCGCCGCTGCTTCGCCGGGGGCCCCGCGCTTCCGCGCTGGCTCGCACACGATCCTGGAACGCTTTTTCGCTCCGGGCTCTCCGGGCGGATTCTCATGTCGGAGCAACCCACGGCGCTCCGCGACGCGCGCGCGGATATGTCGCCAGGCGTCGCGACTACCGCTCGTGACTTCGGCGTCGCCGGATTTCTCGGCATGCGTCTCGTTTCCGGCGACGGCGAGGCCACCGCGATCTTCTGCGCCGTGGACGACTCGCCACGGGAGTGGAACGACGAAGAACTTCGACTCTTTCGTGAGATAGCTGCTTCTGCTCTCACGGAGATCGAGCTGCAACGCCGCACCGCGGACGCGGAGCGCATCGAGCACCAATTGCGGCACGACGCGCTGCACGACCGCCTCACCGGCCTGCCGAATCGCGCGTTCTTCGTCGAGCGCGTGCGCATCGCCGTCGAGCGCGCGCGGCGCAATCCCGAGGAATGCTTCGGTGTCCTGTTCCTCGATCTCGACAACTTCAAGGCGATCAACGACAGCTTCGGACACGTCGCTGGCGACGAGCTGCTGCTGGAGGTCTCGCGTCGCTTCACGGCGTGTCTTCGGTCGCTGGACATGCTCGCTCGCCTCGGTGGGGACGAGTTTGCGCTGCTCATCGAGAACATTCGCGAACCGAGTGACGCGGCGCGTGTCGCCGAGCGGTTGCAGGCATCGCTGCAGACGCCGATCAGCGTCGGCGAAGACGAGGCGCTCACTTCGGTGAGCCTCGGGATCGCCGTGCACAGCGACGCCGACGATCATCCACAACACGTGCTGCGCAGCGCCGACCTCGCGCTCTATCGCGCGAAGGAGCAGGGACGCGCGCGCTACCAGGTCTTCGATCCGCGCATGCACGAAGAGGCGGTGCGACGTCTCCGCCTCGAGGCCGATCTGCGCCGCGCGCTCGAGCGAGAGCAGTTTCGCCTGCACTATCAGCCGGTGGTGTCGCTGGAGAGCGGACGAATCGTCGCCGTGGAGGCCCTGCTTCGCTGGGAGCATCCAGAACGTGGTCTCGTGCCGCCGGGCGACTTCATCCACGTCGCCGAGGAAGTGGGACTGATCGCTGAAATCAGTCGCTGGGTCCTGGAGCAGGCCTGCCGCCAATGTCAGATCTGGCGGCGCGAGCACGGCGACGACGCGCCCGAATCCGTGTGGGTGAATCTGTCGGCGCGCCACCTCGCCGAGGGCGGTCTCGTGCGCCAGGTGGCGGAGGTGCTCCAGTCGCTTCGCTTCGATCCGAAGCGACTCACGCTCGAGCTCACGGAGAACGTCCTCGTCGAGCACCAGGACGTCGCGCGGCGCGCGCTGAGCGAGCTCCACGAGCTTGGCGTGCGTCTCTTCATGGACGACTTCGGGAGCGGCCACTCCTCGTTAGGCTTTCTCGATCGCCTCGCGATCGACGGCATCAAGATCGACCGGAACTTCATTGGTCATCTGCACGCCGGCCCACGTCCCCTGCAGCTCGTCCGCACCATCGTCGGACTCGTTCGCGGTCTCGGCTTCGACGCCGTTGCCGAAGGGGTCGAAACGGAGGAGCAGCTGCGCCTCCTCAGGGACATGGGGTGCGCCTTCGCGCAGGGCTTCCATTTCTCGAAGGCCGTCCCCGCCGAGGGAATCGCGAAGCTGCTCAAGGTGCGCGTGCGCTGGTAGGACGCGGCGGCTGGTCCCACATCTTATCTTGGCAGGAACCCAGCGACGGTCCATCGGGCTTCATCTGATCAGCGATCGATCGTTGTCGTTGGCTTGTGCTTTGCCACGACGTGGTTCCACCGCGGAGAGGGTACATGCGCGTTCGAGGTCCGGGTCTTGTTCCACTCGTTGCTTGTATTGTGCTCCTCGCCGCCTGTCAGAGCGACAAGCCGGTAGCGCCACCGCCGACGAATTCCGGGACTCCCTGCGGCGCCGCGGGCACGACGCAGCTGGGAGTGCTCGAGCGAGCAACGATCGCGTGTACCGCCGGTACGACGGTCACCCTCCAGGGGGGCGGGGCGAGCTATCTCATCGTGCCGCAGTTCGCCACCGGAAACGCCGTGAATCGTGCCGTTTCCTATACGATCGGGATCGTGGGGGGCGCATCGGCGGCGCTCGTTCCGGCGGCGGGTCCGTCACTGAATGTGGCGCCCCAGTTCCCCGGGCCAGCCATTCCGCCGGGCATCACTCGGCGAACGCGACAGCTTGCTTTCGACGCGCGGTTGATGGAAGAGGCCCGCGAAAAGGTGAGGAGCGGCGCGTGGCGACCGAGCGCGCGGCGCGTCGCGCCCGGAGCGGCGGTCGCGCGCGTCACCGTCCCGGCGGTCGAGAGCGTCCGGAAGTTTCACGTTCTCTCATCAGAAACTCCGGTCCAATTTACGGCCGTCGGCGCGCGCCTGAGCTACGTCGGCACGAACATCCTGCTCTACGTGGATACGCTGGCGCCGGCGAACGGCTTCACATCGGACCAGCTCAATGCATTCGGTCTGCTCTTCGATCAGACCCTGTACCCGATCGACTTCGACGCGTTCGGCTCGCCCTCGGACATCGACCAGAACGGCCACCTCATCGTGCTGTTGTCGCCGATCGTGAATGCGTTGACGCCGACGTCTTCCTGCGCTACGCAAGGGTTCGTCGGCGGCTTTTTCGAAGGTTTCGATCTCGCCTCCACTGACACGAGCTCGAATCAGGGAGAGATCTTCTACAGCCTCGTGCCGGATCCGAGTGCGACGGTGAGCTGCGCTCACACCGTCGCCGACCTGCTCGGCGAAACACCGGCGACGTTTCTGCACGAGCTTCAGCATCTGATCGACTTCTCACAGCATGTTGTAGCGCACGGCGGGCAGCCGGAGATTGGATGGCTCGACGAGGGAATGAGCATCGTTGCCGAGGAGCTCGGGTCGCTGTACTACGAGAACAAGTTTCCGCCCCCGCTGGGCCGAACGAGCCCGGCGCAGCTCTTCCCCGACTCGTCGCAAGGCTTCGTCAGCGGCCTGCTTTTCGATTCGTACTCGTACTTGCTCGAGACCGACACGGCGACGGTGACGCTGCATTCGGACGCCGACGGCGGCCTCGCCTGGCGTGGCGGTGACTGGCTGTTGGCGCGGTGGCTTGGCGATGTGAAGGGAATCGGTATTTACAAGTCGCTCATCGAGAGCAACCTCACGGGGACGGCCAATATCGCGAACGCCGCGGGCGAGCCGTTCGACGCCCTCTTCGGCGACTTCAGTCTCGCGCTCTACACCGACAGCCTCCCGGGCACGCCAAAGTCCGCGATACCGCTGCGCAACCGGTTTGCCGTGCGCAACCTCCGTCGCATGTATCAGCGACTGTTCGACACGTCGGGCGGGAGCAGCTTCTTCCCGCGGCCGTTTCCGATCATCACGGTGCCGCTCGCCGGCTCCATCTCCGCGAGCATGGTGCCGGGCACGATGTCCTTCTATCGCCTCGACACGGCCAGCGGATCGAGCACGGTAACGATCGATTTTGGCTCGACGCCCGGCGTCGCGCTGACGGACGCGCTGCATCCCCAGCTCAGCATCTTCCGCATCCCGCCAGGCTCGTAGGGCAGGGACTCATTCGTCTCGCAGGATCGTGACGGGATCGACGCGCCCGGAGCGCAGCGCGGGAAGCCACGACGCCGCGAGCGCCGCGCCAATGAGCGCGACGACCACCAACAGAAACGTCGGTGGATCCGTGGGAGCGACGCCGTAAAGCACACGCGCGAGCACGCGCGCGCCGAGCAGCGCGCCCGCGCCCCCGATCGCGACGCCCAGCGACGTAATGAGAAGTCCGTGCCTAACGATGAGCCACTGCACGGCGCTCCCCCGCGCGCCGAGCGCGATGCGGATTCCCATCTCGCGCGTACGGCTTCGCGCGAGCTGCGCGACGACGCCGTACACGCCGACGACGGCGAGCACGAAGCCGAGCGCGCCGAACATCGACAGCAGTGTCATCAGGAATCGGTCGCGCGACATCGATGCTGCTCGGACGTCGGCCATCGTCCGAATGCTCGCGATCGCGAGCTGCGGATCCAGCTCGGACACGGAGCGACGCACCGCGGGCGCGATGGCCATCGGGTCGCCCGTCGTTCGCGCGACGATCGCCATCCATCGCGAATCCTCCTGGGTGAATGGCGCGATCACTTCGATGCCGGGAGGAGTCGCCGGCGAAACCTGATGCTCGTTGCCGACGACGCCGACGATCGTGCGCCAGGTGGACGTCGAGTCGGGAGTCTTGTTGAAGGTGATGCGCTGGCCAAGAGGATCCTGTCCCTTGAAGTACGTCCGCGCGAACTCGTCGTTGATGACGACGACGTACGGCGGACCCCGGTCCGCCGGCGTGAACCAGCGGCCGCGAACGAGGGGCACTCGCATCGTTTCGAAATAGTCCGACGTCACCTGTCGATGCACGAGAGACGCACTGAAGTTCCCCGCCGACGCACCTTCGATGCTGAAGTCGCTGCTCCAGCCCGGCATGGTCAGGGGCAGCCGCGTGACCGCCGCCGCATTCACGACCCCCGGAATCGCGCGCACGCGCGCGACGAGCTGCTCGAAGAATTGAATGGTCGACGCGTCGGTGCCGTATCGCGTTGGCGGCAGCTCGATCGAAGTCGCCAAGACGTTGCGCGAGTCGAATCCTGGATCGACGTTGAGAAGTCTCGAGTAGCTGCGCACGAGCAATCCGGCGCCGACGGTGAGCGCGAGGGCGATGGCGACCTCGACGACGGCGAGCTTCTCGCTCCAGCGGCGCACGCGGCTGCTCTGACTCCCCGCGCGCCCCCCGGAGGCGAGCGCCTCGTTAGGTGAGCGCCCGCTCGACCACGCCGCTGGCGCCAGGCCGAAGAGGAGGCCACACGCCGCCGAAATGCCGAGGACAAACGCCGCGACGCGCCAGTCGACGGTGAACCCGTCCACGGGAACGATGGCGCCGTCGGTGGGTTGCAGCGCGACCAGGAGGCGCGTCCCGAGCCAGCCGAGCACGATCCCCAGCGCGCCACCGATCGCGGCGAGGAGGAGGCTCTCCGTGAACGCCTGACGCATCAAGCGCGAGCGGCCGGCGCCTAACGCGACGCGCACCGCCACCTCCCGCTGTCGGTTCGCGGCCCGCACGAGCTCGAGGTTGCCGACGTTCGCGCAGGCGATGAGCAGAAGCAGCCCAACCGCGCCGAGCACGATCAGGAGGGGCAATCGCGTGTCACCGACGAGGAAGCGATGCAGCGGCGCCAGCTCCGCCTCCATGATCCGATTCGTTACCGGATACTCGACCTTGAGCTGCTGAGCGACGTCGCGCAGTTGCACGCTCGCGTCCGCGAGACTCACCCCCGGCGCGAGGCGCGCGACCACGCGCAGCCAATGCGCGCGCCGGAAGGAAATCGCCGACACTTTCTCCTTCGGCCAACTCATCGGCGTCCAGATGTCGACATCGGTGCGGGGGAAGCGAAAACCCGGCGGCGCGACGCCGACGACGGTTGCCGGCATTCCGCCGATCGAAATCGTGCTGCCGACGACGCTCGACCTGCCGCCGAGCGCTTGACGCCAGAGCCGGTCGCTGATGACGACGACGTTGGCGCCACCCAGCCACGTCTCGTCATCGCGCAACGTACGTCCGATCTGCGCGCTGACGCCGAGCACGGTGAAGAAGTTCCCCGTCACGAGCGCGGTGGGCGCGAGCCGGGGCGCTCCGTCGACCATGAGCGTGACCGACGTCGGGAAATCGGCGTACGCCATCGCGTCGCGAAATCCTGGCACGCGCGCGCGCCAGTCCAGGTAGTTCGCGGGCGCGGCGTCGGCCATGTGCCACAGGAACTCGCGGTTGTTCTCGCCGACCATAACGAGCCGATCGGGATCGGCGAAGGGGAGGGGACGGAGCAAGACGGCATCGACGGCCGAGAAAATCGCGGTGTTCGCACCGATCACCAGGGCCAGGGTGCCGACCGCGGCAAAGGTGAGCGCCCAGTTCCGCCGGAGCGCGCGCAGGGCATAGCGCGCGTCGCCGACGAGGTCCGCGAGCCAGCGTGTGCCACGCGCGTCGCGGTGTGCCTCCTTGAGCCGCTCCGTGCCGCCGAACATCACCAGCGCCCGCCGGCGCGCCTCGCCCGGTGTCATCCCGCGCTCGATGTTCCGTTCGGTCTCGCGCTCGATGTGAAACGCGATTTCCTCGTCGAGCTCCCGGTCGACGCGCGCGCGGCCGAGGAGCGCCGCCAGCGCGTAGCGAAGTCTGTTTAGCATATGCTCCTCGTCAGGAAGTGCCGAGCACCCACTCGACGGCGGCGACGTACTGGCGCCAGGACGCGGTCTCGTTGCCGAGGAGGCGGCGTCCCGCGGGCGTGATCCGGTAGTACTTCGCTCGCCGATTGTTCTCGCTCGCGCGCCAGTCGGCGGCGATACAGCCGCGTTGCTGGAGACGCTGCAAGGCGAGGTAGAGCGAGCCCTGATTGATGCCGAGGATGCCGCGCGAACACTGCTCGATGCGCTGCGCGATGCCCCAGCCGTGCATCGGCTCGAGGGTGAGCGTTTTGAGCACGAGGAGGTCGAGTGTTCCGCGGAGGACGTCGGGCTGGTCGGGCATTGCTCCTACTGGAATCCGAAAGGAGAGGGGAAAATGGCGTTGGGGCGGAAGAAAGTCAAATCGCGATCGGGTCACTCGCGCCGTCGGGTCGGTTACGTCGCCGCACAACGGAGAGTCCTTCTCGGAGTTCCCCTCACTCCGCAGAGCCCCCATGACCGAAGCGACCCGAGGTCGCATCCTCATCATCGATGACGACGACGACGTCCGCAGCGCGCACCAGCGGCTGCTCGAGCGTGCCGGCTACGACGTCCGCACCTCACGGTCGCCGTACGAGGGGCTGGATCTGGCGCGCGAGTGGCCGCCCGACCTCGTGATGCTCGATCTGATGATGCCGACGGTGAGCGGCTTCGAGGCCGTGAAGGTCTTCAGGAAGCGGGACAGCACCAAGGGAGCCTTCCTCGTTGCGTTCAGCGGGATGATCACCGAGTCGGAGCTCGACCGGTTCAAGCGGATCGGCTTCGACGAGATCCTGCCGAAGCCGGTGCGGCCGGAGGAGCTGGCGGTACGAATCGGCTCATTCCTCACGCGCCACCGGGCCAGCGCCGCGCCGAACCGCTAGGCGCCGAGCCGCTGCGCAGCGGCGGCTCGAGCCTCCGCGTTTGCTCGCTTGAAGTCCTCGCACAGTATCGCGCCTTCCATGGTCGCGCGCTCGGCGGGACTCAGTGCACATGGGAAGGGTCGGTCGTCGGCCCACGCCGCCGTCGCGAGATCGGCGAGGTGCTCCAGGCCGACGAGATCGAGCCGCTCGATCACGGTCTGTTGGAGAGCGGTGAGTGCGCTGGATCGCATCAAGCCTCGCGGGTGCTGCTGCCTAACGTGGCGGCCATGTCGAGAGGTGTGACAGTCACCGTTGCCGGGGTCGCATATTTGTGATCCTTCGCCCGTTTCTACTCCCCGACAACTTAGCACGGCTCGGGATCGATCGGCGAGGGATGGGAGCCGCGGCCGGTTCGGCTCGGTGGGGACTGACGGTCGCCGCGAGCGCAGGAGGCGACCCGTCATCGTTAGGCGGTCTCGTGTGGCCAGGAAGTCTCGATGATGCGGACAATATGGCGCAAGCGACGTGCGGCCCGCATCGCGTTGCGCGTCTTTGGACAAAGTGGCGCATCGGCGTCGAGCGCCAGAGCAGAATGCGCGTTGCGTCACAGTACCAGAGTGAGTCTTTGAGGTGAGGGGCGAGCGTGAGGGAGGCGCCGCAGCCTCCCCACCTTTTTGAGGATTCACATCATGTCAACTCTGCTTCGGGCCCGGAAGGGCTTCACGCTCATCGAGCTCCTCATCGTGGTCGTCATCATCGGCATCCTGGCCGCGATCGCGATCCCGAAATTCGCGAACACCAAGAACAAGGCGTACGTGACGGCGATGAAGTCGGACCTCCGCAACCTCGTGACCGCCGAGGAAGCGTTCTTCTCCGACTCGACCTACTACACGACCGGCACGAATCTCGTGACCCGCAACGGCTTCAAGAACTCGTCAGGC
>DATBHD010000258.1:0-40425 GCA_036557635.1 Gemmatimonadaceae bacterium
GAAGCTCACTGTTCTAGTGTGAGCGCTCCAAGCATGCCCCTCACGCCACGCATTGCAATCCGCCCGAGTTCCGACGACCTCGCGCGCTGGCAGGCGAGTTACCGCCGCCGGAAAGTCGCGCGGTTGACAAGCATCGCCGGCTGGGCACTCGCGGTCGTCAGCGGCGTTGTGTTTGCCCTCAACACAACGCGCTGGTACATGGCGGTGCTAGTCGGAGTATGGATCCTGTATGCCATCGCTGGCATCGCCTTTTGGCGTTGCCCCCGCTGCGGCGAACAGTTCGGTAACGCCTGGCGTGTGGGGACGTGTCCACACTGCTTCCTCCAACTGGAGTAGCGGCAAGTGAGCGAGACACGATACACCGTGGCGATTGTCGTCGACCCGGACTTCGGTGAGCGGCTCCGAGCCGTTGTTGCGAGACTGCCCGCGTGGATCGTTTACACCGAGGCCAACCGGCGCATCGCTGAACAGATCTGGGCCGAGGGCGGTGCCACTGATCACACCCAGCCAGGTGGCCTAACGACGATCCGTGTCGATCCCACGAAGTCCAGGGAGGAGTGGTGCGCGGGGATACTCTGGAGCGTGGCAGGGCACCACGACGCGTATTCTCATAATCCGGGCTACTCAGCCATCGAGGTGTTTGGCGCGGAGCCAACTCCCGCACTCACACAAGCGCTCGCCGAGTACAAGCTCACCGAGCTCCGCCCGTTCCCCGGTGGGTTCACTGCCAGTACGGTCGGCGGCGTGCTCGCGGACTCGCCCAACTATCCACTGCTGCCCTGCACTGATGACGGTGGGAACGAGCGTCCGCCAGGACCATCCCCAGGCCATCAATAAAAAAGCCCGCTTTGGCGGGCTTTGTTTCTCCGTGCCGAGCGGTCTCGCTCTCAGTCGCGTCTGAACGAGATCACGCTCCTGGCCACCATGATGTTATAGCGGACAGGGGGACTTGCAGCAAGCCGGGGGGCCCGGCCTAGAGTGGTCGGCCTCGCCCAGACCTCTTCTGGTCGAGCATAACCCACATGATTGCGAGTCGAATGCGCTGCTACGTGCGGACTTTCTACGAGATCGACCAGACGCAGGTCGAGCGCGTCGGCGGCAAGGGCGCGCACCTGGGAGAGCTTTCGCGGATCGAAGGCGTCCGTGTACCTGCCGGCTTTTGCGTGACGACGGACGCCTTCCAGCGAATCATCGGCGAAGCGCCGACGATCGATGATCTGCTCGATCGGTTGTCGCGTCTCGAGCCTGACGATCGGGAGGCGATCCGAGCGCTCAGCTCGGAAATCCGCCGCATACTCGAAGGGATAGCGATCCCCGACGATCTTGCCGCGGCGATCACGCGGTCGCTCGCGCAACTGGGCGAGCACGCCTCCTGCGCGGTCCGATCCAGCGCGACTGCGGAGGACCTGCCGACGGCGTCCTTCGCGGGTCAGCAGGATACGTATCTCAACGTCGTGGGGGCGACGGCGATCCTCGAGCACGTGAGACGGTGCTGGGCCTCGCTCTTCACCGAGCGCGCTGTGACCTACCGCCAACGGAACGGCATCGACCACCGGAAGGTGCGTATGGCCGTGGTCGTACAGCGAATGGTGTTCCCTCAGGCGGCCGGCGTGCTTTTCACCGCGGACCCGATCACCGGCAATCGGAAAGTCGCTTCCGTGGAGGCCATCTTCGGACTCGGCGAGGCGCTCGTCTCGGGGCTGGTGAACGCGGACGTCTACAAGGTGCGCGGCAGCGAAGTCGTCGCGAAGACGGTCGCCACGAAGCGGCTCGCCATTCTTGCCTCCCCGGCCGGCGGGACGCGCGAACAGGGCATCGAGGCGGAGCGGCAGAAGCAGCCGGCGCTGCCGGACGCGCAAGTCGTTAGGCTCGCGCGGCTGGGCCGGCGAATCGAAGCGCATTTCGGCGTGCCGCAGGACATCGAATGGTGCCTGGTCGACGACGACTTCCAGATCGTGCAGAGTCGGCCGATCACCACGCTCTTCCCAATCCCCGCCGCCGGCGACGAGGAGAACCACGTCTACATCTCCGTCGGGCATCAGCAGATGATGACCGACCCGATGAAACCCCTGGGACTCTCCTTCTGGCAAATGGAGACGCCGCGGCCCATGGCCGAAGCGGGCGGGCGGCTGTTCGTCGACGTCACGCGGGCACTGGCTTCGCCGGCGAGCCGCGCCGGCCTCATGGGTCTCGTGGGGAGATCCGATCCGCTGACCGGTGACGCGCTGCAGACCATCGTCGACCCCGGCAATTTCATTCCGTCGCTCCCGGACGAGAGTCCTTCGGTGTTTCGGTTTGTCGGTGCGCCCGCCGCTACCCCGATCGCAACCGATCCGGCCATCGTCACCGATCTGATCGCGCAGACCCAGGCCTCCATCGCCGCACTGAAGCGCGACATCGAGACGAAATCCGGAACGGCGCTGCTCGACTTCATCCTCACGGACATCCAGGAGCTGAGGCGGATCCTGCACGATCCGAAGAGCCTTCAGGTAATCATGGCGGGGATGGAGGCCGCCTGGTGGCTCACCGAGAAGCTGGAGGCGTGGCTCGGCGAGAAGAACGCGGCCGACACGCTCGCGCAGTCCGTTCCCCACAACGTCACGTCGGAGATGGGGCTGGCGCTCCTGGACGTCGCCGACGTGATTCGCCCGCATCAGGAGGTGGTGGCCTTTCTGCAGCGCGTCGATGATGAGGATTTCCTAAACGAGCTGCACGAGGTCGCGGGCGGACGCGAAGCGCGAGACGCCATCCAGGGCTGGCTGGACAAGTATGGCATGCGCGCTGTCGGTGAGATCGACATCACGCGGCCGCGTTGGAGCGAACGTCCCACCTTGCTCTTGGCAATCCTCCTCGGCCACATCGAGAACTTCGAGCCGGGCGCCGCCGAGCGGCGCTTCGAGCAAGGGCGACAGGAGGCCGCGAAGAAAGAACAGGAGGTGCTCGCGCGCTTGCGGGCCTTGCCAGACGGGGAGGGGAAAGCCCAGGAGACCAAGCAGATGATCGACCGGGTTCGCACCTTCGCCGGATACCGCGAGTATCCGAAGTACGGCATGGTCAGTCGCAACTTCGTCTACAAGCAAGCGATGATGGCAGAAGCGGAGCGCCTCGTGCAGGCCGGTGTGCTGCGCGAGAAGGAAGACATCTTCTATCTCAGGTTCGAGGAGATGCGCGAGGTCGTACGCGCGCACCGCGTGGACGAGCAGCTCCTTCGCCAGCGCAAGGACGAGTACAAGTCGTATCAGGCGCTCACGCCGCCTCGAGTGATCACCTCGGATGGTGAGATCATCGCTGGGAAGTACCGGCGCGACAACTTGCCGGCCGGCGCGCTGGTCGGCCTCGCGGTGTCCGCCGGCACCGTAGAGGGACGGGCGCGCGTCATCCTGGACATGGCGGAGGCCGATCTCGAAGCGGGCGACATTCTGGTCACGACCTTCACGGACCCGAGTTGGACGCCGCTGTTCGTCGCCATCAAGGGTTTGGTGACGGAGGTGGGGGGCCTGATGACCCATGGCGCGGTGATCGCACGGGAGTATGGCTTGCCGGCCGTCGTCGGCGTGGAGAATGCCACCCGGCTGATCCGGGACGGGCAGCGGATTCGCGTGCATGGAACGGAGGGCTACGTGGAGATCTTGCACTGACCAGCAGCGGCGAGGCGTTAGGCGGCAGACCCATCGGTGGCCAGTGGTACTAGGTCGGATGGGACAGCGCGGCAACGGCGATCAGGTTGCGATCAGGAGGCGTGCAGCCGAGACGTAACGCCAAAAGGAGACGCATCATGCCCGCGCCATCGAAAGGTCCCGATACGATCGTATTGGTTCACGGCTTCTGGGTCACGCCGCGAAGCTGGGAGAATTGGATCACACGCTATGAAGCCCAAGGCTATCGCGTGCTCGCGCCGGCGTATCCGGGGCTCGAGGTCGAGGTCGAAGCGCTCAACCGCGATCCTTCGCCAGTCGAGCGCCTAACGGTTCCCGCGATCATGACGCGTCTCGAATCCGTTGTCGAGGGACTCGAGGCGCCACCGATCCTCATGGGTCATTCGGCGGGTGGCGCCTTTGTGCAGCTGCTGCTCGACCGTGGCTATGGGGCGGTCGGGGTGGCGATCAACTCCGCACCTACCGAAGGCGTGCGCGTCACGCCGCTGTCGCAGCTCAGGTCGTTCTTCCCGGTGCTGAAGAATCCCGCGAATCGCCACAAAGCGGTAGGGTTCACGTACGAGCAATGGCGCTACGTGTTCACCAACACATTCGACGAAGGGGACGCGCGCGCCGCCTACGACCGATATCACGTCCCGGCATCAGGGGGCATTCTCTGGGACAGCGTGCTCGCGAATTTCATCCCCGGCCCCCAGGACATCGCGGTCGACTACCATAACGACGCTCGCGCGCCCCTTCTCTTCATCTCCGGGAGCGAAGACCATCTGATGCCGCCCGCCGTCCAACGCTCGAACGCGAAGCACTACAAGTCGAACACGATCACGGACGTCAAGGAATTCTCGGGACGCTCGCATCTCATGCCTGCCCAGAACGGGTGGGAGGAGGTCGCCGACTATGCTCTCGCGTGGGCCGTGGAGCACGCGACGCGCCGGCCGCAGGTCGCCGCGGCGTCGGCGTGAGCAGGTCTGCCTAACACACAGGGGCAGTCTCGACGCGTCCGCTCACTACTCGAGACGCACTCCGGCCCTCAGCGTCCGGGGAGCCACACGGAGTCGCGGCGCGCCAAACAGCGACGTCGGGTCGGTGGGATCCTGATCTCCGATGTTGGTGTTGATGAGTACTAATGCACTCGAAGCAAGGACATTGAAGATGTCGAGCGTGACGATCGGCCATTTCCGCGTGTGCCACTCGAGATGGGCATCGACGATATCGCGGCTCGCGTACTGGCGCGAGCCGCGGGGCTCGACGAAGATCGTCTGTCCGAGCACGCCGCGGAGCGCGTCATCCGGAATGATTTCGCCGCTGGGCGTACCGTTGGCCCTCGTGTAGCGATACCGGCCCAGGATCTGGAACGAGGGGGTGAATCGTTCGCCTAACGTGTGCGTGTACACCAGGCCGCCGCGCATCGAGAATGGCAGCTGGCCCACGAGCCAGATCTTCCCTTCCATCTCCAGCGCGTCCGGCAGAACGCCGTCCGCATTGATCGCTTCATTCGGGCGAACGAACGGACCCGCACTGAACTCGGTTCCCGAAGTGCCGGATCCCGTCACGCCAGCCACGTTGCCGCGCAGCCTGGTCGTGGTGAGGGACGCCTCGCCGTGCCACGTGGTCTGAAAGGTCCGCAACATGAACGTCAGCTGATCATATCGTCGCCGTGCCTGTGGCAGCGTCGTCAACATCAGGTCCGGGTTCCACTTCAACTTGTCGATGTAGTCGACGGGAATTCCGAGGATCGAATCCGGGGGAGTTTTCGCGTTCGCCAGAACTTCTCCGAGGACTGTTTTCAAATCGTTGTTGGAGACAAACACCGTGGGCAGCACGAGCGGGCGCCCATTCGCGTCCAACACGATGCCGTTGAAGAATCGGTTATCGACCGACACGTTGTGAATCGGCGTGTAGTTGGAGAGCAGGTTCCGGTCGACCAGGCCGACGATGTTGCCGTTGCGGCGGTTGGTGTACACCACCTCCAGCTTCCATGACGATCCGAAGCTCTTCTCGAGACCGAGCATCGCCTCGTCGACGTAGGGCTGCCGATAGTTCTCGACACGCCCCGACTCGTTGAGAATCAGCTCATCGTAGAATGAACTGAAGCCGGAGCCGGGCGCGTCGCGTTCCTCGGTCGTGTACGTCCGCCGCGGGTCGGTGATCGGCGGCGCAGAGTAATAGAATCGCTGATTCGTGTACGCGTTCACGCCGGCGGCACGATCGAAGAAGAGAGAAACCATCTTCTCGTGATACCGACCCCAGTGCGCCTTCAACGCCAGCGTGTTGCGACCGGTGACATCCCACGACAGGCCCAATCGCGGGTCCAACCCATGGGCGTGAACGGCCTCGAAGCGAGAACAACCACCGGCGGGCGCGATCGCAGACGAGCAGGCCGGATGCACGAAGCCCGCCCACTCGCCAAAGCGGAGGCCGGGCGTGATGACCAGTCGCGAACCGACGGTTGAGTAGTCTTGAACGAAGAGGGCGTCGCTGGCCACGTCGCTGTCGAGGCGCATCTCGCCGCCCCAGTCGCTTCCAACCGTCTGCCAGGTGCTCGCGTCCCGAGGATCGAAGTTCGCCACTCCGCTCGTGTAGGGACGCCAGGTGAGGCCGCCGTTGCGCGTGCGCTCGTTATGCCACCGTCCGCGCGAGACATCGGCGCCGGCTACCATCCGGTGGTCGATACCGAGCAGGTGCCGCCACGTGGTCCATTGCACGCTGCCGCTGATGCTCGACGGCTCACGGATCTCGTTGAACGCCGCATTCTGATAGGCTGGCGTTCGCCCGAGCTGAAAGATCTGCACACCGGGTACCGACGCACCCGCGTAGCCGAGCCGCGTCTCGCGCGACGTGAAGCCCGCGATGCGCAGGTCGATCTGGCTCGTCGCGCTACGCGCGTTGCTCCACGAGAGCTCGGAGAACGTGCTCGGCTGCTCCACGGCGACCGTCGCGCTCGGATCGTCGACGCCGTTGATGCCAGCGTGCTGCGTGGCAAACGACGAATGGCTGGCCAGAAGGTCCAGGTGCTGGCCAGCAGCGGGAAGCCACGTGAGCTTGGCGAGTGCGCGACCATCACGATGCTCCTCCTGCACCGGCTGAAAGTCGCCCGGAGAGGCCGTCGTCAGGTTCGGCGAGCGCAAGTCGCGTCGAATGAATTGCCCGGCAACGAAGTAAAACAGACGATCGTGCGCGATCGGGCCGAGTGCTTCGCCACTCAACTCGCGCCGGCCAGCTTGTTCCACACCCTCCTCGTTTGCATTGAGATTGGTGGCCGTGAGTCGCGACGACTCGTAATTCGTGCGCAAGGCGTATTGCCGGTCGTTTCCGCCGGTCTTGGTGATTGCGTTGATGATCCCACCCTGATAATTGCCCTGCTCCGCGCCCACACCGAGGCCGCGCACGTCCAGTGTCTCGATCCAGTCGACGCTGAGAGAAAGGAAGTCGCCTCCGATGCCAGGGTGGTTCATCGAGACGCCGTCCATCTGGTAGTCGTTCGACACGCCGGGAACTCCACCCCACAGCTGGTCTTTGCGTGCACCGGGCACGAGCGAGATGAGGCTCGATGCGTCACGCGCACTCGGCAGCAGCTCGGCATCGTGGCGATCGACGTGCATCGGCAGCTCGGGGGTCGTCACGTCGATGCCGATCGGCGACGCGACGACCTCGATGGTCGACAGCCGCCGCGGCGCGCGCGTTAGGCGTACCTCGACGCGAAGCGTTTGACCGCTCGCGAGCCGAATGCTCGGCAGCTCGGCGCTGCGATATCCAATGCGGCGCGCCGAGACGGTGTACACGCCGGAAGAGAGTGCCTCGAGACGGAATGAGCCATCAGCCGAAGTCACGGCATCGCGCGCGAGGCCGCCATCGGTGCGCACGGCACGGACGCTCGCGCCGGCAAGCGCGCATCCGCGGGCGCAGATGCCGGCGGCGAGCGAATCGAGCTCGAGGACCTCGCCGACGATGGCGCTCGTCTGTGCGAAGCACGGGGAGGCAGAGCGAAGCAAGAGCCCCACGATGAGCGCAGCCGGCCAGGTCGACGGGAATGGATTCGATGGCACAGGCGATGGCAATCTGGGTTCGGACCGGTGGGCCTTCCTCGAGCCCAACAGTCGCGATTCGAACCGCGTCGAACAAGATCCTCATCAGGGGCGCATTCTTTTTCTCTCTACAAGCGGCGCGCTCGCTGATCCTGGCCGTTCTGATGCAAGACAACTGCTGATACGGCACCGGAGCTGTCCCGCACGAAGGTGAACTGCGCATCGACCTCCTTCAAAAAGAAGTCCGTCTCCGACTCGGGCCACAGCCGCAACGTTGCCTGTCCGGTCGGATGCACATACAGCCCGCCGTCCACGAGCGTCACCTCGAGCGTGAAGTTCGGCGCGAGCTGATACGTTCCGACATAACGCGACAGCACCTCGGTGCCGAGTGCGATCGCCGTGCGCTGCTTGGGTGCCGCCGGCGCCGGCGCCAGTGGCAACTCGGGATCGAGGAGATGAAAGCCGATGTCATCGGCGCCCGCGCCACCGGAGTTCGTCATGACGACGACGCCAGTCCGACGCGATGGCTCGAATCCAATGAACGTTCGGTAGCCGCCCGTCCCGCCATTGTGCCAAACGATGGTGTCCGCGCCCGCGTGCGTCGTGAGCCAATTGAGGCCGATGGCCATGTTGCCCGCCGGTGCCCGCTCTTCATGCGCGAAGGCCATTGCGCGCTCGAGCGCGGCGCGCTCGGGATGCAGGTTCGCCTCGAGGAACTCGAGCATATCGTTCGTCGTCGAGCGAATGGCGCCGGCGCCCGCGAGGGTCGGAATGTCCCAATTCGGCACAACATGGCCCTTGTCGTCATGGCCGAGCGCGAGGTGGGCCTTCATCCAGGGGCTGAGCACGATCCCGGTGTGTGTCATCCCGAGGGGCGTCCACACGCGTGCGCGCTCCAATTGCTCGTATGACATTCCGGTCGCGAGCGAGAGAGTGTGACCGAGTAGTCCGACGCCGAGATTCGAGTACTCGAATTGCGCGCCCGGGTCCCGCGTCAACTGATAGCTCGAAAGGAAGTCGTACATCTGCTGCACGCTGTAATCCGCGTACGGATTCGCCTGATCCGCCGGCTTGAAGTTCGACGGCATCCGCGGCAGTCCCGAGTTCTGCTCGGCCAGGTTGCCTAACGTGATCGCCTTGTCGCCGCGCGTCGGCATGTGAACGGTGGCCGGCAGGTAACGCTGCACCGGATCGTCGAGGCGGACCTTCCCTTCCTGGACGAGCTCCGCGAGCACCGTCGAGGTGAACACTTTCGAGATCGATCCGATCTCGAAGACGGAATTGCCGTCGAGCGTGGGCTGTCCGGGACCGGCATCGCCGTAGGCGACGACACGGGAGTGGCCATTGGCGTCGATGACGCCGATGACGATGCCGGCGCTCCGTTTTTCGTCGACGCGCTGCTTGATGATCGCGAGGATTTCGGCATCGGATGCCAACGCCCTGGGTCGGGCCGCGACCGTTGACGCCGTTCCGGCTGGTTGCTGACCGTGCATCGCCGGCGCGGCGCTGCCGCACGCGAGGAGGGCAATGATGGTTAGGCGGGCTGCGCGCATGGTGTCTCCAATTGAGAATCGTGGATTACGAAGGGTAGTTACGAATCGAGCCGAGCGAGAAGTGCGAGGAGCTCGTCGCGCTTGGGTTGCAGCGTTTTCCGGACGGCACGCTGGTTCAGCGCAATGATGCCCCAGGAGAGCAGTGCGGCGAGGGCGGCGTATGCGAGCGTCTGCAACCATGCGCCTCGCCCATTCCGGCCGGCGACCATCACCACCGAACCAACCATGATGGGGCTCACGTACCACCACGCGACGCTTCCAAGGAGTCCGATCTGGGCATTCACTCGCTGCAGCTCTGCTCCCAACGCGGACGCGACCGGCAGCGTGACGTCGGTGAGGGAGCGCCCGCCCATTCGTCGCGCGCGCCAGAGTCGGAACACGATGAGCCCGAGCCCCGCGAGAATCACCGCACCACCGAGGCGTGCGACGAGCGGCCCGCGCGCCACCGCCGGCGCGATCAACACGGCGACGACGCCGCTGGCGATCACCTCACGCCAATCGCGCAGCCGGATCTGGCGCTCGAACCGCCGCGCGCGCGTCTGCACCAGTGCGAGGATCTCCTCATCACCGAGCCGCGTCAGGTCGTCGTCCTCGTTCGACGCGCGTACGCGTGGGCTTCGCGTCATACGGTCTCCTCAGTCAGCATGCGGCCGAGTGCTTTCCTGATCCGGTGCAGCTTGACGCCGACGTTGCTTTCGCTGATCCCCAGGACATCGGCCATCTCCCGGTAACTGCGTTCGTCCAGGTGCATGGTCACCAGCATCCGATCGACGGCGTCGAGCTGCGCGATCGCAGCAAAGAGTTGCGCCGATCGCGCATCGGCCTCCGCCATGTCCTCCGTGCCTAACGGCGATGCTACGTGCTCGATGGCGAGCTGCTCGTCATCGAGCGGAACGTGGAACAACGATCCGCGACGCCTCGCGTACGTGAGCGCGGTATTCAGCGCAACGCGGTAGACCCACGTGGCGGCCGACGATGCACCGCGAAACGCGCCCAGCGACCGCCACAGCTGCAACAGCATCTCCTGATGAAGATCCTTGCGTGACTCGGCATCGTGCGCGTAAACGCGGCAAATGCGGCGGAGCCGCGCGTCGTTCTCGCGCACCAGCGTCAGAAACGCCTGCTCTCGTTCACTCGGCACGGGCTGTCCTTACGAGCCTGTCTACTGAGTTAGTAACCGTTCCCGTCGAGTTCTTACAAAGCGCTGGAGGAACGCATCACTGACTCGTTCGGTCTCCATCTCGGCGATCGGCACGACCATCGCTGACGCGAAGTACGCAATACGCCCCGTCAGGCGATGGAGCCTGCCGGGGCGTTCGCCGGCGCCGTCACGAGCGGGGCGCTACGCGGCCATGCTGGTGACGAGAGGACGGTGGCGCGCGCAGGTGCACCGCGGGACCACGTGCTCGGTCGCGGGAGGATACAGGTGGTAGTACATCGCGACCACCATCGGGATGAACACGACGGTGTTGTAAAAGAGATGCAGCTCGACGCGTGGGATCCAGATCTGGCCGATGCTCGTCGGGACCGTGCCGCCGAACATGTACCGGCCCGTCATTGCCTGGTAGAACAGCAGACCGTGCTCGATGTGATGCCAGAACTGGATCCAGAACGAGATCATCCACCAGGTGTAGGCTCTGCCGGTGAACCCTTTGCGCAGCAACCAGAGCCCGACGACCATGAAGAGCGCGTACCCGTAGTGCAGCGACTCGTTCTTGATGATCGACGGCCAGATGAGGCCGAGCATGCCTAACGACTTCGGCCTCGGCCAGTGCAGCACGTACACTTGGTATGCCTGAAAGAGGTGCTCGCCCCAATGCACGATCACGACGACGAGGAAGATCTGCAGGGCAAGCTTGTGCCAGCGCGTATTCAGGCTCTCGTACCAGCCGTCCGACGCGCCCGCGCTCGGCGCGTGCGCGGAGATCGTAGTTCCCATGGTCGGGCTCCCGCTCCTGGTGGGTGGATGCGGCACTATGACGCGTGGAGCGCGGAGCGTCAAGCGACGCACAACGCGCCGTCCGAGGCTAGAAGGCGTAGACGAGCATCAGATACGTGTATGTGTACGTGGCACCGGGAGTCGTGTTCTTCAAGAACGTTCCGGGAAGAAGCCGGCCGACGCCGAGGGATGTCGTTAGGCTCGCTACGAGCCGGCCGCTCGCGATCGCATCGACCTCCCGGCCGACGTACGTCCCCGCGCTCCCGCTGGGTGATCGCGCGACGACGGCGCCGCTTCCGCTGTACAGCGCGTCTCGAGGCTTGGCCAGCCAGTAGTTGCTGTAGCGCACGGTGCCAGTCCAACGACGCGGCAGCGCGAGGTCGATCCCGGTTCGCATGTGCTTCATGTTTTGCCACCCCACGAGATCCGTGAGGCCGTACTTCTCGTGCCCCGTGGGGTAGAGTTGATCGAAGGTGCCGCGCTTGTCGTCGGTCGGATTCTCGTCGCCGCTTGCCGCATTGAACTCGGCGAACGGCCGCGGCTGGAGCGCGGCACCGGACATGGTGTAGCCGAGGAGCCAGTGGCCGGCCCACGCGGCAATCTTCTCCTGTGCGAGGCCGCCGCGTTGCGCCGCCATCTCGACGTTGTAATCCCAATGCGCGGGCAGCCTGCCGGCGGCTCGCAATCCGAGCGTCCCGAAGCTCATCGTGCCCGTCGCAGCGAGTCCGGTGGGTATGCCGGACTGCCGGCGCCAGAAGAAGTAGGGCTCGGCGACGCCCTTCTTCAGCAAACTGTCAAAGCTGCTGTACACGCCATAGAAGTTGTTGCCGGGGATGTTCTTGTCGAAGCGACCCTGGTCGACTTTGACCACCGACGCGGCGAAGACGTCCACCCGGTAGCCCGGACGCACGAGGGCGGCGCGGCCGCCGTCGAAGGTGCGCGCGGTGTTCGCCCACGGGAGCGAGCCGACGAGTCGTCCCTCGCCGAACGCGAGCTCGAATCGCCCCACGCGTACCCACTGCGCGCTCTCCGGCCCGAGCTGGAAGTAGGCTTGGCGCAGATCCGCGTAGTCGCGAAAGGGTGGGCCGGCGGGCAGCTTGTTTTTGCCCGGGGCCTGCGCATCCATTCCCTGGACGAAGAACATCGTTAGGCGACTGGTCTGAATCCCGGCACCGAGGAGCATGCGCGTGAGCATGTATCCGTCGCCATTGCTCGCGTTGAAAGCGCCCCCGTCGTAGCCCTCGGGGCGAACGCGCAACTCCCCGCTGATGCGAAGCACCGGCGGCGGACCAGGCTGTTCGGGCGGGACGCCAGCCGGAGCGGGTTGGGACGACAGTTGTGCGAGAAGCGGCGCGGGCAGGAGGAGCGCGGCGCCGAACAGAAAAGGCCGCATCGAGGAAGCTGGGGAGGGGAACTCGACTGTGTTCGGATACTATCCACGGGACCGGGGCACGACCAGTTTGTCTTTCGCGCCCGATTCGGATTGAATGGAGAAAAGACTGGCGCGGGAACGGTTAGCAAGCCTTCCACGCACGGGCAGATCCAAGGTCAGTCAACGTTTTCTGAGCCTCCAGGATGAACTCTCGACGTCAGTTTCTCATCAAGGCGCCAGTCGCTCTCATGGGCGCCGTCGCCGCGTGCCGTGCCGACGAGCGGAAGACCGCTCCCGAGAGCGCGACGCCTTCGACGCCAACTCCGGGCGCCCCGCCGGCATTCAACACCGCGCCCCCCGTCGGGCCCGAGGTTTCGACAGCCACCTTCGCCGAAGCCGAGAAGCTCATGCAAGTCTCGATGACGGACGCGCAGCGCCAGACGATGACCAGGAGTTGGCGCACGTCGATGGCCGCGCTGCTCGAGCGACGCACAGGTCCCAGGAAGATCGCGCTCGAGGCGACACTTTCTCCCGCGACGCGATGGGATCCATCGTCGATTGCCAATGGCATCGCCGGTCCGACGCTCGCGGGTGAGCCAAGGGCGCCCACGCACGATCGCTTCGTTCGGAGCGCCATCGATCCCGGGCCACTGCCAACGAACGACGCCGACATCGCCTTCGCACCCGTCACGCACCTCTCGCGCTGGATCGAGACGCGCAAGCTCACCTCCACGCGCCTGACGCATATCTACCTCGACCGCATTCAGCGCCTCGACGAGAAGCTGCGCTGCATCATCACCCTCACGCGCGATGCCGCGCTCGCGCAGGCGAAGCAGGCGGACGCGGAGATCGCGGCCGGGAAGTATCGCGGTCCGCTGCACGGCATTCCGTACGGCGTGAAGGATCTGCTCGACACGGCCGGCATCGCGACGACGTACGGCGCCGAGCCCTTCAGAAATCGCGTGCCTAACGCGGACTCGGCTGTCGTAGCTCGGTTGAAGGCGGCGGGTGCGGTGCTCATCGCGAAGCTCAGCATGGGCGCACTCGCGCTCAATGACATCTGGTTCGGCGGGCAGACGATGAATCCGTGGCTGCTCGAGGAGGGCGCGTCTGGCTCGAGCGCGGGTCCCGGTGCGGCGACCGCCGCGGGGCTCGTCGCCTTCTCGATAGGCAGCGAGACGGGAGGGAGCATCATCTCGCCGAGCATGCGTTGCGGCGTCACGGGGCTCCGCCCCACGTACGGACGCGTGCCGCGCACCGGCGCGATGACGCTCTGCTGGTCGCTGGACAAGCTCGGCCCGATGACGCGCGGCGTCGAAGACACGATGCTCGTCCTGCGCGCCATCAGTGGTCCCGATGCGGGAGACGTCGCAAGCGTCGCGTCACGCGTCGACTTCGATGCAAACGCGTCGGTCGAGGGGCTTCGCGTCGGCTATTTCGAGAGCTGGATGGCGGAGGCGCCGGCAACGGACGTCGATCGCGCGACGCTCGATGCCGCGAGAAAACTCGGCATGGTGCCGACGCCCGTCACGCTCGCCGATTGGCCGTACGATTCGCTCAACCTCATCCTCTTCGCGGAGGCGGCCGCCGCATTCGAGGAGCTGACGCTGAGCGGGCAGACGGATCAGCTCAAGGTGCAGGTGCCCGATGCGTGGCCCAACCTCTTCCGCGAGGCGCGCTTCCTCTCGGCGGTGGACTTCGTGCAGGCCGATCGCCTGCGCCGGAAGGTGGCGGGCGAGATGGCGCGCGTGATGTCGCAGGCGGATCTCCTGCTCGTGCCGTCGTTGCGGGACGAGATGCTCGTCATCTCGAACAACACTGGCCATCCCTCGCTCACGCTGAGGACGGGATTCGTGCAGGTGTCGGAGGCCCGTAGCGACTGGGCGCCAGACCCGGCGCATCCGCTCCCCAAGTTCTCGCCGTCTCGCCGCGTGCCGCACGGTGTGACGTTGATCGGGCGGTTGTTCGACGAGGGAACGATCGCGCGCGCTGGACTCGCACTCGAGCGGTCACTGAATGTCGCGGGAGAGCGTCCGCCGGGATTCTAGCGGCGTCACCCAAGCCTAGGCGCACCGCCAGCTGGTCGCGATGAACAGTCACTCATGCGAAATACACAAAAACGCCCCGTCAAGCGATGAAGCCTCTCGGGGCGCTCGTGTTGATGGCCTTCTACTTTATCCGTTAGGCGACATCAACCGCGAAGCCTCTGCCGTTGCCGCTTGGCCAACCTGAGCGACACCGCGCCGCTCGCCATCAGGGCTCCGGATGCGACGAGGCCAAGTTTTGCCAATGCGACGTTCACGAGCCAAGGCACGGCCAAGCCGACATGGGCGAGCATCGCGATGCCGACGCCCAAACCGATAGCTACCCCCAGACCCAGCAGGACTTGGCCGATCCGATTCATCGCAGAACCTCCTCCGCGGTCATCTGAACCTCACGTCGTCGACCTGAAACGCGAACGATCCCGCGGCGGGCCCGCCGACGAACAGGAGCGCCATGAAGTCGTGGCCGTCGATGCCGCTGAATGAGGAAAATGGAAACACGTACTCCTTCCACTCCGGTCCGGCGACGAAGCGCTGCTCGATCGGACGCATGCCCTTACTCCGCGCGAAGACCATGATGCGGTAGGTCTTGCCGTCGCCCTTCGCCCAGAAGTGAATCTCCTTCTTCGAGGAGAGATCGGCGGGCTGCATCGGCTGTGTGCCCGGCGAGAACATCGCGCCGGCCCACGCGAATGGCAACGCGTCGGAAATTGTTCCAGTGATCGAGAGCGCCTTTGCGCCGCCGTTGGCGCCGCCGTCGGTTACGGCGAGCGTCGCCTCCGACTTGCCGCCCGCCATCGCGTCGGTGGACTTCATCCAGCCGGCGCCGAATTTCGCGGACATGGCGCCATCCTCGAAGTCGCTGACGTCGCCGACGTCGGCGCCTAACGGGGCGGCGGCCTTCTGGTGCGCGGCCGCAACCGCTTGGGCGTAGGCGCCGCGGTCGAAACGAACGCCATCCTTCCAGATCGAAGCGATCGAAAGGGTCGCGTCGATGCTCGTGGTGGGATCACCATCGACGAGCACGAGGTCGGCCAGGAGGCCGGGCGCGACGCGGCCGCGGTCGCGCAGCCCGAAGATACGCGCGGGCACGCTCGTCGCCGCGGCGAGCGCTTCCTGTGGCGTTAGGCCCGCCTTCACGAGGAGCTCGAGCTCGCGGTGCAGTGTCGAGCCGTGCGCGGTGCCGGGGTTCGGCGCGTCCGTGCCGGCGAGAATCGGAACCTTCGCCGCCTTCAGTTGTCGGACGGAGGCTTCCGCGTTCGCGTAGTCGAGCGTCGCCGTCGCGCGCCGCGGAAAGCCTTGCTGCATGACACCCTCGGTCTCCGGCAAGAGGTAAGGGCGCACTCGTTCGTCCTTCACCAGCGCCGCGCTGGCGGCAGTTCCAGAAACGCTCATGTTGACCGCGAGCGTGGGAATGACGAACGCGTGATGACTCGCGACGAAGCGACCGAACTCGGCGTCAGGGGGCACATCCTCGAAGGTGTGGACCAGCCCGTCGACGCCGACGTCGATCGCGTCGCGCGCGCCCTGCAGCGAGCCGATGTGAACGACGGCCAGCTTGTGGCGAGCGTGCGCGGCCGCGACCACGGCGCGCATCGTCGCCTTGCTCAAGGTCGGCATGTCCAGCCCGTACGGGCGCCCGTCGTCGTACACAATCTTGATCCAGTCGGATCCTTCGGCGATGCGAGCGTCGACGAACGCTTGCGCGGAATCGGGCGACGTGATCGTCGGAATCGGCATGCCGTACTCGGTGCCATGTCCTTTGGGGGCGGTCACGAGCGTGCCTGCCGAGTAGAGATCGGCGCGTCCGGTTGCCATCCCGGCCGCCTGTTCCTTCTTCGCGGCGACCAGGGCCGTTGGACTGCCGAACATCTCGAGCTCCGTCGTCACACCGAACACGAGCGCTTCGCGCAGCGCGCCGTCGGCGTAGGCGTGTGTGTGCGCGTCGATGAGTCCGGGGAGAAGGGTCTTGCCGCCGGCGTCGACGACTTCGGCGCCAGCGGGTGCGCGCAGACTCTGTGCGACGGCTGTGATCTTGTTGCCGATGATGAGCACGTCACGCTGGCCGACCAGCCGCTCTCCGTCGAACACACGAGCGTGCTGAATGAGAATCGCGTGCGGCGCTTGTGCGGGAAGGACGCGAGCGCTCGAGAGCGCTGCCAGGCCGAGGGCGATGAGCGGACGAAGGACGTTCATGGTGTTTCTGGTCGATGTGGGGTTTCGGACGATGGTCCTACGCCGGATGGGTCTGTCGTGTTTCTGGCGAAGAGGAATTTCGAGAAGTCGACACGCGCGAGAGCGATTCGTGCAGGTGAAACGCGCACCCGAACAAGGAGCTTTCATGGCACACACTCATGAATTCGACTGCAAGGTCTGCGGCGCCCACATCGACTCGCGCCAGGATCTGGAGAGGCACACGCGCGAGAAGCACTCGAACAACGCACAGAGCGGGCAGTCGAGCGTGAGCTCGTCCAGTCGTTCGTCGTACAATCAGCCGGACGATCAGGGCTGAGACGAGCGAAGCACGAAAAGAAAAACGGCGCCTGGCCCTGAATGGGGCCAGGCGCCGTTCTCGTACGACGCACTCGGATCGACGTCAGCGGGTGTGCAAGTACTTGCCCGCGGCAAGAACGTCCGGCGGAGCCTAACGATTGGGGCTGTTCGGCGGGGTGAGGACGGTGTCGGTCAGTGTCCCGAGGAAGGCGACCAGATCCCGTTGCTCGCGCGCGGTGAGGCCGAGGGGCTGTGCCGACAGCGTCTGGCCGGTCACCTTCGCGCCGACGCCAGAGCCACCGCCGCGATTGTAGAAATCGACGACCTGCTCGAGCGTCGCGTACGCGCCATTGTGCATGTAGGGCGCGGTCAGGACGACATTGCGAAGGGTAGGGACCCTGAACGCGCCGGCGTGCGTGGGCTCGTGGTCGACCGCGCCACGTCCCTCGTCCGCGTCCAAACGAGCGTGCCGGATCGCTCGCCGCGCGGGAACGCCGATGATTTCCGGCTCGGATTCGACGAACTCCGGCGGCATGACGCCGTTGAACAGCGGCGCGAAGTGGCACGTGCCGCAGCGGCCCTTTCCCATGAACAGGGTGAAGCCGCGCCGCTCCGGCGCGGTGATGGCGGCGGTGTCGCCTCGCACCGCCCTGTCGAAGCGCGAGTTCAGCGCAATCAACGAGCGGACGTAGGCCGCGACGGCGACGCGAAGTCGCTGACCGGTCACGACGCTGTCGCTCGCCGGCGTGTGTTTTGTGAACGCTAACTCGAACGCGTGGCGATACGAGCTGTCGCTCCGCAGCCGGGCGGCGGCGACTTCGGCGCCGCTCCCCATCTCGGCGGGGTTCGCGAGCACGGCCTCGGCCTGCGACTCGAGCGAACCGACGCGCGAGTCGTCGAAGAGCGCGAGCTGCAGCGCGGCGTTGAGCAGTGTGGGTGCGTTCCGTGCCGGCGTGGCGGGAGCGGTCAACAGGTCGCTGTGTTGCTTGCCATCGGTGAAGGCAAGTTGCGGGAGGTGGCAAGTCGCGCACGAACGGGTGCCGGGCCCGGAGAGGCGGGGCTCGTGAAAGAGCCGTTGGCCGAGCGCCACGAGCTCGGGCGACGTGAGCGTCGCGAAGTCGGGCGCCAACGCCATGGCATCGAACGCGCCGACGTCGAAGAGTGTCGCCGCGCCTTGTCGCCACAGCCGGCGCAGCGAGGGCGGCTTCGGAAGCTGCGCGCGCAACGCGGCGATGGCGTGGCCGATCGGATTGCCGTACCGCACGACGAACTCGAGGCGGTCCAGCGACCGCGAATCGTTATGCGCGGCGAGGTAGGCGCCGGCACGCGTTAGGCACGAGTCCAACGTGGCCCAGCCGGCCAGACGTTTCATTCCCGCCAAGGTCGCTCGCGTTCCGGCGAGGGCAGCGGCGGCTTCGCCGGCGATCGCGTCGCCGTCGTCGGTGTCGAAGCCGGCGAGCCCGATGACCTCGACTCGCGCGAGCTCGAGCCGTGCGGCGTCGAGCGCGGACGCGTCCGAGATGCCGAGTCGCGGCATGAACGATCGAAACTCACGCAGCCCGTCCCGCATCCAGCGGACGGTGGCTTGCAACGAATCGAGGCCGGGGGATTCGCCGCCAGGCGTGAATGCCGCTTCTACGATCTGAAAGCCGGCCGGCGCGCCGAGCGGTCCGGCGGGACGGTCTTCGGTTTCAGGCACGGGGCCATCGAGCGTTTTCGCCAACACCGGGCCGTACACTCGCATCAAGCCCTCGACGCGCTTGAATGCTTCGCGCGCGCGACCCAACGCGACGCGCGCCGTCGAAGGCTCTCGCAACGACGCCGCGAGGTCATCCAGCCGCGCACCGAGCGAATCGAGATCGTTCTCGAACGACAGACGGGCCGCGCTGGGTGGGAATGTTCTCCCGACGGGCCCGGTCACGGGCGCAACGAGTCCTCGATGTCCCCAGAGGATCTCCGCCGTCACGGAGCTCACCGCCAAGGTCGCACCGAACGCGATGACGCCCGGCCACAGGCGCAACAACTTTCGCATGCCGCCAATCAAACGCGGCCGCCTCACCGTTGTTCAGCGTTTGCGTAACGAACGTGTGTTCGTTGCGCCACGAGCGAAGAGGAGCCGTGCGGTTTTACAATCTGTTACACGCAAGCGGCCCGCTGCCGGTGCGCTTGTGACAAGACCGTTCGAGGTTTCCGCTCCCGCCGATCAGCGGCCACCGCGACGTCCGCGGATCACCGGCTCACTGCATCAGGAGACCTCACATGAAGCGTGAATGGAAGGGCTATGGCAAAGTCGTGCTGTTGTCTGTCGGTCTGTCGGCAATCGCTGTTGCCTCGTGTCAGGACCAGAGCAAGCAGATCACCTCGCCCAGACCGTCGCTCTCGGAAGCGAGCGCGGAGCTGAATCGCGGCAACGACAAGGGCATGAACAAGCTCAAACACATCGTCGTCATCTACCTCGAGAATCGCAGCTTCGACAACCTGTACGGAGAGTTCCGCGGAGCGAACGGGCTACCGGAGTCATTCCGCCGTTCGCGGCAGGTCGACCTGAACGGTGTCCCCTTCGACACGCTTCCCGAGGTTGCCGGAACGCCCTTCCCGACGAATCTCCGCAACGCGCCGTTCTCCATCGAGCAGTTCGTCGCGGCGACGCAGCCCACCATCGATCTGGTGCACCGGTTCTATCAGGAGCAGATGCAGATCGACGGCGGAAGAATGGACAAGTTCGTCGCCGTAAGTGACGCGAAGGGTCTGTCGATGGGCTTCTATCACACGGCGGATGTGCCGCTGGCGGCTGAGGCGCGACGCTACACGCTGCTCGACAACTTCTTCCACGCCGCGTTCGGTGGATCATTCCTCAATCACTTCTGGCTCATCGCGGCGCGCACACCGGAATTTCCCGGCGCACCGGCGAGCGTCACGGCAAAGCTCGACGCGAACGGCAATCTCATCTCGGACGGGTTCGTGACGCCGGACGGATTCGCCGTGAACACCGCGTTCTCGGTGAACCAGCCGCACCCAGCGACAGTGCCAGCGGCGAACCTGGTTCCGAACCAGACCTTCCCGACCATCGGAGATCGCCTTTCGGAGAAGGGGATTTCGTGGGCGTGGTACTCGGGCGGGTGGAATGACGCGTTGGCCGGACATCCGGGAACGCTGTTCCAGTTTCATCATCAACCCTTCGCCTATTTCGCCAACTTCGCCGACGGGACCGCGGCGAAAGCGGAGCACCTGAAGGACGAGACGGATTTCATCGCCGCGGCGCAGAGCGGAAAACTTCCGTCGGTGTCGTTCGTGAAGCCGTACGGCCTGGACAACGAGCACCCCGGGTACACGGACCTCATCACTGGCGAACAGCACGTGAAGCAATTGATCGACCTCGTGCGCAATGGTCCCGACTGGAGCAGCACCGCGATCATCATCACCTACGACGAGAATGGCGGCTTCTGGGATCACGTCGCGCCGCCGCGGGTGGACAAGTGGGGTCCGGGCTCGCGCGTGCCGACGCTGGTGATCTCGCCCTTCGCGCGAAAGGGGCATGTCGATCATCGTCGGTACGACACGACGTCGATTCTCGCGCTCATCGAGTCGCGCTGGAATCTCCGCCCGCTCACGAGCCGCGATGCGGCCGCCGATCCATTGAGCGGCGCGTTCGATTTCGATGAGGGCGGCTTCTTCCATTTCGATCGGTAGTCCTCGTCATCTCGAGCGCAGCGAGGGACCTGCACTTGGTCGCCAATGGGGATCTCGACCAGTCGGACAACAAATCACGGATCATTCGAATTGGACGAATAACTCCACGCGAAAAGGAGAAATCCGATTGATTCGAATGATCCGTGATCCCCTTTGTCTATTCGACGAGTTGATCGCCTGCCAGTAGAACAGCAGGACGTAGCCGTTCAGGCCGTGGATGCTGAACTCGCGTCCACCGTAGAAGGGATCGTAGATGTCCTCCTCTTGACGGCGGTGCTCCGCGGCGCGATATACCGTGGCGCGGTATAGCATCCAGCGGCATAATCCCGATCCCGGCAGCCGATCGTGAGCGAGACCGATTCCCGCACCACGCCTCCGTCGACGCAGGTCTTTCACATCCTGCTGTCGCTCGTCGACGATGACCTGCACGGCTACGCGATCATTCAGGACGTCGCGGCGCGCACCGAGGGCGCGGTGCGCCTCACCGCGAGCACGCTCTACGCCGCGATGAAGCGACTCCTCGAGAGTGGATGGATCGAGGAGCGTACGACCCGTCCCGCCGGAGCGGCCCACGATCCCCGCCGTCGGTACTACCGCCTGACAAAGCTCGGCCGCGAGGTCGCGCGCGCCGAGGCGCGGCGGCTCGACCAGCTCGCGGCGATGGCGCGAGCCAAGCGGCTGCTGCCGCCGCTCGGCGCAGTGACAGCCAAGGGGCGCGCATGACCGACTACCGACTCACCACCGTGACGCGCGCCTATCGAGCGATACTCGCGCTGCTCTTGCCGGAGCACTTCTATCGGCGATTCGGCCATCACATGCTCGCGGTCTTCGCCGAGCTGGAGGGGGAGCGACGACGCGTCGCGGGCACGTGGGGCGCGACCCTCGCGCTCGTCTCCGAGCTGCCCGGCGTCTGGCGCCTTGCGATTCGCGAACGGCGCTCGCCGCAGCCCAACAGCCACCAAGCTCGACACCAGCGGGGCTCCATGCTCGACTCATTGCTCCACGACCTCCGTTTCGCGCTGCGCTCGCTGCGGCGCAATCCAGCGTTCACGGCGGTGGCGGTATCGACGCTCGCGTTAGGCATCGGAGCGAACACCGCGATCTTCAGCGTCGTCGACGGCGTTCTGCTCCGGCCGTTGCCCGTACGCGAGCCCGCGCAACTGGTCGCCGTCGGCGAGCTGCCGGAGAATGGACCACCGGGCGCGCTGTCGGAAACGTCACCTGCCAACCTGTTCGATTGGAAGCGCAGCTCGCGGACGATGCGGATCGCCGGCTATGCCGGACGCAGCGGCACGTTCCTCGTCCACGGCGAGCCGCAACTGCTGGCGGGAACGCAGAGCGTCGGTGGCATACTCGAGTTGTTAGGCGTGCCGCCGCTCTTCGGCCGGCTGCTCACCGATGCCGACGAGGACCCCGCGGCGCCGGCGACGATCGTGCTGAGCTACGGCACCTGGCGCGATCTCTTCGGAGACGATCGCGGCGCGCTCGGCGCGAGTATCACCGTGGACGGGACACCGCGCACGATCGTTGGCGTGATGCCGCAAAACTTTTCCTTCCTCGGGGGACCGTCGGCCTTCTACGTGCCGTCGCGCTTCGACGCGCAGTTCCGGCAGAATCGCGATCAGTACTTCATCGCGCCGATCGGCCGCCTCGCGAATGGCGCCACGGTGCAACAGGCACGCATCGAGATGGAGACGATCGCCGCCCGCCTGCGCCGCGATTGGCCAGTGTTCAATACGAATCTCAGAATCCTCGTGCAGCCGCTGCAAGAGACGATCGTCGGCAGCTCGCGCACGCAGTTGATGGTGCTCATGGGCGCGGTGGCGTTCGTGCTGCTCATCACGTGCGCCAACCTCGGCAACCTGCTGCTCGCGCGCGGCTCGAGCCGCCGACGAGAGATAGCCGTTCGTCAGGCGCTCGGGGCGGGGCAGGGGCGTGTGGCGCGTCAACTCCTCACGGAAAGTCTCTTGCTCGCGCTGGGGGGCGGCGCGGCCGGCGTCGTCGTCGGCAAGCTGTTCCTCGCGCTGCTCCTCGCCGCGCAAGCGACGACGAATCTGCCGCGCGCCGATGAGATTTCGCTCGACGCGCGCGTGCTCGCGTTCGCATTCGGGTTGTCGACGCTTGCCGGGTTGTTGTTCGGAAGCGTGCCGGCATGGCAACTCGCGCGCGGATCGTCGAGCGATGCTTTGCGCGACGGGTCGCGCGGCAGCTCGGATCAACAGTGGGCGCGGAGCACGCTCGTGGTCGGCGAGGTCGCGCTGGCGATGATGCTGCTCGTCGGCGCGGGGCTGCTGCTCCGGAGCTTCGATCGGTTGTTGCGCGTCGATCCGGGAGTTCGCCGTGAACAGCTGCTGACGTTCAGCGTTAGGCTCCCGCACTCTGATCCGACCTTCTTCCCGCGAGCCCTCGAGCGCATCGGCGCGCTGCCGGGAGTGCGGTCGGCGGCGATCGTGAGTCAGCTGCCGGTCACGGGTCGCGGCATCGGCGCGTGGTTCAACCGCATCGATCGCCCACTGCCCGCGGGGATGAGTCCGACGGGCGAGGCATATCGGGTCGTCACGCCGGAGTACTTCGAGACGGTGGGGATATCGTTGCGGCGCGGCCGCGCGCTCGAGAGCGCCGACACACGCGATGCGCCGGCGGTGGTCGTGAACGAAGCGCTCGTGAGTAAGTACTATCGCGGTGAGGATCCGCTGGGCAAAGCGATCTACCTCGGTGCGCCCGACAATCGACTCTTTCGGGAAGCGCCGATCGTCGGCGTCGTTTCGGACACGCGGGACGGCGGACTCGGGACGGATCCGTTGCCGACGGTCTACATCCCGCTCGCGGTGATGCCGCGTTGGCCCGCGTTTTCCTTCGTCGTGCGCACGCGGCAGAACCCGAGCGGCGTGATCACCGGCGCGCGCGCGGCGATTCGCGCGCTCGATCCGACGCTTCCGGTGCGGAATGTGGAGACGATGGACGAGGTGCTGTCGACGGCGGTTGCGCCGGCGCGCTGGTCGACGACGCTGCTCGGCGTGTTCGCCGGCGTCGCGCTCGTGATCGCGGTGCTCGGCGTGTTCGGCGTGTTGACCTATATAGTGACACAACGAACCCGCGAGCTCGGGATTCGGATCGCGTTGGGCGCCGCGCCCGGGCAGGTGCGGCGCATGGTGGTGACGCGCGGGCTCGGACTCGTGGCTTGCGGCATCGTCCTTGGACTGATCGGCGCCGCGCTCCTGACGCGCTTCATGGGGACGCTGCTCTACGGCGTGACGGCGACGGATCCGCTGACGTACGGAGGCGTCGCGGCGCTGCTCGCCGCCGCGGCGGCACTCGCGAGCTATCTCCCGGCGCGGCGAGCGACGCGAGTGGACCCGATGCTGGCTCTCCGTGCTGAGTAGCGAACAGCACGTGCATTCATTCGCTCCGCGTTCAGCAACGAGAACGACGCAACGGCTGGGATACGGATTCCACTGATCTCAACGGATCTCACTGATCTGCTCCGTGCCACGCCGCCTTCCGCGAACGAGCCGGATTGTTTGTGAACCGCCTCGGTTAGCCTCTGGCGCAGAGCTCGACGGGTGTGCAGTACACAAGAACACATCGTTCAGCCACTCGGAGGAGTAAAGGCCGAGGAGTGACAGCAAGCGATGCCGCTCGGCGCGCATAAGCTTTCTGGGGCCAATCAGGAATTCCTCTGCTGATTAGCGCGAGGAGTTGCAATTGGACTCGGAGTCATTCGCAAAATTCGCGTGATTCGTGATTCCCTGTCTGCCTTGTCGCGATGCGGCGGGAAGGGCAGGGGCGGGGCGCTTGACTCAACGACGCGACTGATCCACTGCGTAACTGATTAAAGCGCCCGCATCCCACAATGCCCATTCAAACACTCGACACTCGCACCGCGCTCGTGCTGATCGACTTGCAGAAAGGCATCACCGCCATGCCGACGGTGCACTCAGCGGAAGGAGTCATAGAACAGGCAGCGGCGATGGCACGGGCGTTTCGGGCTCGCGAGCTCCCGGTGGTGCGGGTGCGCGTCGCATTCTCGGCGGATGGCGGCGACGTAATCCGCTCGCGCGTCGACGCGCCGCCGCCGGCGATCACGCGCGGTCCGGACTGGGCGGAGCTGCGCGAGGAGATCGGCACGGGACCGCACGACATCATCATCACCAAACGACAGTGGGACGCGTTTTTCGGGACCGAGCTCGATCTACAGCTTCGACGGCGAAAGATGACGGGGATCGTGCTCGCTGGTATTTCGACGAGCATTGGCGTCGAGTCGACGGCACGCCATGGCCGCGAGCTGGGCTACGAAATCGCGATCGCGAGCGACGCCGTCACCGACACCGTGCAGGCCGCGCACGAGAACAGCTTGCAGCGCATCTTTCCGCGGCTCGGCCAGATCGACACGACCGCCGCCATCATCCAGGCGATCGGGCGATCCGCCTAACGGGCGCAACAGAAAATTCCGTGACGCCAGAGCGCCACGGATCATCGCTTCACGAAGAGCGCCTAGACGCCGAGGTCGTCGTCGGGATGCGGATACTCGGGGGGAAGGATGGCGGACAGCACCTGCGCCATCTGATCCCAACCCGAGGCGAGCTCCTGACGGAGCGGGGCGAGACTCGTGTCCCCGGAGCGGGCGAGGTCGCTGATCATGTCGCGAATCGTCTCGATGCGCGCGAGCCAGCCGTGCGAGATCTTGCGCGGGTCATCAGGCGGCAACGCGTCGTTGGCGAGGCTGATGAGCGCGAAGATTTCGTCGGCGCCCGTGACTTTGACGGTCTCGCCGTTAGGCCCTTCGATGACGATGTAGTCGGTGGTGTCGACTGCGTCGAGTGAGATCGGGCCTGATCGGCGAACCCTCCATTCCGCGGGCTCGAGAGCGGGACGGATCGCGTCGGTCATATATGGCAAAGCTACCACCAGGCGCAGGGGGGGGCATCTGGGGCACGGCCGCGGCATCGCTTAGTCCGCCAGGAAGGATAACGCACTGATGGCAGAAAGTGCTGCGCCGTTGCGAAAACGAGGAGGGCTCGTATTTTCCTTACATTCAGTTTATACTGAACGTACAATACCAAAGCCAACCCATGGCCGACTCCGATTCCTTCATCGAGCGCATGGGACTCGCCGCCGAGAGCGACGGCCTCTCCCGCATCGCCGGACGATTGTTCGGCGCCCTCATTCTCCATAGCGAGCCGCGCTCACTCGACGACCTCGCCGACCAACTCGGCGTCAGCAAGGCCAGCGTCAGCACCGAGGCCCGCCGACTCCTCGAGCGCGGCGTTGCCGAACGCATTGGCAAACCCGGCGACCGGCGCGACTACTATAGCCTCACGTCAGACTTCTTCGCCCGGATCATTCGATTCCGCCTCAGTCGGTGGGCGACCTTGCACCGCCTCGCGAAGGAGATGCAGGACGAGGACGGCGACCTCCCGCGGCTGGTCCGCGACCGATTCGCCTACATCGAAGACGTGAACGCCTTCGTCCTGGCGCGCGTGGACGAGGCGCTCCGCGAATGGAGCGTGCACGAGGGTCGTCCAGCGGAGCGGCGCCGGCAGCGCCGCACCAACACGCCGAAGTCGCCCGCCAAGCGCCAGGTTGTGAGGGATCGCCTTGGCTGAGTTGGCGCTGGACGGAGGCGAAGGGGGAGGGCAAGGGACGGCCGTCGCCGAAGCGCCACCGCGCGAGGTTGGCCCTCTTCGTGTCGCCGCGGTCGAGACGTCGACTCGCGGCGACGCACACAAGTACGTCATCGCGTTCGCCGTCGTCCTCGCCGCGTTGATGCAGGTGATCGACAGCTCGATCGTCAACGTCGCGCTGCCGGACATGATGGGGAATCTCGGCGCGAGCCTCGATGAAATCGCCTGGGTCTCGACCGGCTACATCCTCGCGAGCGTGATCGTCATTCCGATGACGGGCTGGCTCGGCTCGATGTTCGGCCGCAAACGGTACTTCGTTGGATCGATCATTCTCTTCACGCTCTCGAGCTTCTTCTGCGGCGCGTCTCATTCGTTAGGCACGCTCATCTTCTGGCGCATCGTGCAAGGGGTCGGTGGCGGCGCGCTCATGACGGTCTCGCAAGCGGTGCTGTTCGAGGCGTTTCCGCGCGAGGAGGCCGGGATGGCGATGGCACTGTTCGGCCTTGGCGTGATGGTCGGTCCGACGATCGGTCCAACACTCGGCGGTTGGATCACGGACAACTACGGCTGGCCGTGGATCTTCTACATCAACTTGCCCGTCGGCATTCTCGCCGCGATGATGATCGCGACGTACGTGCACGATTCGATGCATCAGCAGAAGCCGCCAACGATCGACTACATCGGCATCGGCCTGCTCGCCGTGAGCGTCGGCGCGATTCAATACGTGCTCGAGCACGGGCAGCGCGAGGACTGGTTCGACTCGTCGCTCATTCTCGGTCTCACCGTCACGGGGGTCGTCGGCGGCGCTCTCCTCCTGTGGCGCGAGCTCACGACCGACCATCCAGTCATCGATTTCAGAGTTTTGAGACACCGTCAGATGTCCGTGGGCACGCTGCTCGGCGTCGTGATGGGGGTGGGTCTGTATGCGATGTCGTTCACCCTGCCCGTCTTCCTGCAAAGCGATCTGCGGATGACCGCCGAGCAAACGGGCATCGTGATGTTGCCCGGCGCGGTCGCGACGGCGTTGTCGATGTTCGTGGTCGGTCGCCTGTCGCGACGGTTCGATCCACGTTTGCTCATAACGATCGGGGCCTTGACGTTCGCGACGGCGGCGTGGCAGCTGTCGAAGGTCACGGGGCAGAGCGGCGGGGGCGACTTCTTCTGGCCGCTCATCCTGCGGGGCGTCGGGCTGGGTCTGATGTTCGTCCCGTTGACGACGATCACACTGGCCGAACTGTCGCCGCGCGAACTGGCGCAGGGGACGGGACTGTACAATTTCTTCCGTCAGCTCGGGGGCTCCTTCGGCATCGCGGTGATCGCGACGCTGCTCGCGCGTTACACGACGCAGATTCGGTCGACGTTGACGGAGCACGTGACGACGACGGACGCGTCGAGCCTGATGCGCGTGCGCTCGCTGACCCAGGGGATGATGGCGCGCGGCGCGGACTTGTGGGCGGCGCGTCGTCAGGCGCTGACGATCCTCGACCGGCAGATCACCGCGCAGGCGAGCGTGATCGCGTACTCACGGATCTACGTTCTGAGTGCGCTGCTGATCCTGGCGCTGATTCCGTTGCTCGTGCTGGTCAGGCAGACGAAGGGCGTGAACGCAGGGGATCACGCGGCGATGGAATAGTGAGTGTCATCCCGAGGAGCAAAAGCGACGAGGGATCTGCTTTCGGCCTCGGCCGAAAGCAGATCCCTCGCTCCGCTCGGGATGACAGAGCGGCTACTTCCTTAGAACATGATGCCGAAGCTCAGCGGGATGAAGGTCGTCGCTTCGCCCGAGGTATTCATGTGATGATAGCGAACCTCGGCGAACAACCGCGAGAACAGGGAGATGCCGACGCCGGCGTTGTAGCCGAGCTTTGTCTGGCTCGTGCTGCCGGGGACGCCGTTCACCGTCGTGATCGCGCCGTAATATCCCAGACCGGCGATCGCGTACGGCTTCACCGGCGACGGGAGCGGAAGATCGAAGGTCACGTTGGCCGTCGTCATCCAGATGTTGGTCGACTCGTTGATCGTCGTCGTGCCGACCGTATAGTCCTTGCCCGGGAAGTGATGAATGGACGCGTCGACGCGAAGGCCGACCGGGATCATCGGGGCGCTGAAACCGAGCAGCAGGCCGCCGTTGTAGCCCATGTCGGACGCGTCACTGTATTCGCCCTTGGGGAAGCTCACGCCGGCGGTTATTCCCATGTGGGGGAACTGCGCCTGCGCCGGCATCGCGCCGAACATCAGCGCCGCCAGTGCGATCATACCGAGTCTGCCGTATTTCATGTTGATTTCTCGCTGGGTGGGAGAGGGAAGTCACACTGCGTACACTTAAGACGTGCAAGCGCGTTGTCTCGTGACCATTTGCGCGCCTGTGGGAAGGTCGAGCAACGGAGAGCGCGCCAACGTAGAGACGCATTTCTTGCAAACTGACGAACCGACGTGCCACCAGTAACGCTGCCTCATGTTCATATCAGACTTTGCGATTAAGCGTCCGATCATCACCGTCGTCACGATGATCGCGCTCGTCGTGTTCGGGCTCGCGGCGTTGGCGCGGCTCGACACCGACGAATTTCCGGACATCGATGCGCCGATCGTGTTCGTTGCGGTCGTCTACCCGGGCGCTTCGCCCGATGTCGTCGAGCGCGAGGTCGTGAGCCGGCTCGAGGACAAGATTTCGGGGATCAGCGGCGTCGACAAAATCAATTCCACGTCGCGCGACGGGTTCGCACAGATCATCGTGCAATTCGTATTCAGTAAACCCGTCGATCAGGCGACGCAGGACATCCGGGACGCGATCTCCGCGGTGCGTTCGCAGCTGCCGGCCGAGATACTCGAGCCGATCATTCAGCGCTTCGATCCGAACCAGCTGCCGATTGTTTCACTGGCTCTCACCTCGAGCGTCCTCACTCCTCCGCAGCTCACGCAGCTGGCGGATCCGGGGATCGCGAGCGAATTGCGCGCGATCGCCGGCGTGGCACAGGTGAACGTCGTCGGTGGGGACAGCGCGCAGCTCAACATCAACGTCCGCCCGACCCAGCTCGCGGCGTTCGGCGTCGGCATCGACCAGGTCGTGAACGCGGTGCGGGCGCAGAATCTCGCCGCGCCGGTCGGGCAGGTGACGGGCGCGCTCGAGCAGCGCTCGATTCGCCTCGAGGGGCGCTTCGAGCACCCGGAAGAGTTCAACCAGCTGGTGGTGTCGCAGCGAGGCGGCCAGTTGATCACGCTGGGTCAGGTCGCGAGCGTGGAAGCTGGCGCGGCTGAGCCGACGTCGGCGGCGATGTTCAACGGTCGTCAGGCAATCGGCCTCGACATCGTCAAGTCGCGCGAGTACAGCACGACGGCGGTGGCGGATCTGGTGAAAGCGCGCATTGCGCAGCTCCAGAAGACGTTGCCTCAGGGGACGCGGCTCGAAGTGGTTCGCGATGCCGGCGATCGTGTGCGCCACTCGGTGCGCAACGTCGAGGAAGCGCTCGTCGAGGGCGCGCTGCTCACCGTGCTCGTTGTTTTCCTCTTCCTCAACTCCTGGCGCTCGACGGTGATCACCGGCCTCGCGCTGCCGGTGTCGGTGCTGACGTCGTTCGTACCGCTGGCGATCTGGGGCTTCACGCTGAACACGATGTCGCTGCTCGGCCTGTCGCTCGCGATCGGCATTCTGATCGACGACGCGATCGTCGTCCGCGAGAACATCGTTAGGCACGTCGAGCTCGGCAGCGATCACATGACCGCGTCCCACGAGGGCACGGACGAGATCGGTCTCGCCGTCGCGGCGACGACGTTCTCGATCGTGGCCGTCTTCGCGCCTGTCGGTTTCATGCCCGGGGTCGCCGGCCAGTGGTTCAAGCCGTTCGCTCTCACGATCGCGTGCGCGGTCCTCGTGTCGCTCTTCGTCTCCTTCTCGCTCGACCCGATGCTCTCGGCGTACTGGGCCGATCCTCAGCTCGAGGCGCACGAGCGCCGCAATCCGATCGCCCGTGCGCTGACGCGATTCAACATCTGGTTCGACCATCAGGCGGACCGATACAAGAGTCTCATCGCCTGGTCGCTCGATCATCGCTGGACGATGGTCGGACTTGCGGCGCTGTCGTTCTTCCTCGCGATCGCTCTGCAGATCGCGATCGGCGGCTTTGCCTTCGTCCCGGTGAGCGATCAGAGCGAGTTGAACATCGCGATCGAAACACCACCGGGCTCCAGCCTCGATTACACGTCGCTCAAGGCGGAGGAAGTCGCGCGGATGGTTCGCACGCGGCCGGAGGTGCTGTACACATACACGACGGTCGGCAGCAGCACCGGCTCGGGCGAGGTGGACAACGCGAGCGTTTACGTCCGCCTCGAGCCGAAGAAGGATCGCAGCCTGAGCCAGGAAGACCTCGGTCAGATCTTGCGCAAGAAGCTGCGCCTGTTGGGCGGAGCGAACGCATTCACGTATGCGTCCGGTTTCGGCGGCGCACAGAAGCAGCTGCAGTTGCAGCTGCAGGGGCCTGATCCAACGACCTTGGGTCAGCTCGCGGAGCGGATCGAGGGAATCGTGAGCTCCACCCCTGGGGCGGTGGACGTCGGTCTTTCGACGCGCGGTCAGAAACCGGAGCTGAACGTCCGCGTGAATCGCGGCCTCGCCGGGACGTTAGGCGTGAACCTGAGCCAGCTCGCGAATTCGCTGCGGTTCGCGTTCGCGGGCGTCGACGCCGGAACGTGGGTCGACCCGATGGGGATCTCGCGCTACGTGCACGTCCGTCTCGTCCCCGAGTCGCGAGCGAACGCGGACGACCTCGGCCGGCTGCCCATCGTCGTGACGCCGCCGGCGCCTAACGCCAACGCGGCGACCCGTGCCGGAGCGTCGTCGAGTCCACCGGTGGTGCCCCTCGGCCAGGTCGCGACGATCACGCCGAGCTTCGGGCCGGCGCAGATCGATCACTATCAACGGCAGCGCGTCATCACGATTGGCGCGAACGTGGAGGGCGCTTCCTTCGGCAACGTCTCGTCGCAGATCATGAAGAAGGTGAGCAAGCTGCAATTGCCGGCGGGGTATCGTGTGTCCGCGGGCGGACAGGCGGAGAGTCAGAGCCAGGTCTTCGGCAGCATCTTCACCGCGCTCGGTATCGCGGTGATGCTGATGTATCTGATTCTCGTCGTGCAGTTCGGCTCATTCCTCGATCCGCTCGCGATTCTCCTCTCGCTACCGCTGTCGCTGATCGGTGTCGTGCTGGCGCTGCTCATCACGGGAGACACCCTCAATTTGATGAGCCTCATCGGCGTGATTCTCTTGATGGGCATCGTCGCGAAGAATGCGATCTTGCTCATCGACTTCGCGAAGTGGGCGCACAAGGATCGCGGCGTCGATCGACGCGAGGCGTTGATCGAGGCGGGGCGCATTCGACTGCGACCGATTCTGATGACGACGCTCGCGCTCATCGCCGGCATGGTGCCGGTGGCGCTCGGTTTGGGTGAGGGGGCCGACTTCCGCGCGCCGCTGGGGCGCGCCGTCATCGGCGGCGTCGTCACGTCGACGGTGCTGACGCTCGTCGTGATTCCCACGATTTACGAGATTCTCGACGAATGGCGCGAGTGGCTCTTCGCGCGGTTCCGGCGGCCGGTCGTCGCGCATCGGCCGATCACCGCCGAGAGCCCGGGCGACTGACGGTCCGGCCATCCCAATGACAGGCGACGTCAGCGGCGGCGCTTTGGCGCCGGCGCCGCCCCGTGGTCGTCCTCGAAGAACATGCTCGCCGGCTCTCGGGCAGCGCCGAGCGCTTCGACGATGTCGTGCAGTGCAGCGGCGATGACGCGCAATCGCGCGGAGGGCATCGCGTCGAGCGCGTCGATGAGGTGGGCCTGGGCCGAGGACATCGCGCGCTCGAGCAGCGCGCGTCCCGCCGCGGTGATCGTCAGGTCGACGCGGCGCGCGTCGTCATCGCTTCGATCGCGCCTGACGAGCCCGCGGTCGACGAGCCGCGCGACGACGACCGAAACCGTGCTCTGATGCGTGAAGGTCCGGTTGGCGAGCTCGTTCACCGAAAGCGTTGGCGCCTCGGCGAGCCGCTGCAGCACGAGGAGCTGCGCCGCGCTCAACCGCCATCGGTGCTCGGCGAGTCGATGCGACTGGTGCAGGGCGCGCACGACGCGGCGCAGCCCATCGAGTACCTGCGCGACGTCGTCGCGATGCGCCCGCCCGTTCTTCCGCCGAGTCGCCACGTTCGTTCGTTGCGGTTTGCCGTTGGCTCGTGCGGTCACTCGGTGACGACGAGGGCGGCGTCGATATCGTTGATCGTCGCGCAGCCGGCGAGTGCCATCGCGAGATCGATCTCCCCTCGCAAATGCTCGAGCACCGCGGCGACGCCCGCTTCGCCATCGAGCGTCAATCCCCAGAGCACCGGCCGGCCGACGAGGACCGCGCGCGCGCCGAGGGCGATCGCTTTGAGCACGTCGGTGCCGCGACGCACGCCGCCATCGAGGAGCACCTCGACGCGACCCGCGACCGCGTCGACGATGTACGGGAGCACGGTGATCGGAGCCGGAACGCCATCGAGCTGTCGCCCGCCATGGTTCGACACGATGACGCCCGCGGCACCATGCTCGACCGAGAGCACCGCGTCGTCAGGCGCGAGGATGCCCTTGATGAGGACCGGCAGCGGCGAGATGGAGCGCAGCCACTCGACGTCATCCCAGGTGAGATTCGCGTCCCACATGTCCGCGATGTAGCGCGCGAGCGCCGATCCGCCGCCCCGCTCGGCGCCGGACTTGTTCTGCTCGGCGTGGCTCGCGGGGAAATTCTCCAGGCCGAGGTGAGCGGGCATCCGCAGGCGATTCCGCCGGTCGCGCTCGCGCTGCCCGGCCAGCGGTGTGTCCACCGTTAGGCAGAGCGCCGTGTAGCCGGCGGCCGCGGCGCGCTCGACGAGGTCGCGCGTGACGGCTTTGTCGCGATAGACGTAGAGCTGAAACCACCGCGGACCGTCGGACGCTTTCGCGATCGCCTCGAGGCTGCGATTGGAGACGGTGCTCGCGACGAAGATGGTGCCGGCGGCGGCGGTCCCACGCGCGGTCGCGAGCTCGGCGTCGGCGTGGCAGAGGCCATGAAAGCCCATCGGCGGAACGAGGACCGGAAAGGACACGGGGGTGCCGAGGACGGTCGTGCGCTGATCGCGCTGTCCCACGCCGCGGAGCATCCGCGGCAACAATTGCAACCGCGACCAGGCGGCGCGATTCTCTCGCAGCGTCCATTCGTCGCCCGCGCCTCCGGCGATGTAGTCGAACAACATCGGATCGAGCCGCTCTCGGGCGCGGGCCTCGAGACTGTCGAGGTTGAGGATCTCGAGCATAACGAGTGCGCGGTGTCAGCCGCGATGCGCCGTGCGCCCTCGCCGGCGGGTCTTGGAGCCATCCCGCGACCAGGGGGCGGACAGGGGAAGACTCTGCTCCGGCACGTGGGCGGCGTCGAGGCGGTCCTCGTGCGCGGAGAGCAGGTCGCTTCGCGAGACGATACCGATGACGACGCGCGGCGCGTCGCGTGAAACGACCGGGAGTCGGCCGACGCCGGCGCGGACCATGTGGTCGGCGGCCTCGCGCAGCGTGTTGTCGTCGAACACGACGACGGCACCACGCTTCACGAGCGAGCCGATTGTCTGCGTGGCGTCGTGCGAGTCGTCCAGGAGATCGCGGCGCGTGAGGACGCCACACAGCTCACCCCTGTCGTCGAGCACCGGAAACCCCTGATGCGACGCGCTGGATCCACCCGAGGCGAGCCATTCGCGTACCCTCTTCAGAGGATCGGAGGCACGCAGTGAGACGACTTCTCGCGAGGAGCCATCGCGCACCAGAACCTGACTCAGGTAGTCGGCCGCGTACTCGGTGCGAACCCGCGCCCCGCGGCGCGCCAGCTTTTCGGTCATGATCGAGCTGCGCATCATGAGCAGCGATACGAGATATGCGGCGCTGCACCCGGCAAGGAGCGGCAGAAGGCCGAGCGGCTGGCGAGTTGTTTCGAACGCGAAAACCACGGAAGCGAGGAGGGCGTGCGACGCACCAGCGAAGATCGCCGCCATGCCAACGAGTGCCGACACGTTCGCGTCGATCCCGAGGCTCGGCGCGACAACGACACCTAACGATCCGAGCGCCGCGCCGATGCCGCCCCCGATCGTAAAGAGTGGAGCGAGGGTTCCACCCGAGGTGCCGCTTCCGAGGTAGATCGACCACGAGACGAACTTCAGCACGATGAGCACGATCAACGCGCGTCCAACGATGTTGCCGGACAAAATGGAATCGATGTTCGTGTAGCCGACGCCGAGGGTGCGCGGCTCGAAGTAGCCGATGACGCCGACGAAGATCGCGCCAACGAGCGGCCACCACATCCAGTGAATCGGCAACTTCTCGTACAGGTCCTCGATCCAATAGACGACGCGTGTCACGCCCACCGACGCGACACCGATGAGCGCGCCGATGATCGTGTACGCCGACAACGCCCCGAGATTGGGCTGCATGAGCCCGGGAACGGTGAACACCGGCGCCGATCCGAAGAACACGGCACGCACGCCCGCGGCTACCGCCGACGCGAGCGCGACGGGAATCACGCTCCGCGGCCGGTACTCGAAGAGCAGCAATTCAACCGCGAGAAGCACGGCCGAGAACGGGCTCCCGAATGTAGCGGCCATGCCGGCGGCCGCTCCGGCGGCGAGAAGCGTTTTGCGCTCGTCCGCGGTGACGCGAACGTACTGTCCGACGATCGATCCGAGCGCGCCGCCGGTGGCGATGATCGGTCCCTCCGCGCCAAAGGGGCCGCCAGTCCCAATCGCGATTGCCGCCGAGAGTGGCTTGAGGAACATGATCCGCGGCGCGATGCGGCTGCGTGCGTAGAGCACGCGCTCCATGACCTCGGGGATACCGTGGCCGCGGATGGCGGCCGCTCCGTATCGCGCCATGATGCCGACAACGAACGCGCCGATGAGCGGGACGAAAATCGACCATGCGCCGAGCCTAACGGTGCTGGGTGCCGCGAACGACGCGGAGACGCGCCCGTAGTAGGCGACGTTCGTGATGAGTCCGATCAGACGCGTCAGCACGTTGGCGAGGAGCGCCGCGCCGATGCCGACGAGCACCGCGATGCCGGAGATGATGACGACCCGTCGATCGACGGGCGAGTACTCCGGTGGAGCTTCGATGGACGCCAGCGCCGGCGCGAGCGACGGCGCGACTGGCAAGCCGCTGGCGGCGTCGATTGGTGTTGGTGACTCGTCAGCCACTCGGTACGCGAGCGGCAGCCTCGTCCTCGAATATCATCGGTGGGGCGGCCAGATCGATGCCGCTCGCGAGCACCCACAGCTCGAGCAGCTCCGCCAGCGTGGATTGTTGCTCCGGCTTCATCCGCGCCATTCCGGCGATCAGGTCGCCCTGCACCGTCGATGGTGCATCGCGCAATATCGCCTCGCCCGCGGGCGTGAGCGCGATCTGCACACGCCGCCGATCCGCGGGTGACGCAACGCGCGTCACGAAACCGCGATCGACCAGTCGTCGAACGACGACCGAAACGGAGCTTTGATGTGTCGCGGTGCGCTCGGCGAGCTCATTCAAGGACTCGGCCGGCCGATCCGCCAACTGTTGCAGCACGAAAAGTTGAGCGAGGCTGATGCCGAGCTTTCCTTCGATACTACGCGTGTTGAGTCTGAGTGCCCGAACGACGCTGCGGACGGCATTCATCGCGCGGGCGGTGTCGTCGGATTGGGTCACGGGTGCATTGAATGGGGCGTCAATGTATCGAACCTAGTGGCGCCGCATCGCGCGAGGCAAGGGTGGGCTCGCCGCGAGCGTCGGGTGAACGATCATGGTGCGGCCGAGGCGACCTTCGATGGTGCGCGCTTCAACTTCGCATCATACCAGGCAAGTATGCGTCGCTGCATGTCCAGTACATCATCCGCTGTCGCGTTTCCACCGCCGTGGCCGCCGTTCATATAGTTCACCCAGACAACTTCCTTGCCAAGCCGTCGCAGGGCGTAATACATCTCGCGGGTATTGTCGGCCGGAACGTTGGAATCCTGTGCTCCGGTGATGAGCATCAGCGGCGTCTGAATCCGATCGGCGAACATGATTGCCGAATGCTGCACGTATTTTTGCGGCTGCTGCCATAGCGTCGCGCCGAGCCGGTCCTGACTCTTCTCGGCGGCGTGGACGTTGCGCACCCCCAGGCGCGGGCTGTCGGTATAGAAGCTGATGATGTCGACCTTCCCCGAAATATTGATCGCGGCCTTGAAGCGATTCGTCTGCGTGATGAGCAGATTCGTCGCGTAGCCGCCGTAGCTCGTTCCGTGAACGCCAAGGCGAGCGGAATCGGCGATACCCATGTCGATGAGCTTGTTCGCGGCGGCGGTCACGCCCTTGATCCATGCCTCGCCGGGATAGCCAATGTCGAAATCGACCGACGGCTTCACGACGACGTAGCCATTCGCGGTGAGAACGTTCGCCACGGCGTCGAAGGTGTCGTCGAAGAAATCCTCGTACACGATGAAGATGGTCGGATAGGCCTTGCCGCGCTCGTAGCCGACCGGGTAGTACACGACGGCGTACTTCGAGTGGCCGTCGGCGTCGAGATAGTTCACGAGTCCGGTTGGTCCAAAGCGCTTTCCCGCGAGTTGCGGATTCGCGTCGACGAGCGGCGTGATCGCGCCGAGGTCGGCGTCGCCCGCGTAGAGCGTGGGCGGTCGATTGCCCTCGGCCACGGTCAGGACCGCGACGCGGCCGTCCTTCGACAATCGCATGCCGGAGTACAAGCGTCCGTCATCGATGAGCGTTTGCTTACTGCCGGTGGCGCGATCGTAGCGGACGATGCCGCGCTCCCATTTTCGACGTGACGCAACGGTGAAATAGAGCTTCTTGCCATCGTTGCTCCAGGCGGCCAGTGCGGCTCGGGGGAGAGGACTCGCCGCGGAATCGGAGGTCTCGACGATGAGCTGCTTCGCCGCGCTCGGGAGATCGAGAAGCCAGTAGCCTTGCGAGTTTGCGACGACCAACGCGTCGTTCGCGGGACTGTAGCGAACCACGCGGAAGCGCTCACGCTCGCGCCGGTCGCGCGCGTCACGCGACGTATCCTGGGGAGCTTCCCCTTTCTTCTCCGCCGGCAGCCCGGCGACCTGACGCGGCGTCGTATCGGACACCGACGCGATGTACACGCGCCCCTCTTTCGAGTACGCGTAATGCGCGTCGTCCTCCGACCAAACGACGCTGATGCCCTTGAGTGTCGGAAGAATCACTCGCGGACGAGCACATGTCTCCGCGCCCGCCTGGCAACCGATGCCGCGGGCCATGAGCTTGTTCTCGGTTCCGAAGATGACGTCGTAGTCGGTCTTCTTGGTGACGTCTTCGCTGTAGGTGAGCGTCGCGCCGTCGTCGCTGACGTTCCAGCTCGCGATGTTGGTCTCGGGCAAGAGCTCGATGGTCCTGGCGGAGGCGAGATCGTACGCGACGACGCTGCGGACGTTGCCGGCGCGGCGGAGCGCCTCCCAGGTGAGAAATGGATTCTCACTCGACTGCACAAATACGGGGCCGGCGGTCATGATCGCGAACGAGTCCTGGACCGCCTTGCGCCAGGCCAGCGTATGCAACGAATACAGAATCCGCTTGCCGTCCGCGCTCCATCGAAGCTCACTGTTCTCGGCGACGTACTTGCCACTGGGGACGGCGAGGGTCGTTAGGCGACCCGTCTCGCGCTCCCACACCGCGGGCTGAAAGACGCCGCTCCTGGAGTCGTAGACGAGCAACGCGAGGCGCGTGCCGTCCGGCGACCATCGCGCGCCGCGGACGTTGCGCTTGTCGGGAAACACGGCGCGGGCCGCGCGCGATTTCGTGTCGATCACCCAGAGTCGGGAGGCGCCCGGACGCACGTAGCTCGGATCACCATCACGCCGATAGTCGACGCCGAGACCATCCCGCCGCGACGCCGCGGCCGCGACCAGCCAGCGGCCGTCGCTCGTTAGGTCGAGCGCCGCGTAGTTGACGATGTCGAGGCCGTCCTCGGCGGTGAAGAGGGAGTCCTTCGCGATCGCGGGCAGGACTGACGCCCGGCTCTGCGCCTCGATCGACGATGTGCTGATCAGCGCCCCGGCGGCGACGAGGCCCCATGTGACACGGTGGATTCGGAATGACATGGAGGCACCGCGAGAAGAGAAGACATCGTGCGGCATCGGCGCCAAATGTGGGCCGACGAGGTGACTCGCGGAAGATGCCCGATCCATGACATTGTTCAGAGCTTCCCTAGTGGCTAATCACCCGTGAGGATTGGCGAGTCACCAGCCACCAGCCACTCGCAAATCGCGACATCACTTCCGGTCTCATGCGACGCATCCCTATCATCGCCACGCTGTGCATCTTGCTCTCCTGCGCCTCGGCGCCACCGACGAGACTCGACTCGGCGCTCCCGCGCGGCAGCCTCGTTATCGTGGGTGGCGGTCCCCGAGGCGACGCGATCACGAGGAAGTTCATTTCGCTCGCCGGTGGAGCGGGCCGCGCTCGCATCGTCGTGTTCCCCATGGCGTCGTCGCTGCCCGAGACCGGCCCGGAATCCGTCGAGGAATTTCGTGCGCGGGGAGTAGCGGCATGGAGCGCGAACCTCACGAGAGCCGACGCGATGCGGCTGGAGACGGCGCGTTCGCTCGACAGCGCCACCGGTATCTGGTTCCCTGGCGGCGATCAGGTAAAGATCATGGCGGTGCTGGACGGCACTCCCACTGCGGCGGCGATCCGCGCTCGTTATGCCGCCGGCGCCGTTGTCGGCGGCACGTCCGCGGGTGCGGCGGTGATGTCGACTCCCATGATCACCGGTGACGAGCGGGCGCCGGGGGGCGCGCGGCGCGACACGACCGAGAGCTTCATCACGATCGCGCGGGACGATATTGTCCTGACGAATGGCCTGGGCCTCCTCGATGGGGCGATCGTCGACCAGCATTTTTTGCGGCGCCGGCGTCACAACCGACTGATCAGCGTCGTGCTCGAACATCCGTCGATGCTCGCCATCGGGATCGACGAATCTACGGCGCTGGTCGTCGAGCCGGGCAAGCCCTGGAGCATCATCGGCGAGAGCGCCGCGATCGTCTACGACGCGCGACGGGCGGCAATCACCGCGCCGACGGCACCAATTCTCGGGGCAACGGACATGCGCATGTTCGTACTGCCCGCCGGGAGCACCTTCGATCCCCGCACGGACGCGGCGCATCTGCCGTGACCGTTGTCATCCCGAGCGACGCAAGGGATTTGCTTTTCGCTAGCGCTCAAAGCAGATCAGTCCTATCTGGTGTCGCGCGCGCGTTGAGATCGCGATAGGTCACGCTTGGAGAATGGCGGGGACGCGAATCGCGCGAATTGAGGCAAATCCAACCGATTGCATTCACGCTGCAATTCCGCGCACTCGACGGAAATCGAATGATTGTGGCGAGGAGCGCCGTCGCGTTCAGCGTAGCAGTATGCGCGGCGAACTCCTCGAAGCGGAACGCGTGCACTCGATCGTTGCCGCGTTCTTCACCGTGTACAACTACTTTGGCGGTGGTGGATTGTGCGAGGCCGCCTACAGCGGCGCGCTCGAATGCGAGCTCACGCTGCGCGGACACAAGGTCGACCGCGAGGTAATGGCCGCCGTCTACTACAAGGGCAAGCTCGTTGCCCGGCAGCGTCTGGACATGGTGGTCGATGATCGAGTGATTGTCGAATCAAAGGCCACTGAGCGACTACTTCCGTCCGCCGGTCCGCAACTCATCAGCTATCTACGCGCGACCACTTTTGAGGTTGGCGTCCTTCTCCACTTCGGTCCGCACCCAAAGTTCTATCGTTTTGTCGACTCCGTGACGAAGCTCGATACGAACCCCGATCGCATTCGCGCCGATTCTCGTGACTCGCGCCCTAAAACCCTGGGGCCTGCAGAGCGCGACGAAGCGGTCCTCGCCGCCGGCGCCTGGTTGGAGAGCTATCGGGACGCGAATGGCGCGAATGGAAGCGAATCCAACCGAGGGCGCTCACGCTGCAAGCCCGCGAAATGGACAGAGATTGAACGATGATCGCGACCACTTTGGT
>DATBHD010000259.1:0-19595 GCA_036557635.1 Gemmatimonadaceae bacterium
CCAACCAGCGGAGGCTCGCCGATGTCGCGCTCGTGGTTCACGCCGTGGGGCTGGATCTATCGGCCCATCGCCTGGCAGGGGCTCCTCGCCGTCCTGCTCGCCGTCATCTTCTGCCTCCAGGTCTTCGTCGCCGTCGATCGACATTCCCACTCGGCCAGCGACACGCTCTATGGGATCTTTCCGTATGTCGTCCCGTGTCTGATGTTGCTCAACTGGCTCGCGTCGAAGACCTCACCGACGCGGGCGAGTTGAGCGAACACAGGCCGCCGAGCTCGCGGCCCTCGTAAGGCACTTGCTATCCCGTTGTGTGACATCGGCCTGGGGCGTTGGCATTCGGCATGCCATAACGAGACGGTCCCTCTTTCCGGAGCACACATGTATCGTCTCGTTCGTCAGGTCGCTTTCGCCAGCGTCGCCACGATGCTGTTCGCGGCGGCCGGCTGTCAGACGCTGAACAAGAAGGAGCAGGGAGCCGTGATCGGCGCGGCGGGCGGCGCGGTCGTCGGCGGCGTTGTCGGTCACGCCACGGGTTCGACGGCGCGCGGCGCAATCATCGGCGCCGCCGTCGGCGGCGCGGCCGGCGCGATCATCGGACACCAGATGGATCAGAAGGCGAAGGAGATCCAACAGACGGTCGCCGGCGCGCAGATCACGCGGGTGGGTGAAGGCCTCGTCGTGACCTTCGACAGCGGTCTGTTGTTCGACTTCGACTCGGACCAGCTGCGCGACGCGTCGCGGGTGAATCTCGACAACCTCGCCAAGAGCCTGTCGTCGTTCGGGGATTCGAAGCTGCTTCTCGTTGGCCACACCGACAACACGGGCACGGACTCCTACAACCTCGATCTCTCACGGCGCCGCGCGAGCGCCGTCGGGAGTTATCTCATCGCGCGCGGCGTGCCGAGCGCGCGCATCGAGACCGCGGGCCGGGGTGAGAGCGAGCCGATCGCGCCTAACGATACGGACGCCGACCGGCAGAAGAACCGTCGCGTCGAAGTCGCGATCTCCGCCGGCGACCAGATGAAAGCGCAGGCGAAGGCACAGGCGGGGGCGAGTCACTGACCCCTACTGTCCATCCCGAGGAGCGAAGCGACCCCGCTGTAGGCTCGGCTCGCTCCTCGGAATGGCCGTGGGCTATTGCAAGTTCTTCCTCAGGAACTCGAGCGTCCGTGGCCAAGCGTCCTTCGTGGCCGAGAGGTTCGCCTGCTCCTCGGCTTCGTCACGCTGCGGCCTCGGATCGTTCTGCGCGCGCAGGAATCCGTGGATCGCGCCCGGATAGTTCACGCCGACGTACGACTTCCCGAGCGCCTTCATCATCGAATCGACCGCCGGCATCGCGGCGCCGATGCGTTGATCCTTCGAGCCGCTGAGCAGTACGATCGGCTTGGTGATCTTCGCGAGCGAGTCGGCGTTGGGCACCGGGCCATCCATGTACGGCAGCCCGTAGTACGCCACGCCGCCGACGAAGCCCGTCGTGCCGCCATTGACGACGTGCGCCCACACCGTGCTCCCGCCCCAGCAGTACCCGATGACCGCGTAGCGCGGCGCCGCCGACGGCTGGGACATTGCATAACGAGCGGCGGCAATGATCCCGCGATTCCGCTCCGCGGTGTTGACCCCCGCGATCAGCTTGCGCGCCGAGTCGCCGGAGAGCTCTTCGGTGCTCGGCCCGCCGCGGACGCGCGATTCGAGATCGGGGGCGATCGCGATGTATCCGTCGGCCGCGACCTGATCGGCGACGCCGCGCACCCAGGTCGAGAGTCCGAAGATCTCGTGCACGACGACCACCACCGGCGTCTTTGCGTTCGTCGTCGAGGGATAGACGATCCACGCCATGAGCGAATCTGCCGAGCCAGGCGCCCAGGCGATCTTCGCCCACTCGCCGTGACGCGGACTGGCTTCGAGACGTGCCTTCGACGCGTTGTTGCTCGGCGGCAGCGCCTGGCTGCCCTGAGGCACCACGGCCGCGTTAGGCACGGCCATATCGGCGGGGCTCATGTGGGACACGTGGTCGTCGGCGTTCGGCCGGTGGCACGCGACGAGCGCAAAGGCCGCAACGGAGCATGCAAGAAGACTCCGGATTCCCATGATAGACCTCGGAGTAGAGAGTGTCACTGTTCGACGCAGAGAGATTCTAATGGTCCGCCTGGCTTCCGGCGATCTGAATGAGGTTGCCGTTGCCGTCCCGGATGATGACGTTCGCCGGCTGATCGGGTCGCTTTGCATATGGCCCGTAGGCAATGATACCTAACGACGAAGATCCCAGCGCCACACGAGACCGTCCTCCGGGTCGACGACCTCGCCGATGCGCTCGAATCCGCAGTGGGCGAGGACACGCGCCGAGGCGCCGTTCTCGGGGCGTGTGTGCGCGCGGATAGTGCGCGCGCGAGCGCTCACCGCGTAGTCGACGAGCGCCGCGGCGACTTCTTTCGCGTAGCCGCGTCCGCGATGCGTCTCATTGATGCCATACGCGATCTCGACCATGCCGTCCGAGTCCGGAGGTCCCTTGAAGCCGCCGCCTCCAATGGCGGCGTCGGTCGCGCGCTCGACGACGGTGAAGCCGTGCGTCCACGGGCTCGGCGGCGAGGCCCGCATGCGGGCGAGCCACTCGGGCGACACCTCGGCGCGATCGGCGGGGCTCAACGCGTCGATGCGCGCGAGCACGGATTCGGTCGTATCGAGCACGAGCTGGAGACGCGGGGTCTCGAGAATCACCGTTTTGGGATAGGAAATGGGAACAACGAAACGGCTTTGGATACGGATTTCACGAATGAAACGGATTCAACGAATCTGTTCTGCGCGCGGCATCCCTCCATCTCCCCTTCCAAGCCGACGCTCATGACGACCGAACAGTGAAACTCAGCCGCCCGCACTTGCGGCCGCGATCTCACGACGACGCTTTTCCGCCATGAGGGTCGCGTCGGCGGAGGTCTGCGCGAGGCGAGCGGACGCCAGGCTCACGATGCCTCGCCCCATTCCTTTGAGCTCGTTATGCCAGAGGACGTTTCCGTGCTCGGGATCCAGGCGCCACATCTCCCCGGCATTGGCCGCGAACAGCGCCTCGCCATCCCAGAGAACGGTCACGTAGTCGGACGACCGGAGCTTCACCCGCCAGACTTCCGTTCCGGTGCGGTCGTCGATCGCGACGACGCTGCTCTTGATCCCTGCGAACACCAGCACCTGCCGATCGCGCGGCATACCTCCCTCTCGGACGAAGGGTCAGGGTCTCCACGGCTTCCCTGCGTCCCCCAAACTGCGTCTTTCACCGTCGATTCGAAAGCCGAAAAAGTCATCCTCGTCGCCGTCATTCCGCGTGGCAGGCCACCCGTTACGCCGGGAGATCTCCGACCGCAGCGATTGGCACCCCGTCCCGCTCGCACCACCACGCTCCATCGCGATAGCCGAGCGGGTGCGCCGGATGCCGGGGACAGGCTGGCCAGCTCGTGTCGAGGAAGTTGTCGTGGAAGTACTGCTGCACGTCCTCGACCAGCTTCTCGCACCGCGCCGCGATGCCGAGCGCCTCGACGTTGGCCGCGGCGTCGTGGACGATCGCCGCATAACGAGCGCCGAACGTCCGCACGACGTCCCGCTCGAGCAATGGCACGAGCTCCCGCAATCCGAATGACTCCGAAGCCACGCCTTCTCCCTCCGCTCAACGACCGGTGCGATTCAACCGAACAGTGTACATCAGGCTCTCCTGCGGCGGCGCCTCGGCGCCGATGCTCTCGTACAATCGCCGCGCGGCCCGGTTCTCCCGATCGGTGAGCACCCACGCCTCGGTGCACGAGAGCTCCTCGGCGAGCTCGATGAGACAATGCAAAAGTCGCTTGCCGAGTCCGCGCTCCCGATGCGTCTCGGCGACGGAGACCTCGTTGATCCAGAGTTGAGGCGGCTTGTCGGGATGCACGTAGTGCACCGCGGACGCCATGCCGACCACCAGCTCGTCGTCGAGCGCAACGGCGAGGTGATGCCGCGGGTCGGCGAAGAACTCGACTGTCCAGCGCGCATCGGGCTCGTTGTCGAACACGCCGGGCGCGACTCGAGTCAACACGCTGGACTCATCGCGGTCGAGCAGCCGAACCTCGATCATGCCGACAATGTACGGCTGGTCTCAACGCTGAAAGGAGCTGGTCTCGAGAAAATGTATGATCTGCGCGATGACTTTCGGAGCGGCCATCAGCAGCGGATGCCAGTACGGCACCACCAGGAAGTCACTCATTCCCTCGACCCGCGCGCGCTCGACGCGGACCTTGCCGTCGTTGGCGTCGCCGAGGATGGCGGAGAAGACGGGGTTGTAGCTCCGATTGCCGGCGATGACGCCGAGGTCGAACGGCACCGGCGGCAGATGTCCGGGGACACTCCCTGGGCCGGTGCCGAGCTGCCGGCCGGCCGGACCCGTGAACTGCCGGAAGACCCAACCGAACACGGGAACGGTCGGCAGCACGTCCGCGAGCTCGCTGCCATCGTTAGGTGGCCCGAGCATCACCGCTCGGTGGACGCGTGCAGCCGACAGATAGCCGCGCGCCACCGCCACGCGCAGGAGGATGCCGCCGAGGGAATGCGTCACGAAGTCCAGCGGGCCGTCGGAGTGCCACCGGTGGATCTCTCGTGCAACTCCGGTGGCCAGCGTCTCGATGTCGGCGACGCGCGACGGATAGTCGATGTTTAGAACCTCATAACCGCGTGCAGTGAGCGCGCGTTCGACCGGGCGCATCGAGCGCGCGGTGCGGCCGAGCCCGTGCAGCAGAACGGCTCGGCGCAATGCGACCGTGCTTTCGTCATGCCGCGGCGTCACGCGTCGATGCGCGCCCCCAAGCTCATTCATCGATTCGCAATCAAATGCGCATCAAAGAGCAATGGATCGGACACGAGGGGCTAATCGGGTGACGTTAGCGTCGCGGTAACGCTCACGGGAGACCTGGATGAAAGTCGATCGCTTACCTGCGGCAGTCGCGGAAATGAACGTCACTCCCATGCTCGACGTGCTGCTCGTGCTCCTCGTCATCTTCATGGTCGTGAGCATCCGCCTCCACCGAACCGTCGACGCGAGCTTGCCCGTTCCGTGCACCGGCGCATGTAGAGGGACGGCGCAAATCGTCCTCGAGGTGCTGCCCGGTCCCGTCTACAGGATCAACAAAGCCACCGTGCCGGCGAGTGCCTTACGCGACACGATCGCCAGCATCTATGCCGCGCGCCGGGAGAAGATCATGCAGGTCGCCGGCTATCCGGGCGTCTCATATCAGGACGTGGTGTCGGCGATGGATATCGCCAAGAGTGCCGGCGTCACCGTGCTCGGGATAGCGCCTCGCGAAAGTTACCTGAGCGCCCGCTGATACCACTGACAGTGTCTCAGTGAACCGCTCGCGTCCGCCGCGTGGCCGCTCGCTGGTGAAAAGCGCGTTTGCACCGGTATGAGCACGGGTCACCCCAACCGTCGCGACTTCCTCGTCGATTCGGGCCGCGTCGCCACCGCGGCCTGGATCGCGTTTCACGCTTCATGGATCGCGGGGCTGGCGTCGTGTGCGCGACAGGACGCTCGCGAGGCGAAGCCCTTCACGCATCTCACCCCCGTCGAGGGGAGCGCGATGCGCGCGTTCGCGGCCCAGATCATTCCCCCCGATGGCGACGCAGCCGGCGCCGAAGACGCAGGCGCCGTGTACTTCATCGACCGCGCATTCGGTTTGCCGTTCTTCGAGCACGACGTCGCGGTCGTGCGCGCCGGCCTCGCGGATCTCGACGCGCGCGCTCGCGCCGCCGGCGCGACCAACGGCTTCGCATCGCTCGCCGACGAACGTCAGATCGCGATCATGCGATCGCTCGAGCACACGGCTTTCTTCGCGACGGCGCGAACGCTCATCGTCATCGGAACCTTCGCCGACCCATGGCATGACGGGAACGCCAACGGCGTCGGCTGGTCGATGATCGGCATCGATCATCGGCCGAGCTACAGGTCGCCCTTCGGATGGTACGACGCGCACGCGGACGCTGACTCGACCCAGCCTGCCGCATGAATCAGCGCACCATGGACAATCCTGCTATCAAGCACCGTGGCTCTTCCCGCAACGAGCCACCGCAGACGGTCACGGAGACGAGCGTCGTTGATGAGCCCCGTGGGCCTGCCGATCCGATAAGTTGCTGTGATCGCCCCGGCCAGGCTGCCGATGTTTGCTCTGAATCCTATCGGTCACGTCAGCTCGCCTCTCACCAATCGTTCGGACGCACCGAAGCAGGGTGACGAGGGTGCGCCCGAGGCGTGGCTCGAGCTCGAGCCCGAGTACGCCGAAGCCGCGCGCGACTTGCGCATCGGACACGAGATTCTCGTGCTGACGTGGCTGCACCGCGCCGAGCGCGAAGTGCTGCGCGTGCGCCCGCGTGACAAACCCAACGCGCGGCTCCGCGGCGTATTCAGCACACGCTCACCAGACCGGCCGAACCCGATCGGCATCCACCGGACGACGATCGTGGAGGTCGATGGCGAGACGCGTTTTCGCGTGAGCGCGCTCGAGGCGATCGACGGGACGCCGATTCTGGATATCAAACCAGTGCTGAGACCGGCGAGCGAGCGCTGATGGGCGAGTGGCGAGCGACTAGCTGCTCGCCAGTTTCCTCGGCCACCAGCGCCCCACCCGGCGGCAATACTCCTCGTAGGCCGGGCCGAATGTGCGTCGCAGCGTCGGTTCCTCGTAGCCGGTCACGAACACATGCGCCACGAGCAAGAAGACCAGCGCGTACGTCGCGAGCGCCAGCGATTCGTAGTAGAGGGCCGCGCCCAACAACGCCATCCCCGCGCCGAGGTACATCGGATTCCGCACGAAACGATACGGTCCGCGGACGACGAGCTGGCGCGGCGCATCGAAGGGGGCGGGGGTGCCTCGACCGATGAAGACGAACGCGAGGACGCAGCTCACGGCGATGGCCGCGCCGGCGAGCGCAACGATGGCGCCAACGATCTGGGGAGCGCCTAACGGCGGCGTCGTGACCCCCGACCACTCGAGGACGCGGGCGGGGAGAAACACCAACAGGAAGCCGACGAACAAGGTCGCGTAGACGACGGCACGAGCCAGAATGAACATGGTGGCCTCCGCGGTATCTCCCCCCCCCCACGCTGCCGCCTAACGGCTAACGCGCGCTAGATTGGTGGCGTGTACTCCCAGATCTGGATGCGGCACGACGGCTCCTCGATCGTCGCCGCGAGGTAGAATCCCAGGCGGCGCGGGAGCGCGGCGCTCGCCGTGTTGCGCTCGTCGCAGTGTATCGTGAGACGCGACATCTTCGGGAGTGACAGCGCGAGACTCATCGCCGCGCGCGTCGCCTCGGTGGCGTAGCCCTGGCCGGTCGCGTCGGCGCGCAACCAGTAACCGATCTCGATGTGATCCGCGGCGTCGAAGGGGACGCGTTTCACCGCGACGCGTGGAAAGAGACTCACCTCGCCAAGAAGACGCCGCGTGTCCGCGCTGACCAACGCGTAGCGCCATTCGCGCCCGGCGTCGAACGCGGCGACGAATCGCTCGATACGACCGACGATCTGCTCGTAGGGTACTGGCTCGGCGACGTGCGTCGGGATCCATCCGCGCAAATGGCCGACGTTCGCCTCGAGGATCGGCAGCAGCTCGGCGGCGTCCGTCTCGCGCCAGCGTCGCAGAACGAGGCGCGGCGTCCGGAGGAAGCCGGGGACCAACTCGTTAGGTGCGACGCTGCTCAGCTGCCCTTTTTCCCGGGCCTTTTCGTCGTGATGACGATGACGCCATTGCCGCCGCGGATGCCGTAAATCGCGGTGTCGGCGGGGTCCTTGAGGACCTTGATCGTGTCGATGTCGTACGGGTTCACGCCGACCAGCGCGCCACCCGGTCCGGTCTTGAAGGGGACGCCGTCGACTACGTAGAGCGGCTCGCTGCTGGAGTAGAACGATGACGCGCCGCGCATCTGCACGGCGATTCCGCCGTCCGTCGTGCGCATAACGATGATGCCCGGCACCTTGGCCTGCAGGATCTCCTCGATCGGCTGGCCCGGACGCTGGTTGATGTCGTCCGATGTCACCATCGGCTGGGGCGCCGCCTCCGGATGGGCGCTCCTGCCTCCGGACGCACAACCGGTCGCGAGTCCAATGAACACGGACAGTGAGAGCGCGACGCGCGGCAACGAGGTGATCATGGCCTTTGGCCTCCGACCCGCTCATGGAGGAGAACGCACGCGCCGGGCGGATACCCGGCACGGCCTCAAACAATTAGCCCTTTCTACACTGCCACGGCAAGAGTGTTACGGCAAAACCTCGTTATGGCGCTTTTGGTCAATCGCTCCTGAGGGCCGTGCTCGGATCCGCCCGGGACGCCCGCAGCGCCGGTGCTGCGCTCGCGACCAGGGCCACGATACCGAGTGTCAGTGCGACCACGGCAAGGATGACCGGATCGCGCGCCGACTCCTGAAAGAGCAACGGCTGCACCCATCGCGCGGCACCCACCGCCGCCGCGACGCCGAGCGTGACGCCGGCCCCGGCAAACGACATCGCCTGCTCGACGACGAGCCTAACGATGTTCCACGCCTGGGCGCCGAGCGCGATACGCACGCCCAGCTCGTGCATGCGCTGCGCGACGTCGTAGGCGATCACGCCGTAGAGTCCGACGGCGGCGACGATGACGGCCAGTGCGCCGAACGCGACGAACAGCGCCGCGCCAAGCCGCCACGAGCGTCGCTGGTGGGCGACGAGATCTTCCAGAGACGAAACCGTGACATACGCCGGCGCCGGCATGACACGCTGCAGCGCGCGGCGAACGCGCTCGATCTGCGCCGGCGCGTCGCCGCGCACGCGGAGGAACAGCCGATTGGCAGGCCGAACTGGCGGCGGCTGCTCGTCAGGCATGTAGTACAGCAACCGGTCGGTGTCGGTGATGCTGTACTGCACGGCATCCTCGGCGACGCCGATCACCGTCGTACACGGCGTCGCCGGTGTCTCGGCCCGGAAGCATCGTCCAATCGGATCCTTTCCCGGCCAGAGCCGGCGCGCCATCGACTCGCTGACCACCGCGACGCGGGCGCCTTCTCCGCGATCCTGCGCGGTGAAGCCTCGGCCGCGCACAATGTGAGTTCCGACGACATTGAAGTAGTCAGGGGTTGTCGTCTGGTAGTTGAAGCGGCCGAGGCGCTGCACCGAGTCGATGCCTTGCACGAACAGCGGGTACGTGCTCGTGGCGAAGGGGAGTCCGTTGACGCGCGCGACGTACTCGACGCCGGGAATCGACCGCGCTGTCTCGAGCAGCCGCTGGCGAAAGGCGGTCTTGGCACTCGAGTCCATCGCGAGGCCGCGATACTCGGGCGTGACGATCAACACCGGCGCCGGATCCCAGCCGAGGTGCTGCGAGCGGACGTTGTCGAGACTGCGCACGAACAGCCCGGCGCCAACGAGGAGCATAACCGACAGCGCGCTCTGCGCGATGAGCAGCGCCGAGCGAGTGCGCGACCGTTGATAGCTGCCCTCGCGCATCCCCGCGCGAAGCAGCGTCGAGAGGTCACCGCGGACGGCCAGCAATGCTGGTCCGATCGCGGTGAGGATGCCGGCGGCCGCCGCGAAGGCCGCGGCGATGAGCAGCGTCTGCCAGTCGAGCAGGGATCCGTCGTTGATGAGCAGGCGCTGAATACCTGCCGACACCCAGAGCGCGACCACCACGCCCGTTAGGCATCCGAGCACGCCGAGGAGCGTACTCTCGATGACAAACTGCGCCGCGAGCCGGCGCCGGCTGCTGCCCAACGCCAATCGCACCGCGATCTCCCGGCGGTGGCGCAGCATGCGCGCGACCATGAGGTTCGTGACGTTGGCGCAGGCGATGAGAAGCACGATCACGGCGACGCCGCCAACCCAGAGCAGAGTGCGCGACTCGAGTCCCGCGTCGGGCCCGGCGGCGAGCCGAATCGCGCCCGCGACCGCGCGCGGCAGGCGCGTCTCGGCCGGGGGGAGCCAGCTATCCTGAAGCCGCTGGGCATTCCAGCTCTGTACATAGGCCCGCGTCAGGTCCGCGGTCGCCGCTTCGGGGCTGACGCCCGGCTTGCGGCGCACGATCATGCTCATCCAATCCCAGTGATAGCGGCGCGCGAAGCTCTTTGCGTCGCCCTGATTCAGGGCATACGCGAACGTGGTGATCGGAACGAACACCGCCGGCGCCTCGTGCTCGGCAATGCCGACGAACCCTTTGGGCGCCACACCGACGATCGTCAGAAACAGCGGTCCGACTTGCAATGTCTCGCCGAGCACGTTGCGGCCGCCGAACGCCGATTGCCAGTAGCCATGACCGAGGACGACGACGTCCGCGCCGCGCGGGACCACGTCCTCGGTCGTGTCGAAGAATCTGCCTAACGCTGGCCGCGCGTCGAAGAATCCGAAGAAGGAAGCGCTGACGCCCGCGGCCGGCAGCTCGCGTCCCTCTTCGCTCGAACCGATGGCTAGTTGGTCCTCCGCGACCGCGGCATGCTGTGAAAAGGAACTGGACCACCGTGCGAGGTCGGCATACCGCGTGTACTGGTACGTCGAGCTCGTGAAGCGCCGTTCCCGAGTAGACTGGAGATAGACGCGATTCACCGAGGCGGGATCGCGCAGATACGGGAAGGGGCGGAACATCAGGCGATCGATGGCGCCGAACATCGCCGCGTTGACGCCGATGCCGAGCCCGAGGGTGATCATCACCGTCGCGGTGAAGCCCCGCGAGCGCCGCAGTCCGCGGATCGCGTACCGGAGGTCCTGAGATATTTGCATGCCGATCAGACAGCGGCCGGGGCAAGAATGTTTAGGCGGGGACGACGCACTCCCACCGAGCGACGACCGCGCATCCCTTCACGAGCGAAGCGTCCTCGTACACGACCTGGATCGCGCGCGAGGTGCGCTGCCTCACCGACCGTCGGGCATCGTTCGCGAGGATCTCGCGCGCGGTGGCGGCGACGCGAAGCGCGTAGTCGATTTGGCGCGACTCGGGCCAGTGTGTGGCGCCGAGCCGTCTGAAGGTGATCGTGATACGTCCCTGGCCGATGCGGCATTCCGGAGCAGGCGTAGTGCCCAACGCGCGCTCGATCGCGGTGGCGAGCGACGCATAGCGAACGATTCCGACGCGCAGGCGACTCATTTGCTTCTCTCGAGGGAGAGTAGGTCGAATTTAACCGCCGAGGACACAAGGCTGACGTCATCCCGAGCGAAGCGGCGGCGCCGCGCGCCGACGTCACGATCGTGTCTCGGTCGGATCTCGCCGAAACCGAAGCCGTGGAAACTGGACGCGAACCGCGATAGGCTCCGCCTCCGACTGGCATCAACGGGAGTACACGGACAAGGCCGGACGAAGCCGGACACTACCGGACTAAGAGCGGTAGGGCCTTTCTAATTCTCTATTCTTTTCACGCCCTTTGTCCGGCCTTGTCCGTGTTTCACAATCGTTGACCCCTCGTCCCAGCTTCATTGTCCCTGCTAGGCGGCTTCCTGCGACGCGACGCCGGTTGGCAGGGTCACATGGAAGGTCGTCGTCTCTCCGGGCGTACTCTCCGCCCACATCCTGCCGCCGTGCGCGTTCACGACGCCCTTCGCGATGTAGAGTCCGAGTCCCAACCCGTGAACGCCGGTGCGGCGCGTGGCCTTCGAGCGCATGAAGCGACTGAAGATCCGCGGCAGGTCTTCCGGGTCGATCCCCTTGCCGTGGTTCGTCACGGAGATCTCGACCTCGCCGTCGCGCCGCGCGAGGTCCAGCACGATCTCGCCGTGCTCGTCTCCGTACTTGGCGGCATTCGAGACGAGATTGCCGAGCACCTGGCCGATGCGCATCGGGTCCACGAACACCGGTGTGAGGTCGCGGGATTCGTGCACCTTCACGGGGTGATCGCTCGTTAGGTGCGAGAGCCGCTCGACCGTGTCTTTGACGAGCAGGCACGGGTCGACCCAGTCGCGCTCGAGCTTGAGCCGGTCCGCCGCGAGCAGCGACATGTCGAGCAGGTCGTCGACCATGCGCGTGAGCGTGAGGGCGGCGGCCCGAATGCGATCGGCCATGTCCTTCTCCCTCGGACTCATCTCGCCGTTGTGCAGCGTCGGGAGAAAATCCGACGCCATCGCGATGAAGCCGATCGGCTGACGGAGATCGTGCGCGATGACCGACGTCCACTCCTCGCGCAGCCGCTGCAAGTCCTTCAACTGGGTGATGTCCTCGACCGTGCCCGTGATCGCGATGACCTTTCCCGTCGTCGGGTCCGTGACGTTCTCACCGCGGGCGGCGACCCAACCCGTCGTGCGATCCGGCCGAATGAACTCGAGCTCCAGCTCGTACGGTCCGGCGCCGTGGACCAGCTTCTCGACCGCCATCGCCAGCCGCTGAGTGCTCTCGGGTGTGAACACGTCGGCACCCGGCGTGAACGGAACGGGCAACGGCGTCTTCGGATCCCGGCCGAAGATCCGATACGTCTCCTCGGACCACTCCATCTTGTCGTGGAGGTCCCAGCTCCAGCTCCCGACATGTGCCACGTGTTGTGCCTGGCGGAGCTTGGCCGCGTTCTCGCGCAATAGCTCCTCACCTCGTTTTCGCTCGGTGATGTCGGTCCAGATCGAGCAGATTGCAAACACGCGCCGCTGGTCGTCGAGCAATGGAAACTTGCTCACCAAAAAGACGCGGGCACTGTCTTTCATCTCGGTTCTTTCTTCCGTCTCGAGCGGCGCCGCGCTCTCGAGGACCTTCCTGTCGTTGGCGTGGAATCTCTCGGCGACCGCTTTTGGAAAGAGATCGAAGTCCGTCTTTCCCTTCACGTTCGCGGCGGATACGCCAGTCAGCCTCTCGAGCCCCTGGTTCACGATCAGGTGGCGGCCCTCGAGATCCTTGATGACGATCCCGTTAGGCGAATGGTCGAGGATTGCCTGGAGAAAGCGTTGGTTCTCGGCGAGGTCGTGCGTCGCGTCCGTGAGCCGCCGGTTGGCCGCCTCCAGCTGTTCACGGGCGCGCTTCTGCGCCGAGATGTCCCGGGTGACGGTCCCGATGCCCGTTAGGCGGTGCGTGTCGGGATCGCGCAGCTGAAACGCGTGCACCCATACCGGAATCTCTTCCTGCGTGTGCCAGTGACGCAGCGTCGTCTCCCCCAGCCACTGTCCCTTCCCGAGGATCTCGGAGACGAGCACGTCCTTCGCGAAGCTGCGCAGCTCCGGGGGGAAGTATTGCGGGATTCTCGTCGTGCTCACCGGAAAATTCGGCGCGAGACCGACCATCTGTCGGCCGGCCGCGTTCATGTAGGTCGGGACGCCGTGCTCGTCCATGAGGGCGATGAAGTCCGTCGAGTTGTCGATGAGCTCCTTGAGCTTCCGCCGCTCGTCCACGACCTGCTGCAGCCGCTCCGCCGTCTGGCGAACGGAACCTAGTGCGTCCGCCGCGTCGGCCGTCACTCGTCGCAGCCGCCGGTGCAGCGTGCTGACGACCACACCCATGACGAGGAAGATCAGCGACGCCACGAGCGTCCGCGGGTCCGACTTGTGCGACGGCGGAATGAGATACCACCAGATGAGCGCGGTCGACAGCAGCGTCGACGCGATACCGCTGCGAAAGCCCCCGAGCCATGAGCTCAGGAACACCGCCGGGTAGAAGAGCGACCAGCGCGCCATCATCAGCCAGAAGAACGACTGCGCGACCATTGCGGCGACGGGAGGAAGCGTTGCCCACAGCACCATCCTCGGCCACCGCGCGTGCTCGCTCGCGACTGCTTCCGCAGTCACGCTCTCGACCGATGGTTCGCTGGATCCATTGAGATTCATGCTGCCACCGCCGCACGTCTTGCGTCTCAGTGTGCGCGGCGCGGGCGCTCGCCAGCAATCAGACCTTGGGCCGTGTGACGGACGATTACTGACAGTCGATCACTGTCGGCACGTCGACGAACCGCACGGCGCCATCGAAGCGCGCCGTCGTCGCGATGTCGACCGGTGAAGTGATCACGGTCGCGTTCACGCAATGCGCGCCCGGCGAAATTGTCGCCGTCCAGACGACGAGCTCGTTAGGTTGCATGGCCGCCGAATCGAAGCGGATCGCGAAGCCGGTGCTGGGCCGCGTGCCCAACGCGCCAAAGACAACCATGTCCTTGGTGAAGTCGACGTCGGGCGGCGCGGCGATCGGAGCGCCGTTAGGCCAGATCGACACCCACGCCGCCGTCCATGCCGCGGCATCACGGATGACCAATCGCTCCGGTTGTCGCAACTGGCTGAAGTACGTGAAAGCATTCTGGTCGCTGCTCAGCCTCTGCAGGGCGACCCGCCCCGACGACGCATCGGGCTCGCCGAGAGAGGTCGAGCAACCAAGAGCCGCGAGCAACGCGAGAGCAAACGCCTTCGACATGAATCGCATCCGTTGGCACCTCGATGATCCGAAGTTATCACCACGATTGGAAAACTCGAGCCGACGGTCGCCCGGTCACCCACAGCCCCCGAATGTCACCCCGAAGCCAATCGAAGCTGTCAACAAAGAATCTGATCCGTTGCGCCACACGTTGGCCGGCTCGTTCATGAAAATGCGTAATGGAGTTGGGGCCGAGAGCAATGCCACGCCGACGATGTTCGCGAGCAAGATCGGCGGCGGCTCGAAATGGAGCAGGACGCGCGCTGCGACGACGAGTACCGCGACGACGCACGTGCGCGCGACGAACGCCGGCCGAAGCATCGGCGATCCGGCAACGGTTGAGGGTTGCATACGGCCAATCTCGACCAGTTGAGTCAGCGCGTACCTTCCGCAGACAAGGGGCCATCAAGCAATCGAGGAATGACCATGAACGCCAAACTGTTGAATGGCAATACGCTGCACGCCGAATCGAGCGCCGAGGTCGGCGCCGCGGCGCATGAGGTTTATCGTTTTCTCGCGGATTATCCCAATGGGCACCTGCGCATCGTCCCGCCGCAATACTTCGCCAACCTCAAGGTCGAAGAGGGCGGCTACGGCGAGGGGACGGTCCTCGACTTCGACATGCGCGCGTTCGGATCGACGCAACACGCGCGCGTACGGGTGAGCGAGCCGGAGCCGGGGCGGCGGCTGATCGAAACGGAGCAGCGCACCGGTGCCGTCACCTCGTTCAACATCGAGCCGTTAGGCACGGAGCGCTCGCGCGTCACGATCGCGATCGACATGCCGGTGCGCGCGGGGCTGCTCGGCTGGATCGAGCGGCTGGTGACGGGGTCCTATTTTCGGCGCGTCTTCAGCGCGGAGCTCGTTAGGCTCGATTCGGTGATGACGGCGCGACTGGTTGGTTAAGGGACTCGCTCGATCGGCGACTGAATCGAGCACGGACAAAGCCGTTTGTCCGGCTTTGTCCGTTAAAAGCAGTCGATCGCGAGTCCGGGGCATTGCTTCGAGTGCGGCCACGAGCACGCGGCCGGGACTACTCCACTTCTGGCGGGCGCCGCGTCCTCGGCGAGGTCCCTCCTTGACAAACCAAATGTGTACGGAAGGATGGATCGGTACGCGCCGCCCCTGTCCCCGATACAGGAGTTCTCATCATGACGACCCCGCACAATCTCGCTCGCTCCGCCATGACGTCTCTTCCGGCTGTGCAGAAGACGTCGTCCACCAAGATTCCCGTCGCCGCGAAGGATCGCGCGACGCTGGCTGCGGCCTACGGTCCCTTACGCCCGGTCAAGGGTCACCCGTACGCGTTTCTCGTGAGGACTCCCGGCGGGGAGCAGCTCTTCGTCGACTCGACACAGCTACCCGTCTCGCGCTGGTCGTCGTTCGACTTCGGGGCGCTCTGGGCCGCCGCGTACGGCAAGCCGCTGCCGCGCACCTATCGGGCGACGCCGATTCTCACGCCCGGCCCCGCGACTCAGGGGGGGAGCACCGGCCCCGTCGTGGTGTACACGCTCATCGAGCTGCTGGTCGTGATCGCGATCATCGCCGTCCTGATCGGGTTGCTCGTGCCCGCGGTGAACAACATCCGGGCGGGGCTCGTCACAGACGGCACGTCCAACACGATCATGTTCGCCGAGTCGACTGCCTTACAGGGGTCGACGTTCTATCGACCCGATGCGGCATTCGTTCGCGGTTAGAAGCATAGGTGCTCACGCTTTCTCAGTGCGGATTCGACGCGTGGAGCGGCGGCGATTCACGGAAAAGAAGCGGCGCGAACGTCTCCAGATATGCCCGCCAGTTGGGCCAGGTGTGCCCGCCCTCGCTCGGCGTGAAGCTGTACTTGATGTGGTGCGCGTCGAACAGGGCCAGCGTCGCTTTGGTGTAGGGCATGATGAAATCGTCCTTGCCCGTCGACAGCCAGAGCACCTTGATCTTCTCGTTGAGCTTCGGGTCGTTCAACATCGCGGCATGGTTGCGCGCAAAGAGCGCGGCGGCGCTGTCGCCGCCGGCGGGGCCGTAATTAAAAGATCCTAACAGCCCGGAGCTGAACACGCCGATGTAGGCGAACTTGTCGAGGTTCGGGAGGCCGATGCGCAGCGTGTGATCGCCGCCCATCGAGAGGCCGGCGATCGCGCGGTTGGTGCGCCCCGGCAGCACGCGGTAGTGCTTCTCCGCGTAAGGCATCACGTCCTCGAGAAAATCATCGATGAAGGGGTCGGGCGTCCCGGGCGGGCCGAAGAGGCCGCCCGGTCTCGGCGTGTGCCCCGCCGGCATGACGACGATCATCGGCTTCGCCTTTCCCGCCGCGATGAGATTGTCGAGTATGAAATTCGCGCGACCGGGCGCTAGCCACGAACCATCGTCGTCCCCGGCGCCGTGCAGGAGATAGAACACCGGATAGCGCGCCGTGCTCATTCCGTAGCCGGGCGGTGTGTACACATGCATCCGCCGCGGCACGCCGAGCGACGACGAGTGATACCACACCTCGGCCACCTCGCCGTGCGGCACGTTGCGCTCGGCGATGAACTCCTCGGCGGGGCCGGGGACCTCGAGCAGGCTCCGGACCGTCGTCATGTTGACACGGGGGTGATTGTTGCGCGGATCGGCGACGGTGACGCTGTCGACCTCGTACCAGTAGATGTAGAGATCGGGCGCGAGCGTCGTCGTGAGCGTCCAGACGCCGCCGGCGTTCTTCTGCATCTGCTGATTGGCGAACGCCGCTGGCCCCTCGCTCCGCAGCGTCACCGCGTTCGCCTTCGGGGCGTACAGTTGGAAGGTGACGCTCCCGTTTGCGCCGACGACCGGCGAGTGGAGCGTGTCGTTAGGCGTTCGCGGCCCGGGCTGGGCGTCCACCGCTCGTGCCGCACCGAGCAAGAGTGCGAATCCCGCCATCGCGTGACGCGCTGCCAAGCTTAACCCCATGAGTCACCGTAAGACGAAGCGTTTGATGAGAACACCGATAACGCCACCCAACAACAGCAGCGGTGTCGCGAGAAACAACACCCAGATTGCCGTCAGCACGTAAAGCATCGCCCGCTCCGGCCGAGCCACGTCAGGATCCCGTCGCGCCGTATTGAACATGGCAATGCAGATCAACGCCGCTGTCGATGCACAGCCGGCCACAAACGCACGCAGATGCGTGAAGACCACAGGTAAGACCACAAATCAGACCGTTGGTGTCCACCCCGGCTCGTAGGCGCGGCTCCACTTCGCCGAGGCGTCGGGGTCGCCGACGATGTGGCCTGTCTTCGGATCGATGCGCAGCATGCGTCCGGTCTGATGCGCGATGGTCCCGAGGTGACAGAGGAGTCCCGTCTTCGCGCCGTCCTCGATCGGCGCGTTGAGCTTCACGCCGGTGCGCACGGCGTCGAGGAAGTTTCGCATATGCAAGAACGTCAGCGGGTCGTCGCCAAGGGTGTCGGTGCCGTCCGGCCCCTGCGACGCGACGACGCGCCTAACGACCTTGTTCTTCAGGTCGCGTAGCTCGTAGCCGTCGCGATCGACGATCACGCTGCCGCCGGTGCCGATGACGGTCGTGCCGCGCTCGCGGTCGTAGAGGCGGAGCCCGTTGCAGCTCTGGCCGTACCAGGCGATGATCTTGTCGCCGAACTCGTACGTCACTTCCTGCGCGTCGGGGAACTCCCAGTCGTCCTGAAAGTGAAAGCGCTTGCCGACGGAGGACATGCTGGTCGGATAGTCGACGCCGAGGAACCAGCGCGCGACGTCGATCTCGTGCGTCCCATTGTTGCAGATCTCGCCCGTGCCCCAGCGCGTGAACCAGTGCCAGTTGTAGTGGATGACGTTGTCGCGATAGGGTGTGCGCGGCGCGGGCCCCTGCCAGAGCTCGTAGTCGAGATTCGACGGGACGGGCGCGGGCTTTCCCGTGCCGATGCCGACGCGGGTGTTCGCGTACCAGGCGCGCGCGAGGTAGGGCGTGCCGATCTCGCCGCGCCTAACGCGATCCAGCGCCTCGAGGAAGTGCGGCCCGGAGCGCGCCTGGGTGCCCAACTGGATCTTTCGGTCGTACTTGCGCGCCGCTTCCATGAGGAGCTCGTCTTCGCGCGGATTGTGTCCGCTCGGCTTCTCGACGTAGACGTGTTTCCCCGCCTGGAGCGCGAGGAGCGTCATCGGCGCGTGCCAGTGGTCGGGGGTCGCGATCGAGATCGCGTCGACGGTTTTGTCGTCGAGGACGCGGCGGATGTCGCGCTCGGCGCGCGGCGCGCGCTGCTGCGACTTGGCGCCGTCGAGGCCTTTCTTGATGACGTTGGCGTCGACGTCGCAGATGTAGGCGACCTCGGAGTTGCGGAGCTTGGAGAAGTTCTGCGCATGGACGATGCCGCGCCCGTTGACGCCGACGACGGCGACGCGGACGGTTTCGTTAGGCGAGTGGCGCGGCACTGAGCGCGCCGTGGCGAGGAGGCCCAAGCTCGCCGCGGTAGTCTGTTTGACGAAGTCGCGTCGATCGATGTCGGGCATGGCAATAATAGGCTGGGGGAGCGGTCAGTATTAGGTGGTAGGTGATGCGTGCTGGAAAAGCCGAGATTGAGATCTCAGAATTGAGGTCTGAGATGGATCCTTCTCCGTGTGGCGCGCGCGCATCTCACCCGGTCTCGGCGAGTCCAGTTTCGTGACGCGGAGCCTCGCGATGCGAGACGTGAGACCATGACTTCAACTCACGTCGCACGCCTCGAAGCTCCGCGTCTCGCGTCTGGACTCGCCATCGGGGGTGAGATGCTCGTCGCGCGCACGGAGAAGGAAGGATCTCATTTCTCACATCGCGAATCTCGCCTCATACCAGCCCCGAGCCTCGCATCATTTAAGGGTTCGAATCTTGATATCGCGGAACCACACCACGTCGTCGTGGTCCTGGAGCACGATCTGTCCTTTGCGCCGCACCGGGAACCAGGGCGGATACTTGGCGTACTTGCTCTTCGCGAACGCCGAGTCGAAGGCGGGCGTGCCGATGTCGAAGGTGACGATTCGGACGCCATTGAGCCAGTGCTCGCCGTGGTTGCCCTTGAAGACGATGCGCGAGCGGTTCCATTGCCCCGCCGGCCTCACCACCTTGAACGCGTTAGGCGCGATCATGTCGTAGAGCGCGCCGGTGCGATGCGTCGCGAGCTTGTTGTCCTCGTTCTTCGCGTCGTCGATCATCTGATACTCCCACCCCTTCGCGGCGTGCGGCGGATCGAAGGTCGTGGAGAGATGCTCGTCGACGTTGTACTTGAGGCCACTGTTCCCCGCCTCGGAGATCTTCCATTCCCAGGTCAG
>DATBHD010000260.1:0-1754 GCA_036557635.1 Gemmatimonadaceae bacterium
CGTTAGCGGTACGACCAGCGCGATCGCAACCAGTTGGTCCAGCCGAACCGACGCGCCCCCGAGCGATACGGACAGGCCGTTCAGCGTCGCCAGAAACGGCAGCGCCATCACGAACGTTCGCTGCCAGCGAATCGCCGCAACACCGAAGAGCGCGGCGGCTGCCAGCAAGAGCATCATCGACGTCGGAGACATAGCGTGAGCGAGAAAGTAGCACCGCGCACGTCAACCGCGCGACGTCTTTCGGTCGCGGCCACGTGCGACGTGGTCACGGTCGTGGTCAACTACGGCACGCCTCGACTTACGATCGACTGCGTCGAGTCGGTGCTGACATCGACGGGAGTGGTGTCGCATGTCGTCGTCGTCGACAATGCGTCCCCCGACGACAGCGTCGACCAGCTTCGCGCCAAGTTTGCCGACGACCCGCGGGTGACGATCGTCGCACGCGCGTCGAACGACGGCTACACCGGCGGCAACAACGCCGGCGTCAGGGTTGCGAGGGAGATGGGTGCGCAATACGCGTTCCTCCTCAACAGCGACGCGACGGTCGACCCGCAGTGTATCGAAGCTCTCGTCGACGCAGCGGAGCGCGACGCCACAATCGCACTCGTCAATCCACGAATCCTCATCGGCGACACGGACGAGCTCTGGTTCGGCGGCGCACGCTATTCGCCTTGGCTCGGCCGGCCCGCCCACGAGATCCAGCGCCATCGCAGCCTCGTTGCACGCGATCTCGAGTTCGCGACCGGATGCGCCCTTCTCGTCCGACTCGACGCGTTGCCTGGCCCGAACTCCGACCTCTTCGACGCATCGCTGTTCGCCTACGCCGAAGACCTCGACCTCTCTCGACGCGTTCGAGGCGCAGACCGCCGCATTCGCTACGTTCCTCGCGCACTCGTCTCGCATTTCGCGGGCTCGAGCCACGCCGACGCAGGCGGCCGAGCGCTTCGCTTCTACCTGAGCACGCGCAATCAACTCCGCGTCGCCACGCGCCACGCGCGTTGGTATCATTGGGTGACTCTGGGTCCGATGCTCGCGATCGACGTCGTTGCCCGCTTCGCCGCGGTCACGCTTCGCGACGGCAATCCGGCTGCGTTTCGCGCGGTGTTCCGTGGTGCGCTCCATGCGCTGACCGGCGGCAAACATCGCATCGAGGCTGCTACGCGCCAATGAGGTGCGGCTCGGTTTTCGATGCGGCAACAACACGTTGAAGCAGCGCATCGTACTGATCGACGATACGATCCCATGTGTATCGCTCGCGAATGCGCGCCGGTCCGCGGGCCCGGAGCTCGCCGAGCGACGCGTGGTCGATCTCATCGATCAGGGCTGCGACTGACCAGGCGTCGTTCGTGAAATAGCGCCCGGCATCTCCAAGCACTTCGCGATTGAACTCCGTATCGCGCGCCAGGACGCAGGCGCCATAGCCCATCGCCCGTAGGAGCGCCGGGTTCGTTCCGCCGACGGAGTGGCCGTGGAGATACGCGTAACAGTTGCACCACAGTTCTTTGATCACGGCTTGATCGTGCACGCCCCCGACGAGCTTGATGCGCTCATCCGACGTTGCGATATCGTTCAACCGACGATGGAACGCACCGCGATAATTCGCGTTGCCGACGACGACGAGCGCGCGCCGGCTCCGCGAGCGACGGAATCCCTCGAGCATCACCTCGAGCGAATTCTCCGGAATCAGCCGGCTGACGATGAGATAATACTCACCGTCCTCCACTTCGAATTGGTCGATCAGGTGCGGCTGCGAC
>DATBHD010000261.1:0-18852 GCA_036557635.1 Gemmatimonadaceae bacterium
TGCAACTGCTCAACGTCGCGACCGGCGCGCTGCGCGCGCTCGACACGGGCGATCACCTCTACGCGTTCGTCGCCTGGCGGAAGCACGGCGACGATCTGGCTGTGCTGCGGAGCCGCGCCGACAGCGCCTTTGCCGACACGAGCTATGCGGTGATCGCGTGGCGCGGACTCGGTGGCCCACGCCCGATGAAAAGCGTTTACGACTTTTCAACGGACGGCCGCTTCCCGCAGCAACTGCGTGTCGCCGGCTATCGGCCGCCACTCTGGGCCGAAGACGGAGGGACGGTGTTCTTCGGCATCGCGCCGCGCGAAGCGAAGGAGCCGCATCACGGGGGCGCGTCGCAGCCGGCGCGGGTCGAGGTCTGGCACTGGAAGGATTTGCGCGAGTATCACCAGCAGGATCGTCAGGCGGCGCAGGATCGACAGAAGACGCAGCTCGTCGGCTGGCGATTGGCCGCGAACCAGATCGTCCGGCTCGCGGACGACTCCGCCGACGCCGTACAACTGTCCGAGAATCAGCGCGTCGCGCTCGTGAGCGACCAGCGTCCATACTTCAACGAGATTATCTCGGGCCGACAGTATCGCGACGTGTACACGATCGACCTCGCGACGGGCACGCGCGAGCGCGTCGTCACCAAGACGGCGTTCCCGGCGTCGGCGAGCCCCGGCGGGCGGTATCTGCTGTACACGCAGGGAGGCCAGTGGTGGACGTACGACCTAACGAGCAAGGCTCGCGTCGATCTCACCGGGAAGCTGGCGACCACGTTCGTGAACATGGAAGACGATCACCCGGTGCATGAGCGGCGTCCCTATGGCGTCGGTGGATGGACCAGGGGCGATCGATCGGTCCTTCTCTATGATCGGTACGACCTCTGGCAGGTGGCGCCCGACGGCTCCAATGCCGTTCGGCTGACGCGGGGCCGCGAAGACTCGACCGTGTACCGCGTCGAGGTGCTCGATCCCGAGTCGCGGACGATCGATCCTGCCAGGCCGATCATCCTCTCGGCGACCGGCGATCGGAACAAGAAGAGCGGGATCGCACGCCTAACGATCGGCCAGCCGGCGCAGCGGCTTCTCTGGGTCGACAAGAACGTCGGACGGCTCGTGCGGGCGAAGAACGCGGCGAACGTCTTCGCCTTCGTCGAGCAGACCGCGGAAGAGCCGCCGAACGTGTTCGTCGCGACCGCGGGCTTCGACGCGGCGCAGCAGGTGTCGCACACCAACGCATTTCTCGCCGACCACGCGTGGGGTAAGCAGGTGCTGATGGACTACACCAACTCCCACGGCGACCAGCTGCAAATGATGCTGACGTATCCAGCCGACTATCAGCCCGGGAAGCAGTACCCGATGGTCGTCTACTACTATGAGAAACTCTCCCAGGGATTTCATCAGTGGGTCGCGCCCACGGACCGCTCGACCTATAACACGAGCGTCTTCAGTCAGAACGGCTACTTCGTCTTGCGTCCCGACATCGTCTTCCGCTTTCGCGATCCGGGATACTCCGGTCTGGATTGCGTGACCTCGGCGGTGAGGGCGGCGCTCGCAACGGGCATGATCGATCCCAAGCGCGTCGGGAATATGGGCCATTCGTGGGGCGGCTATCAGTCCGCGTTCTACGCCGTGCACGGCCACGGCATGTTCGCGGCGACGATTGCCGGCGCGCCGCTCACCGATCTGATCAGCATGTACGGTTATACATCTTTTAACACCGGCCTTCCCGAGACCGGCCACTTCGAGACGGGCCAGGAGCGCATGCAGGTGCCGCTCTGGCAAGATCCGCAGGCGTACATCCGCAACTCGACGGTCTTCGCCGTCGACTCGCTGCAGACGCCTTTGCTCCTCGAGGAGGGTGACGCCGACGGAAACGTGAACTACTGGCAAAGCATGGAGCTCTATAACTTCGGTCGACGGCTGGGCAAGGAAGTCGTGTTCCTGATCTACAACGATGAGAACCACGGCGTGGCGCGGCCGGAGAGCCAGATCGACTATCATCGGCGGCAGCTCGAGTGGTTCGCGCACTACCTCAAGGGCGAGCCAGCCGCCGAGTGGATTGCGCACGGCGAGACCTACCTCGCACGTCAGAAGCTGCTCACCGCGTACAATGCGGGGAAAGACGCGCCGGCCCCGCAGGCGGTCCAGGCAGGCGCGGCGCCAAGCACGGGAAGCCGCGGCCCTCGCCGTCCGTAGTTGGAGTTGTCCCGGAGCGGAGACTTTACGAGTGGAGGGTCTCCTCCAGATTCGCCTTTCGGAAGGCCGGAATGACCGACACCGCTGAATTCACCGCCCGCGCGCACGCGCTCGCGTCCGATTTCGCGCTCGAGCGCGAGATCGGGCGGGGGGGTATGGGCATCGTCTACCTCGGCGTCGACGTGAAGCTCGATCGCCCTGTCGCGATCAAGGTGTTGCCCGAGCTGCTCGCCGACGTCGCCGAAGTGCGCGAGCGCTTTCTTCGGGAGGCGCGCACCGCGGCGAAGCTCACGCATCCGAGCATCGTCCCCATCTATCGCGCGGACGAGATGGACGGCGTCGTGTTCATCGTCATGGCGTACGTCGACGGTGCGTCGCTGGCCGATCTGCTCGCGGCGCAGGCGGTGCCTCCGGTGCGTGAGCTCTGCCACATTCTTCGCGACGTCGCGCTCGCGCTCGAGTACGCGCACGAGCACGGCATCGTCCACCGCGACATCAAGCCCGAGAATATTCTCGTCGAGCGGTCGACCGGACGCGCGTGGGTCACCGACTTCGGCATCGCGCGGCTCGCCGAAGCGAAGCCGCTGACGGCGACGGGGCAGGTGTTGGGGACGGTGCACTACATGAGCCCGGAGCAGATCAGCGGGGAAGCGGTCGACGGACGCAGCGATCTCTACTCGTTAGGTGTCGTCGGCTTCCGCGCGCTCACCGGCCGCTTGCCCTTCGACAGCGAGACGGCGTCGGCGGTCCTCGTCGCGCATGTCGTGAAGCCGCCGCCGAAGGTGCGCGACGTCGCGCCCAACGTGCCGGCCGCGCTCGCCGATCTCATCGACGGCTGCCTCGCCAAAAACCCGGCCGCGCGCTGCGAGTCGGGCGGTGCCTTCGCGCGGTCGATCGACAACGCAGCCGCCGAGTTGGAACCGGAGGCTGTGGGGAGTGCTCCGATCATCTCCGAGCGGGAGGCGCAGGCGCTCTGGTCGCGTGCCGCCGAGCTGCAGGCGCTCACCGGTGTGCAGACGCGCCCGCCGCTCCCGGTTCGCGCGGCCACGGCGGTCGCCGGCGACGGCGATCGGCGGACGCTCACGAGCGGCTACCGCCTCGACGACGCCCGCTCCGCCGCCCTCGAGGCGGGCATTTCCGAGCGCTATGTCGCGCGCGCGGCGGCCGAGCTGGGGCTCGCGGCCGGAGTGCCTAACGAGGGTGAGGCGGCTGTCGTCCGCGACGGAACGCCGCCGGCGTCACCCTGGTCGGGCGCGCCGATGGCGATTCTCTTCGAGGTCGAGATCAGCGGCGAAGTTCCCGAGGCCGATCTGGACATTCTCGTCGACACGATTCGCCGCCGGATGGGCGAGGCGGGCAACGCGGGCGCGATCGGGCGGAGCGTGTCGTGGAGCTCGACGGGAAAGAATCGCAACCTGCAGATCACGATCGCGTCACGCCACGGCAAGACGAAGATTCGCATCGATGAGCGGCTCTCACCACTCGCTGGCGCCGCGTTCGGCGGGTTAATGGGCGGCGTCGGCGGCGGATCGTTCGGCGTCGCGTTCGCGATCGGAATGGCGGCGATGCATTCGGTCGCGGCGTCCTTCGGCATCTGGGGGCTGACGATCACCGGCAGCTACGCGTTGGCGCGCAAGATCTACCAGCGGCAGGTGGGGAAACGGCTCAAGGCCCTGCGCGAGCTCGCCGCGGAGCTCGCGCAACAAGCCCGAGACGCGATCAAGCTGCTGCCGCGTTAGGCAACGCGAATCGATGGCGTCCGTCTGGTGCCGATCGGGCGCAGCGGAACGGCCTCGAGGGCGACGTCGGCGTTCGCGACCGCGACCCGGCGGGCCGCGCGCCGGCGCAACCTGAACAGCCGGCGCACCGACTCGCTCATGCCGAGCGCGAGAACGCTGTGTCGCACGGTCTCCTCGGAGTATCCGATCCGCGCCGCGACTTCGCGCAACGTCAGCGTACCCGAGCGCCGAACCTCTCGCAGAATCGCCAGTACGTCGATGTTGCGCACGGCGCGATGGCGGGCAAGCCCCGCTTCCATCACGCACTGGCGTACCGATGAGCGCCCGCTCCCCAGCACGAATGCGATCTCTTCGAGAGTGGCACCACCCAGATAGAGCGCCATCACCCACGCTTCACGCTGCTCGCGGTTCAATCGCGGCGTCCGCGGAATGTCCGTGCGGGCGAGAGCGTCGGCGCTCGTGGTGACAGTCCGTGCACTGAGGGTGCGCATCCGAGTAACCCGGTTGAAGGGAGCACATGTGTCGCGTCGTCGCGACTCGGACAGCGACTACGTGGGAGGGAAGCGCCTGCGCAATGGAGACGCCGCGACCGGAAGTGCGGTAACAGTGTCCCTTGCGCCGCGTACCGTGAGTCGAACCGGACGCGCACTCGAGGTAGGGCACGACGTCCGAGCCCGTTGAGCAGATTGGTATTGGCGGCTAGCTTCTCGCGTTCCACGCCACGACTCACGCCTCACCCACGCATGTCCGCTTCCGACGTCGATATCCGTCCGCTCCGTACTCAGGAAGAACTCCATGCCTGCGTCGCGCTCCAACGCGAAACATGGGGCGACGAGTTCACCGACATCGTGCCGGCGAGCATTCTCAAGGTCTCGCAACGCATCGGCAGCGTCGCCGCCGGCGCGTTCGACGACCAGGATCACCTGCTCGGCTTCGTGTACGGACTCACCGGCGTCGAGAAGGGACGCATCGTCCACTGGTCGGACATGCTCGCCGTTCGCCCCGAGGCGCGCAATCTGGGACTCGGCCGGCGCCTCAAGGAATTTCAGCGGCGGGCCGTGCAGCAGCTGGGCGGCGTTGTCATTTACTGGACCTACGATCCGCTCGTTGCACGCAACGCGCACCTCAACTTCAACGTATTTGGCGTTCGCGTCGCCGAGTACGTCGAGGACATGTACGGCGAGACCGAGAGTCCACTGCATCGGGGAATCGGTACCGATCGACTCATTGTCGCGTGGCCGGTTTCCGACGACGAGGTGCAGCGTCGCTTGAGCGAGACGCACGCCGCGGGCGTGAGCCGCGAGCTGTTGGGGGCGCCGATCCTGAACGCCGACCACGGTTCGAGCGCCACGAATGCGGCGGTCACCGATCGCACTCGCATCGAAATTCCGACCGACATCGGCTCCCTGCAGGACTCGGATCGGAGTCAGGCGATCGCCTGGCGACATTCGACACGCGCCGCGTTCGCCCGGGCGCTCTTCGCCGGTCTCACGGTGCAAGGTTTCGTCATCGACGAGTGCGCGCAACGCGGCTACTATCTGCTCGCTCGCGCTCACGGGTAACTTGATGTGGAGCCGCACGCGCCATCGCGCGCGCTCCTGCTCCTCTCGCCAGAGCATCAACGACTCGCCACTGGATACGCGCCCCTATGCTTCGTCTCGATCATCTCGAGCTCCGCGAGATTCGTCTCGCCCTCAAAGAGCCATTCCGTATTTCCTCCGGCGTATGCACCGAGCGCCGAGTGTTTCTCCTCGAGCTGCATGATGCGGATGGTACGTCGACATGGGCGGAGTGCGTCGCGGGCGAGCTGCCCAACTACTCGCCGGAAACGATCGACACGGCGTGGTTCGCGATCCGTGAATGGCTCGCGCCGCGTCTCCTCGGCCGGAGCTTCGACGGGCCGGAAGTGATTCACGGAGTGCTCGACCAGAACGTGCGCGGGCACAACATGGCGAAGGCCGCGCTCGAGATGGGGATGTGGGCGCTCGCGGCGACGAAGGAAGGCGTGTCGCTGTCGCACCGACTGGGCGGCACGCGCGAGCGAATTCCAACGGGAATCTCCCTCGGCATCCAGGCGACTCCCGAGGCGCTGGTCGAGCGCGCGAGAGCGGCGTTCGCGCAGGGCTATCGCAAGATCAAGCTCAAGATTCAGCCGGGGCAGGATGTGGAGTATGTGCGCGCCGTGCGGACGGCGTTGGGGAAGGACGTCCACCTCATGGCCGACGCCAACTCCGCCTACACGCTCGCCGACGCCGATCACCTCGCCCAGCTCGACGCGTTCGACCTCATCATGATCGAGCAGCCGCTGGGACGGGACGACATCGTCAGGCACGCGAAGCTGCAGAAGCGCCTCACGACGCGCATTTGTCTCGACGAATCGATCACCGACGCCGATCGCGCCGCCGACATGATCGAGCTCGGCTCGGGAAAGATCATCAACATCAAGCCGGGACGCGTCGGCGGCTTCACCGTCTCCAAGGCGATCCACGACATCTGCGAACGCAACGAGATTCCGGTGTGGTGCGGCGGTATGCTCGAGAGCGGCGTCGGTCGAGCGTACAACGTGGCTCTTGCGTCGCTGCCCAACTTCAGTCTCCCCGGTGATCTCAGTCCGAGTGCTCGCTACTGGGAGCGCGACGTCGTCATCCCCGAGTGGACGATGGATGCCGACGGCATGGTGCGCGTGCCGCGCGACAAACCGGGCATCGGCATCACCGTCGATGTGGCGCGCGTCGAGGATCTCACCGTGAAGCGCGAGCAGCTCGAGACCCGGTCGATGGCGGCGCGATGACGGGTGTGGCGGAGGCGGCGGGGGTTTCGACGGCTGTCGCCAGCCAATTCGGCGCCGAGCTGCGTCGCGATCTGATCGAGCTCCGCCGCGCCATTCACGCCGATCCCGAGCTCTCGTTTCAGGAAGAGCGCACGGCGCAGAAGCTCGAGCGTGCGCTCGCGGCGATCGGCGACGTCGACGCGCGGCGTGTAGCGAAGACGGGCGTCGTCGCGCGCGTTCGCGGGAGGGGCCGTGACCGCTCGGCGCCCGTCGTCGCGATTCGCGGCGACATCGATGCCCTTCCGGTGCGCGAAGAGACTGGACTGCCCTTCGCGTCGCATAACGAGGGCGTGATGCACGCCTGCGGCCACGACGTCCACGCGACGTGGGCCGTCGGCGCGGCGGCGCTGCTGGCGCGAAAGCCCGCGGCGGGAGACGTCCTCGTGGTGCTGCAGCCAGCGGAGGAGACCGGGAGAGGCGCGCCGGCGATCATCGAGAGCGGGGCGCTGGATGGGGTGCGCGCGATTTTCGGTGGTCACGTCGATCGTCGTTTCGCCGTCGGACAGGTCGTTGCCGATGAAGGACCGCTCGCGGCATCGGCGGACATGTTCGAGATCGAGCTGCTGGGGCAGGGCGCACACGCGGCACGACCGCATGAATCGGCGGATCCCATTGTCGGTGTGGGCGCGCTCATCGGCGCGATACAGACGATCGTGTCGCGCCGCCTGAATCCCGCGAATCCAGGCGTCGTGACGATCGGGACCGTTCGCGCGGGAACGGCGTCGAACGTCATTCCCGACCGCGCGACACTCACCGGCACCGTGCGCGCGGTGGACGCGCCGTCGCGTCGTCTCATGCTCGACGAGGTGCGACGCATCGCCGAGTCGATCGCCGCGGCCTATCGGCTCACTGCCACCGTGAGGCTGGAACTCGGGACGCCGCCGATCGTGAATCCGCCTAACGCGACGGCCTGGGCGCGCCGTGCCGCGACGTCGCTGCTCGGCGAGTCGAATGTGGTCCCACTCGGCTTCCTGAATCTCGCGGGCGAGGACTTCGCGCACTACATGGAGCGAATGCCGGGCTGCTTTCTTCGCATTGGCGCCCGCGAGCCGGGCGGCGTCGCGATCCCCGCGCACGCGCCGAAGTTCTACGCCGCCGAGGAGAGCATCTTCGTTGGCGCGGCGGTTCTGGCGGAGACGGCGCGTGTGGCGTCCGAAGCACTCGAGGGTTGAGGGTAGCGTCACTGGCGCTCGGCTGCGCGGCCGCTAACTTCGCGCGCGTCCCTCTCCCTGTGCGCAATACTCCGCGCTCCGGCTCGACGCTCGAGCCTGTACGCTCAATGCTCCGCGCCAACATGGCAACTCTCAATCGCACGCTCACGCTGCGCGACCTGATCCTCATCGTCATCGGCACGGTGATCGGCTCTGGCATCTTTCTCGTGCCGGGGCTGGTGATCAAGCAGACCGGCGGATCGGTCGGCGTCGCGCTGCTCGTCTGGTTCGCGGCGGGCGTGCTTTCTTTGCTCGGCGCGTTGACCTACGGCGAGATGGGCGCGTCCAAGCCGGATGCCGGGGGACTCTACGTCTATCTGCGCGACGCGTTAGGCCCGCTGCCGGCCTTTCTGTACGGATGGACGATGTTCTTCGTCATCGGCGCCGGGTCGTGCGCGACGCTTGCCGTCGCGTTCACGAACTACCTCGGCCAGTTCATGACCCTGCCGCCCCTCGCCGCCAAGTTGGTCTCCATTCTGATGATCGCCGTCGTGATGGTCATCAACGTCCGTGGCACGCGGCAGGGCGCGAACGTGCAGGGGATCGCGACCGGGATCAAGGTTGGCGCGATCCTCATCATGAGCGCGCTCCTCATCGCCGTGGGGCACGGATTCGCGCAGACGCCTAACGTGTGGCCGGCGGCGTGGGACGGTTCGCTCTTCGCCGGCATCGGCGCGGCGATGATCGGCGTCCTTTGGGCATACGAGGGCTGGCAGTACGTGACCTTCTCCGCCGGCGAGACGAAGGACCCACAGCGCGTGTTCCCGTTAGGCATCAGCATCGGCACGGCGCTCATCATCGTCATCTATTGCCTCGCGAACATCGGCTACATCGCCGCCCTCGGCCCCGACGGCGCGATGAAGAGCGAACGCATCGCCGCCGAATCGATGGCGCTCGCATTCGGGCCGGCGGCGGGGAAGCTGATCGCGGCGACGATTCTCGTCTCGATGTTCAGCGCCGCGAACGGCATCACGCTCACGGCGCCGCGTCTGTACTACTCGATGGCGCGCGACGGCGTGTTCTTCGCCAAGCTCGCCGAGGTGCATCCGCGTTTCAGCACACCCGCGATCGCGATCGTCGCGAGCTCGGTGTGGGCGATGGTCCTCGCCGCGACGGGGACTTTCCAGCAGCTCCTCACGTACGTCGTCTTCGTCGGCTGGATTTTCTACGCGTTCGGCGCGTTGGCGATCTTCGTGTATCGCCGCCGGGAGCCGAATCTGCCGCGTCCGTTTCGGACGCCCGGATATCCGCTGACGCCGATTCTCTTCGTGCTCTCCGCGGCGGCGATTGTTATCAACACAATCGTCACGCAGCCACGGAATGTGATATTCGCGCTCGCGCTGATGGTGCTCGGCGTACCCGCGTACTATGCGTGGCGCCGCCGGCTCGCCACCAAACCACCCGAAGCGGTGAAAGCGCCGGCGGTGAAAGTCGGTCAGACCGTCGAGCCCGACGCGCGCACGACGTCACGTCCGGTGTGAGGGCGGTCACCGCGCGTCGCGCGGAATTCGGCACCTTGCGGCGTTTCGGAGGGGCAGGGGGAGGTGCCATGAAGACCAAGCAGATCGAGGTCGGCGCGAAACTCGTCGTCTCGACCGGCAACGGCGACGAGGAAGACGAAGTGATTCGCGTCCTCGTCGACGCCGTCGATGCGGGAGTTTGGGTCGTCGAAACGGCGCGCAACGGCCGGGTGATCGTTATGCGCGGACGTGGTGATCGGGCGGCGTGGAGCTCGTAAGGCACGTCGGGGCGGGACGCGTCTACGGCGCCATGTCCGGGTCATACGTGCCGATGAACTCCAGAAAGCGAGAGACCTGCAGAATGTCCTTTCCCTCGAAACGAATTCCGTGCGACGACGTCCGCTGCACGATTGGCAGGAAGCTCAACATCTCCGCCGGCGTGTAGTTCTTGAATGTGACGTCCAGTTTCACCGGCGCGCGGACGACGTACGGGTGGAGTGACGCGCGGCGCTGGACGCCAGCTTTCACCTTCTGCCTCACGAGTGTCTGTGCCGCCTCCGGCGTCATCGTCGCCGCGGCGTGAAAGCTGATCGCCTGCTTCACGACGGCGCCCTCCATGCCGCCGATGAGCGTTTGCGCTTCGGCGACGGCGACGTTGTCACCCGAGATCGCGACGACCGGCACGCCGAAATATCCGGCGATCGCGGCGTTGATCCCCGACTCGGGCATCGCGACGCCGTTCAACTCGACGGCGGCGAGGTGCGCGCTCGAGATCGTGTGCGCGCGCACGCCGGCCGGGTTGGTCGTCGCGGCGTGATAGCCGATGAACACGGCGGCGTCGAAGGACGAGTCGATCCCCTGCATCATCATCAACGGACGCGGCCACGACCGAATGATGGTGACGTCGGGAGGAAACTTGTCGATGAGCAGACTCTCACCATTGCCGTGGGAATCGCTGACCACGATCTGCGTCGCCCCGGCGTCGCGGGCGCCGGCGACCGCGGCGAGCGCCTCGCCGGTCATGAATTCGCGCGCGCGCTGGTACTCGAACCCGGTCGGGGAGAGCTGATCCGCCGTCACGACACCGGCGATCCCCTCCATGTCGACCGAGATATAGACCTTGAGCGGGCGCTGCGCGGCGAGCGGCGTGGCCACGAAGGACAGAACGAGGGCGAAACAGCGGGTTGATCGGCGCATGCGATGTGATCGGGGGGAGGGGGAGGGGGAGGAGGAGGGGGAGACGGACGGACGTTCGGGATGGAGCGGGAGCGAATATGCACGCGCCCAGTCGACGGGAACAGCGCCACCAGTGACCGAAGGTATTACCAAAGCTCGGGACGAAGCACTTCCCGGGAATCCCCCTCCCATCTGGCGGATTCCTAACGCAGTTTGTGTACGTCGTCGAAACACCACACCTCCCCGGCCTGCCTCGATGAAGCGACTAGCGATTTGCCTGCTCCCGTGCGTCTTGCTCAGCGCGTGCCTAACGTCGCCGAAGGAGTGCCTAGGCAATCCCAGCGACCCCGCCACCGAGACGTTTGCTCCGGCGCTCGGCGTCGACCTGAACGCGATGGAGAAGACGAACCTCGGCGACTGGCGAAAGGATCTCGTCGTCGGCACCGGTGCGCTGCTCGACTCGCTCCAGCTCGTGCAGATTCACTACACGGCGTATCTCGTCGACGGGACGGTGGTCGACCAGAAGACCGACCAGCCTTTCCCGATCGACTTGAGTTTGAATGCCACGATCGGCCTCGCGGACGGGATGTTTGGCATGAACGTCGGCGGTCAACGCCTCATCGTAGTACCGTCAGAGCTCGGGAAGGGGGCATGTCCGGCTGGTGTGATCCCCGGCAACTCGACGATCATCTACAACGTCGAACTCCTCGCGATCGGCTCGTGAGCAGCCCTCCTCCCGGGGCACGACGCCCGGTGTGGTACGAGTGATCGCAAGCCAAACGTGAGCGGTCCGCTGTGGACGCCGTCGCCGGAGCAAGCCGCGCGATCCAACCTCACGCGGTTCATCGCCGATGTCCGCTCCCGCGCGAATGAAGACGTTCACGACTACGCGAGTCTCTACCGTTGGTCGATCGCTCGCCCCGCGGAGTTCTGGGGCGCCGTGTGGGAGTTCTGCGGCATCGTCGCCGAGCGGGATGCTCGAGGCTCGGCGTGGCGAACGGTGCTCGTGGGTGGCGATCGCATGGCGCCGCCCGACGCCGACAGCGGGCCCCGCTGGTTCGATGGCGCTCGCCTGAATTTCGCCGAAAACCTGCTGCGCTGGCGCGACGATCGTCCGTCAGTTGTCGCCTGGGATGAGCGCGGCCCGAATCGGCGAATTACGTACGCCGAGCTGCACACCGACGTTGCTCGAATCGCCACCGCGCTTCGCGGATGTGGCGTCGGCCCCGGCGATCGCGTCGCCGGCTTCATGCCGAACGTCCCCGAGACTGTCATCGCAATGCTCGCCACGGCGAGCCTGGGTGCGACGTGGTCCTCGTGCTCTCCTGACTTCGGCGTGCAGGGCGTGCTCGACCGCTTTGGCCAGATTCAGCCGCGCGTCCTGTTCTGCGCCGACGGTTATCGTTATGCGGGGAAGGAGATCAGTTCGGACAGCACCGTCCGCGGCATCGTCGACCGCATTCCGAGCATCGAGCAGGTCGTCGTCGTCCCGTGCCTGGACGAGCGGCCAACGGTCGCCGTCCCACGACGCGCCTGTTCCTACGACGAATTTCGCGCGCGGGCTCCCCGCCAGCCGTCGCTGACCTTCGAGCGATTTCCCTTCGATCATCCGCTATACGTGATGTACTCGTCAGGCACGACGGGTCTTCCGAAGTGCATGATGCACGGCGCGGGCGGAACGCTGCTGCAGCATCAGAAGGAGCATGTGCTGCACTGCGACATCGGCCGTGACGATGTCGTGTTCTACTTCACGACCTGTGGGTGGATGATGTGGAACTGGCTCGTCTCGGTGCTCGCCGTCGGAGCCACGATCGTGCTCTACGACGGCGCGCCACTCCTGCGACGCAGACCGATCCTGTGGGACATGGCCGAGGCCGAGCGCATAACGGTGTTCGGTACGAGCGCGAAGTGGCTCGCGCTCACCGAGAAAGAGGGCTCGGCGCCGCGCGAGAGCCATGATCTGTCGGCGTTGAAATCGATTCTTTCGACGGGGAGTCCGCTCGCCGCGCACAGCTTCGACTTCGTGTACGAGCGCGTGAAGCGCGACGTACGCCTCAGCAGCATCAGCGGCGGGACCGACCTCATCTCTTGCTTTGCGCTCGGCAATCCGATTGGCCCGGTATGGCGCGGCGAAATTCAGACGCGGGGGCTGGGCATGAAGGTCGAGATCTTCGACGAAGAGGGGCGATCGATCCGCGGGCGTCCTGGGGAGCTCGTGTGTACGGCGCCCTTTCCGAGCATGCCGATCTGTTTCTGGAACGATCCGTCGGGAGAGAAATATCGATCGGCGTACTTCGGCTTTTTCCCAAACGCGTGGCGACATGGCGACTGGGCTGAGCTCACCATCCACGACGGCATGGTGATATACGGACGCAGTGATGCGACGCTCAATCCGGGTGGCGTGCGCATCGGTACCGCGGAGATCTACCGCCAGGTGGAGCAGCTCCCGGAGGTACTCGAGAGTCTGGTGGTCGGTCAACAGCTTCCCGGCGCGGACGACGATGTGCGCATCGTTCTCTTCGTCCGTCTCGTCGAGGGCGCGTCCTTGACGGACGCCCTCAAAGAGCGAATTCGTACGCAGATTCGCGAGAACGCGAGCCCGCATCATGTCCCGAAAAAGATCGTACAAGTCGCCGACATTCCGCGCACGATCAGCGGCAAGATCACCGAGCTCGCGGTTCGCGACGTGATTCACGGACGTCCGGTGAAGAATCGGGACGCCCTCGCGAATCCGGAGGCGTTGGAGCTGTTCGTAGACATGCCTGAGCTCAGGGACTAGGGGGGTAGGGTCCCTAGCCACTATCCCCTATGCTCTAGCCCCTATATTCCGGCCAGAGACTCTGCTGCGGAGAAATCATGGCCACCGCGACGTTACCAGCATCATCGCCGACGCAAGACATTTTTCCCATCAATGGAACCGACTACGTCGAGTTCTACGTGGGAAATGCCAAGCAGGCGGCCCACTACTACCAATCCGGATTTGGTTTTCAGCTCGTGGGTTACCGCGGCCCCGAGACCGGCGCGCGAGACCGTGCCAGCTACCTGCTTCAGCAGAACAAGATTCGGCTCGTGCTCACGTCGGCACTCGGCCCCGACGGCGAGATCGCGCAACATGTCAACAGGCACGGCGACGGCGTGCGCGACATTGCGCTGTGGGTCGAGGATGCGCGCGATGCATTCGCGAAGGCCGTGGCCCGTGGCGCGGTGCCGCTGCACGAGCCGAAAGTCTTGAAGGACGAAGCCGGTGAGATCGTCATCGCGGCGATCCACATCTACGGCGACACCATTCACTCGCTCGTGGAACGACGCAACTACCGTGGCGTGTTCATGCCCGGGTTCAAGAACGTGTCTCCGCACTACCAGGCGCCGGAGGTCGGGCTCCTGTATGTCGATCACTGCGTGGGCAACGTGGAGCTCGGAAAGATGAACGAGTGGGTCGGCTTCTACGAGAAGGTGATGGGCTTCAAGAATCTCGTCACCTTCGACGACGCCGACATCTCCACCGAGTACAGCGCGTTGATGTCGAAGGTCATGGCGAACGGGAACGAGCGTATCAAGTTCCCCATCAACGAGCCGGCGAAGGGAAAGAAGAAATCGCAGATCGACGAGTATCTCGATTTCTATCGCGGGCCGGGCGTGCAGCATCTCGCGCTGGCGACGAACGACATCATCCGGACGGTCACGGCCCTGCGCGACCGCGGCGTAGAGTTTCTGAGCACGCCGACGTCGTATTATGCCGATCTGCAGCGCCGCGTGGGGAAGATCGACGAGCCGATCGAGACGCTCCAGCAGCTGGGTGTCCTCGTCGATCGCGATCCGGACGGCTACTTGTTGCAGATCTTCTCACGCAACGTACAGGACCGGCCGACCGTGTTCTACGAGATCATCCAGCGCAAGGGCGCCCGCGGCTTTGGCAAGGGAAACTTCCGCGCGCTGTTCGAGGCGATCGAGCGAGAGCAGGCGGCAAGGGGAAACTTGTAACCGCCCGTCATCCCTCGCGTCGCTCGGGATGACAGGGAGAGCTCAACACCAATGCCAATCTACCACACGTTAGGCTCCATCCCCCGCAAACGACACATTGCCTTCCGCAAGCCCAATGGGGGCATCTACGCGGAAGAGCTGATGGGGCATGAGGGATTCACGGGGACGTCGGCGCTGTTGTACCACGTCCATCCTCCGACGACGGTGAAGTCCGTGAAGCGGATCCGGGACGTCAGGTACGAGCCCGATGCCGATTCCTCGCTGCGCCATCGCCATTTTCGCACGTCGAAGGCGAAGAGTGGTGGCAGCCCGACGCTCGATCGCGTGCCGATCCTGTTCAACGCGGACATCGCCATGCTCTACGTCGAGCCCGACGAACAGGACGCGCACTTCTATCGCAATGCGCAGGGCGACGAGGTGGTCTATGTCGCCAAGGGCAGTGGCACCCTCGAATCGGTGTTCGGCGATCTCCCGTTCCGCGAGGGTGACTACCTCATCATCCATCGCGGGATCCTGCATCGCTACAAGCTCGACATGAAGGGCGATCATCCAAAGTTCCTCATCATGGAGAGCCGAGGGCATGTGCGCTGGCCGAAGCGATACCGCAACGAATTCGGACAGCTCAAGGAGGGCGCTCCCTACTCGGAGCGCGACATCCGTCGCCCGCTCGAGCTCAAGACGCACGACGAGATGGGTGACTTTCGATTGCTGGTCAAGCAGTACGACGCGATCAACGAATTCATTCTCGATCATCATCCGTTCGACGTCGTCGGTTGGGACGGCTACTTCTATCCCTGGGCGTTCAACATCCACGATTTCGAGCCGATCGTCGGCCGGGTGCACCAGCCGCCGCCGGTGCACCAGACCTTCGAGGGCGACGGGTTTGTCATTTGCTCATTCTGCCCGCGACCGTATGACTTCGATCCCGAGGCGGTGCCCGCGCCATACAACCACAGCAACGTCGATTCGGACGAAGTGCTGTACTATGCGTCGAGCGAATTCATGAGCCGGAAGGGCATCGAGTTCGGCAGCATCACGCACCATCCGGACGGCATTCCGCACGGTCCGCATCCGGGACGCGCCGAGGCGTCGATCGGCGCGACGCGCACCGACGAGCTGGCGGTGATGATGGACTCGTTCCGCCCCCTCCACGTCGCCAAGCAAGCGCTGCCGATCGAGGATCCGAATTATCAGCGGAGCTGGATCGAGCAGCAGCACGCCGGATTCAATCCGCCGACCACCTGATGGCGCCGTCGTTCACCAAGACAATCGTCGAGCCGGCCGAATCCTCGCGTCTCGCGCCCGTGGCCACGGGCCCGCACGGTGATCGCGTCTGGGTGCATCGCTACCGTCACACCACGGAGCGTTGGACGCTCGCGATCGCGACTCACGCCGAGCCGGGATCGGGGAAGCTCTCGTTAGGTGGCTTTCGCATCGCTCCCGAGGAGCGCACCAGCCTGCCCGGCTTCGACCCGGTGCGCGAGGCGATCGAGCTCGCGGTCGGAATGGAACAGAAAGTTCACTGGTCGCGCCTGCTCCGCATCGGCGGACCGCTCACGCAGCGAGACTTCGCGCGGATCGTCGGCGGCAAGTGCGTCCTCGAGCCGAGCGCCGACGCGCGCGTCGGCTGTCCGCGAGACTTCGCGCTTCTCGATTTCGCGATCGAGTGCCTCACCGATTGCGCCAAGTCCGCCGGCATTCACATCACGACCGGACAGGACCTCGGCCACGGTGTCATGTCCGACGGTCGAACGCAGTCGCTCGACTATCTGAATCGCGGATTTCCCGGCAGCGTCGTCGCCGATACCTCGCTTCCCACCGCCGAGGGGAACTATCAGGTGCTCCGCGGCATGTTGCGCGCGTTCGAGATTCCGGTCGCGCGGGCGACGGTCGGGCTCGTCGGCATCGGTCACATCGGGTCGCGCGTGCTCGATCACCTCTGCGGCGATGGCGCGCGCCTGTTGGCCGTCGAGTCGAACGCGACGCGGCGCGCGGAGATCGCGAACCGCGGGATTCGCGTCTGGAGCCCCGAGTCGAAAGTGGACTTCCTTCGCGAGCCGATGGACGCGCTCGTGCTCAACGCATCGGGCGGTTCACTGGATCCGGCGGCGGTCACTGCCTGCACGCGCAATGCGCGTTTGCGAATCATCTGCGGTTCCGAGAATCTCGTCATGCCCGACCCACGGGGCGCCAACGAGCTGCTCGAGGCGCACAAGGCCTATTGTCCGACGGAGCTCGGCGGGATGATGGGGTATCTCACCGCGGTCGAGGAGTATCTCGCGTACCTCGAGGGCCAGCCCTTCCGCGTCGACGCTGTGCTCGACGCCGCGCGGCTGCTGGAGACGGTGGGATATGAAGGTGCTAAACGTGTCCGCGCACGGGAGTTCGCGATCTCGTTCGAGGACGCGGTGCGCGCGTACGCTTCGTCCGCAGCTTGAGCGCGCGGTCGCCCGATCCAGGCCGGGCGTGCCGCGAGTCGTTATGCAGCTTGGCGCGGGCTCGCGCCGTCCGTCGGCCGTTGTTGCGTCGCCGGCGCCTGATAGGGCTGTTCGGTTTTCCGCTGGCCATACCAGAGCGCGCCGAACATCCACAGCACGGACAGCATGAGCAGCGTGAATCCCATATTCGGGTTGTCCGAGCCGGGCTTCTCGAGGAGGACGAACGCGGTCAGCGGGAGAGCGGCGACGATGTTGAACAGCCACAGCCGGGCCACCCGCTTCCACTTCAGGGGCCGATTGCCCAGGATCTGAAAGTTGTACCTCATGCTCGTAGCGATGCCTTCCTGGCTGCCGGGCCGAATCAGCCAGGTGCCGATCGGTATGAGCGGAATGAAGAAGAAGGTGAACCAGCGTGTCGCCTCGTAACTGTCGGAGGACACGCGCTGATAGTCGAGAAGCCGGATTCCGGTACCATTCACCGAGTACGGCTTGAGAAAGACGCGTGTGGTCATGGCCGTCTAGGGCTAGGGCCCAGAGCTGAGGGGGGAGTGCTCAAGTCCGACGTCCCGGCCGCCGAGCGAGTCACCATTCGCGTTATGCAACGCCGGACAGAATTGCCGAGCGCGAGCCGTCAGCTCCGCGCGCCCTGATCGAATGCCGCGATCGCGGTGCGCGTGAAATCGGACAGCACCAGTTCGCCGCTCATCTCGGCGCGCGCCTCGAGCAACCGCTCCCAGTCTTCCGTGCCCTGCCAGAAGATCGACTTCAGGCGCGCCAGCGCGTGGGGATTCGACCTCGCCAACTTGCGCGCGAACAACGCGAGTCCGCTGTCCAGCGCGTTCACGCTGTCGAACACCCGCGAGTAGAGACCGAACTCCTCGGCCCAACGCGCGGAGCGCCACTCGGCGTCGATGGCCATCGCGCTGAACCCGCCGAGGCCGATCTTCCGCTGAATCACCGGTCCGACGACGAAGGGTCCGATGCCGACGGCAAGCTCACTCAAGCGCAGGGACGCGGACTCGACGGCCATCGCGTAGTCGGCGGAGGCTATCAGACCAACACCGCCGCCGACTGTTTTTCCATGGACGCGGGCGATGATGACTTTCGGACAACGCGTCATCGCGAGAATGACGCGCGCGAAACCCATGAAGAACTCCTTCCCGCCCGCGGTGTCGCGAATGCTCTTGAGCTCATCGAAGGAGGCGCCGGCGCAGAACGGACCGCTCTCACCGCTGCGGAGTACGATGACGTGCGCCTCGTCGAGAGTCCCGAGCCGGTGAATCTCCGCCGCGAGCCGAGCGAGCAGTGCCGCGGGGAGGGAATTCCCCTTCGGGTGCGCGAACCGTACCGTGGCGATGCCCTCCACCAGTGAGACATCGACTGTTCCGGAGGCGCCTCGTGATTGCGCTGTCGTGGATTCGGGCATGGGTACCAACGCTACTCACACCATCGATGGCGCGCTACGCTTCACCCGTCCCGCTTCATACGTGTATACTTCCAGGACCATGGCCCCAACCCAGTCACACCAGAGCCCGGCGCAAGCTCCGGAGGATCCCGCTCGAGTCGCCGCGTTCGAGGCGCGCATCGAGGCGGGCGAGTCGATCGAGCCCAAGGACTGGATGCCCGAGCGGTATCGCCGGCAACTGGTGCGGATGATGTCGCAGCATGCCCATTCCGAGATCGTCGGCATGCTGCCGGAAGGGAATTGGATCACGCGAGCGCCTTCACTCCGGCGCAAGATGTCGCTTCTGGCCAAGGTGCAGGACGAAGCCGGCCACGGCCTCTACATCTATTGCGGTACCGAAACCCTCGGCGTCGACCGGCAGGAGCT
>DATBHD010000262.1:0-1747 GCA_036557635.1 Gemmatimonadaceae bacterium
TAACCTTCCGGGCAACGTGGCCCCACTCGCGGATCTGATTCCGTTGCGTGCCACCGGGGGAATACTCGGCTTCACCATCGCGGTATCTGCCGTCTGCGCCATTCTCTTTGGAACGCTGCCCGCACTCCGTGGGGCGCGAACCGACGCGCGCGAATCATTGAGTGGAGAGCAGAGTGCGAGGCCGCGAAAGGCTCGCTGGCCGTCGGACCGGATTCTCGTCGTGGTTCAAGTCGGACTGGCCCTGGCCCTCTTGTCGACGACCGGGCTCATGACCGCAACGCTGCGGAACCTGGAGCGTGGTGCGTCGGCCTTTTCCGATTCACGCCTCTTGTTCGTGGATATCGACACACGAAGCACGGCCTATCAGAAAACTGGAATCCAGCCCCTCGGCGAGGACATCCTGAGCCGCGTCCGCTCGGTGCCCGATGTCCGAGCGGTCGCGCTTGCGTACACCACGCCGGTCTTCGGGCGCGCACGAGCGGGGGAGCAGTTTACGATCGTTGGTCGGGAATCGACGCCAGGCGACCCCACGGGAACCGATGTGAATTTCGCGACTCCCGAATTCTTTGCGGCGACATCCCTCCCGATTCTGCGAGGACGTGTGCCAGCGGAATTCGAGCACGATGCAGTCACCGTCAGCGAATCGTTCGCCAAGCGATTCTTTCCAGGGCGCGATGCCCTCGGCGCAGAGCTCGTGATCTTGGGGAGAGACCTCGGCCGGCACGAATCGTTGGCGTCGTTGCTGACGCGCGTTACATGGAGCTTCGTGAGCCTGCGCGGCCGATCGTCTATCTGCCGCTGACGGCATGGTTTGGCGAGTCCCTCGGTGCGGCGAACCTCGTCGTGCGCACCGCGGGAGATCCGCGGAACGCCGCGCAATCGGTTCGCGACGCCATCGCGCGCGTGCTGCCAGGGATTCGCCTCCGGCGAGTTCAAACGGCAGACCAAGCGCTGGCCGAAGCGCTTCCGCGAGAGCGCCTCGCGGCATCGCTGGCGCTTCTATTCGGAACCCTGGCTCTCCTCCTCGCTGGAGTTGGGCTTTATGGAGTCGTGTCGTACGACGTCACGCGGCGGTCGAAGGAGATTGGCATTCGAACGGCGCTCGGTGCAACCGCCGGCGATGCAGTGATGCTCGTCCTTCGCGATGCTGCAACGATGTGCGCCATCGGCCTGATGCTCGGCGTGTTGCCCGCGCTCGCGCTCGGGCGTGCATTCGCTGCGCAACTCTACGGCATCGAGTCAATGGATCCGCGCGTCGTGGTTGGCGCGATGGCAGTTCTCGCGATTGCGGCGCTTGTCGCCAGCCTCGGTCCCGGCATTCGGGCGGCTCGTGTGGATCCACTCGTCGCGATCAGAACCGACTAGCGGCATCGTGGGTCCCCGGTTGCGAGCGCTGGGCTCCGGACGCGATAATCCCCGCATGCCCACATCTCTCGTACGACTCCGCGCCGCAGCCCTCGCCGTCGCCCTCCTCTGGTCGGCGGCCCTCTCCGCGCAAACGGCGAAGTACTTTCCTCCCGCCGGTCAATGGCAGCGAAAACCTCCCTCAGCCGTCGGGATGGATTCCGCCAAGCTCAAGGCGGCTGTCGATTTCGCGCTCTCGCGTGCCTCGACGTGGGATTTCGATCGCGATCAGGAGCGGACGTTCGGCCGACCGCTGGGTCCCGTGCCCAAAACGCGCGCCGGAACGAACGGCATCATCGTTCGACACGGCTACATCGTCGCCGAGTTTGGCGACATCACGGCG
>DATBHD010000263.1:0-2415 GCA_036557635.1 Gemmatimonadaceae bacterium
GTCGCATGCACGCCGTTGACGATCACATCGCGTCCGACGACGTCTGGCGCGCGCGAGAACACTCGCGACCAGAAGTCGTCGCTGAGCACGACGACAGGAGGTGCACCGACATGATCGTCCGAGGGAAGCAGTGGCCTTCCAATCGTTGCGCCGCCGCCAAGTGCGGCGAAGTAGTTGCCAGAAACACAGCCGGGCGCGGTGACGAGCGCCTTGCTAGACGGTGAGGCCCGGAGCGCGATGGGGACGCATCGGGCTTCGGGCATCACGTCGACGAGCGTCGTGCTGTGCACGACGATGGCTTCCACCTGCGAATGCGCGAAGACGATCGATCCTCCGCCGTTCGAGAAGCGGAGCGAGACCTTCACCAACCGCTCTGGCCGTACCACGGGCACGGGCCGCCAGACGAATGCATCGATCAGTGTGAAGAAGCCGGCGTTGATACCGATCGCCAGTCCGATTGCGACGATCGCGACGACCGCGAAGCTCGGACTGCGGCGGAGCAGTCGTGCGCCGAAGCGAACGTCTTGCGCGACCTCCTCGAGCGCTCGCACGCGACGCGTGTCGCGGCTGTCCTCCTTCACCAGCTCGACGTTCCCGAACTCTCGGCGCGCGCGGGTTCGCGCCTCGTCGTCATCGACGCCGGCAGCACTGTGCTTCCGCACCTGCATCTCGAGATGGAAATCGAGCTCCTCGGTCAGCTCGCGCTCCATTCGATCGCGCCGGAACAACGCGCGAAGCCGTAGCGCCACCGTGTGCAGGTTCATCGTCATGCGAGGCGGAGCACCCGGCCCACGGCTCCCGTGAAGCGAGCCCACTCATCTTCCTCCCTCTGGAGCTGGCGTCTACCACCTGCCGTCAGTCGATAAAATCGCGCGCGGCGGCCAAGCTCCGAAACGCCCCACTCGGACGCGATCCAGCCCTGTTGCTCGAGGCGGTGCAGGGCAGGATACAGTGAGCCTTGGTTCACGCGGAGCACGTCCTGTGACAGCTCCTGGATGCGCTCGGAGATTGCCCACCCGTGTCGAGGATCACCGGTGAGCGTGCGGAGGATGAGGAGATCCAACGTTCCCTGCAGGAGGTCGAGGCGAGTGGTCACGGTCGTTTCATCATGGTGTCGAGTGCCGACACCAATGATGATGCTGCTCTTGGTGTCGAATGTCAACACCAAGATGGGCAGTCGCTATTCTGGCGGGCGCGCGGCTCCTGCCGTCACGAGAAGGACCGGAATCTCACTGCCGCGAACGACCTGCTCCGCGACACTCCCGAGCACCACCCGCCGAAGCCCACCGGCCCCGCGCGTCGTCATCGCGATCAGCTCCACCAACTCGGCGCGAACTGCCTCGAGAATCACCTCATGCGCATGCGGTGATTCGATAACGCGAACGTCCACGTGGCGACCTTCGCGGCGCAATGGATCGGCGAGCGTCGTCAGCCGCTTCTCGGCGACGACAGCGCCAGCGTGCGTCCACTCGGCGGCTGGATCCGCATCTCCTTCGACATTCGGCGGCATGACGTAACCGCCCGTTCGCTCGGGGACGACGACTTGGACGAAAACGAGCTCCAACTCGTCGGCGCGGGGCAGGGCGAGCAAGTGCTGTATCGCGCTCAGCGCAACGCGCGATCCGTCGAACGGTACGAGCACGCGCCGGAACTGAAGTCGGTTGCCGCTCAGATGCGCCGCACGCGGCGGAACGAGCAACACCGGCTTCGGCGATTCGCGGACCAAGTGGTCGGCGACGCTTCCGTGAATCGCGCGCCCGACGGCGCCCGCGGCGCGCGTCGCCATCACGACAAAAGCAGCATCTCGTTCTTCAATCTGGCGGAGCAGTGTTTCGGCGACATCGGCTCCGGGCACGACGTCACACGTCACTTTGCCGGGAATCTGCTGTCGAAGCTGCTCGGCTACGGTCTCGAGCTCACGCTCGATTGCATGACGCGCGTTCGCCTCCTGACTCGTTGTGACGAGCGCTTGGGTGAGGGCCGAGAGGCGATCGGTCGGCGCGGCGACGACGCGAACGATGGCAATGCCCGCTGCGGCGAGCTCCGCGAGCGCAGCAGCAGCGGCGATGCCACGCTCGTCCTTGTCGGAACCGTCGAGGGCGAGCAGTACCGTGGAGCTCATGGGTGCACTTTCCGTCTCGATCGTTTGAATCGTGGCTTGCGCTTCATTAAGCGAGCCACGATCTACGACCGTGCGTGCTCACGGCAGTCGCGGCTCAACCGCCCGGGGCCAGCGGTGCAGGGTCGCCGGAATCGACTGCCCGCTGCGCGATCGCACTGAGTCGCGTGTCTTGATTGCGGCGCAGGCCGCGGATGTTGCGCCGCGCCCGACGGTAGGCCATTGGCACAAACACGCGTGCGCAATCGAGCTCGGCGCGCGCGCCATCGGCACCGGCGCGCTCGAGCGCCGCCGTC
>DATBHD010000264.1:0-18839 GCA_036557635.1 Gemmatimonadaceae bacterium
GCGGTACCATGCCCCCGATCGGTGTAAACGAGTCGTGCATCGAGTTGACCGAACCGTTTGACGCATCCGTGGTGGCTACTGCCCAGAGAGTGGAATTCGCCAGTCCGAAGCGAACCTCCTTACCCTCCATGTTGCCCCCGGGATTGGTCGAGGAAGCCACGACATCGACGCCACGTGCGGCGTGAATCGGATTGCCGCGCGCCTCGGCCCAATACGCGGTGACCTCACCCGCCGCGAAGATCGCGAACATCGCGGCCCACAGCGCCCAGCCGTGGGCCTGCCTCTTGACCATCTTGCCGTAGGTCCACGTCAACGCGGCAGCCAGCGCCAGAATCGAGAACATCTCGATGAAGTTCGACCACGGCGTGGAATTCTCGAACGGATGCGCGGAGTTGACGTTGAAGAAGCCGCCGCCGTTCGTGCCGAGCTGCTTGATGGCGATCTGACTGGCGGCCGGACCCATCGCGAGCGTTTGCTTGGCGCCCTCGAGCGTCGTGATTTGCGCGTACGCGCTGAAATTTTGAATCACGCCCTGCTGCACGAGCACCAGCGCGACGACCAACGAGAGCGGCAGCAGAATGTAGAGCGTGCCGCGCACGAGGTCTGTCCAGAAGTTGCCGACGCGACCCTTTGCTTCACCGCCATGCCGTGCCACGCCACGAATGAGCGCGACGAGTGCTGCCATGCCAGCGGCCGCCGACGTGAAGTTGTGGAAGGTGAGCTGCGTCATCTGCGAGAAGTACGACATCGTCGTCTCCCCGCCGTACGACTGCCAGTTCGTATTCGTGGTGAACGACGCCGCCGTCTCGAACGACTGGCGGTCGGTCACCGCGGGCAGATGCGCCGGGTTGAGCGGCAGCACCGCCTGAAGTCGCAGGAACAGATACGTCAGCAGCATGCTAGCGAGACTGAACAGCAAGAGGCCACCGGTGTAGCGCGTCCAGTGCTGATCCTCGCCTGGGTCGACGGCGCAGAGGCGGTAGATCGGACGCTCGAGCCAGCCGAGCCATCCCATCGAACCGTCATACACGCGAACCATGTACGCGCCGAGCGGTTTCGTCAGCGCGAACAAGAGCACCGCGTAGAAGAGGATTTGAAGCCAGCCGTTGAGTGTCATGGCATTATCTCAGAACTTTTCTGGCCGCAGCAAGGAGTAGATCAGATAGACGAGGATCGCGACGGCCAGGAGGCTGGCGATCCAGCTTTCGAGAGTCATGGCTTCTCCTGCGCGGCGCGCTCGACGTCCGCCTTACGACCCAATCGGTCGCAGGCCGCGACGTAGGCGACCATCAGCGCGAAAAAGACGAAGGTGGTAACAACGTAGATGAAGTCGATCATGACACGCGTCTCCGTGTGTAAGTCGTCGCGCGGCGTAGCCGACGACGCGACTCGATGACAGCCCAATGCCAGTTGATACTCGACATAGTGTTGCTGTTCCAGAATCGTGAAGCCGATATGGTACTACCGCCTGATTGACGACCGAATCCTACCAGTGACGTCATAAAAGCCGCACAAAAGAACAGCATGCGGGAATAAAGAACTTGCAAAACATCGAGGATGATGACCACCGCACGGGAATGCACTCTGCGATGCCAGAAGCATGTCGTCCGTCGGGACTAATTCGCGGACTCGTAAGGTATCTCCTGACCATGCGGGGCCACCTTGGAGCCGTGCAATGGGCCAGTCAGCCCATTGACGCAAGATCGGTTTCCGAAGCGATTGTTGCCGCGGGGAGCTCGAGCGTGAAGACCGATCCTCCGCCCGCTCGTGGCGTGAAGCGGACGGACGCGCCTTCCGCTTCGGCCAAGCCGCGCGCAATGGACAGTCCCAGTCCGTGACCACGAATGTCGGGGGGCACGCCCGGTGGACGATAGAACGGCTCGAAGATGCGATCGCGCTCGGCGACGGGAACGCCGGGACCACGATCCATGACGTCGATCGTTAGGCGCTGGTCGTTCCGGCGGATGCGCACGTCGATGGCGCTGCCGCGTGGCGAGTACTTCGCCGCGTTGTCGAGCAGATTCACCATCACCCGCAGCGTCTGTGTGAAGTCGAAGTATCCGGCGAGGAGCTCGCCGTCGGGCGCGTCGATCTCGACCGGCCGGTCGCGCAACACGCCAGACGCGCCGCGTAGCGCGGCGCCGAGTAGGTCATCGATCGTGTTCACCGCCAGCGCGGGGCGCACGGCGCCAGCATGGATCCGCGAGAGATCCAGCAGGTCGCTGACGAGCGCGTTCAATCGATCGGCCTCACTCTCGATCACGGCGGCGCGGGCGGCGTCCGCCCCGCGCAGGATCTCGTTGGCGATTCCCTTGATTGTCGTCAACGGCGTGCGCAAGTCATGTGATAGCGCGGTCAGCAGCGCGCTACGCAGGCTCTCGACGCGGCGCTCGGCTTCGGCGCGCTCCGCCGTCGCGACGAGCCGGGCGCGCTCGGCGCCAAGCGCGGCGTAATACGCCAGCGCGACGAGTAGGCGTGCCTGCTCGGGCATGAGCAACAGTCCGTCCTCGGACGCGAGGCGAAGGACCCCGACGGTGTGATCGCGAACCTGAAGGGGCAGCGCGACGGCGCGGACCGCCGGCTCATCCGCGCCTCTGCGCACGCGATCATCGTCCCCGCGGAGACTGTCGCTCAGTCGCTGGATCAGGGACCCGCGCTCGAGCCGCGTCACCGCGCGGATGGCGGCGGCCGTCTCGGGCTGCGCCTCCCACCGTTGTCGCCCCGGCGAGCGCCGTGATGGCGGCAGCTCGTGCGCCACGCGAACGGTGCCGTCGGTGAGCTCCACCGCGCTCGTGCCGTGCTCGATGATCCACTCGACGAGGCTGCCGCGTGGCTCGGTTCCGGAGGGCGCTTCGGCGATACCGAGCGCCGGCACGGGCGGATGCCGAGCAGATTCGCCTCCGCCGACATCGGACGCGGACCGCGCGACGCGCGCGATTCGGGCGTCGATGCCATGCAGGTAGATCTCGCACTCGTCGGCGTCGATCGAATGCCGGATGACATCGGCGATCGCGCGGAGCGCTTCGCCGGCGTCCGCGGCATTGAGCGTCTCCTCGCCTAACGCCGCGAGGCGATCGACCTCGACCGCGCGCTGCATCGCTTCGTCCGCGGTCGCGTTGGCGCGATAGAGGAGTTGCGCCGCGACGACGCTCGTGATGAGGAAGGTCACGAGAACGAGCCAGTCGAGCGGGTTCGCGATCGTGAGCGTGAGGTACGGAACGAGAAAGAAGAAGTCGAAGAAAAGAAACGCCAGGGCGGCCACCGTGAGTCCGAGGGCGCGACCTCCCACGGCACTCGCCGCGAGCACGATCAAGAGGTACACCAGCGTGACATGGGCCTTGTCGAGCGAGGCGCGCACGACGTACATCCCGATCGTCGCGAGCGCGAGAATGGCGAGCATGAGCGCCCAGCGACCGAGCGCCTGGCGATGCATCACGCGACCTCGTCTTCGGGCGGCTCGAAACGATAGCCGACGCCGGATTCCGTGTGGATGAACTTCGGCCGCACCGGATCGGCCTCGATCTTCCGGCGGAGGTGGCCGACGTAGACGCGGAGATACTGTTGGGCATCGCCAACGGCGTTGCCCCACACTTGATGAAAGAGTTGCCGATGCGTGAGCGTCTGTCGCGGATGATTGACCAGCGTCCGCAGCAACGCCCACTCCGTCGGCGTGAGGTGAACCGGCGCGCCCTTGCGTTCCACGCGCCGTCGTTGCTGATCGACGACGATGTCGCCGAAGGTGATCACGTCGGTGCTGCCATCATGCCTCACGGCTGCCGCGCGCCGTCGCATTTGCGCGCGCACGCGAGCCATGAATTCGACACTGCTGAACGGCTTGGTGACGTAGTCGTCGGCGCCCGCATCGAGGAGTGCGGCCTTTTCGGTATCGGCATGTCGCGCCGACAGCACGATGAGCGGCGACGTCGACCAACGGCGAATCTCACGGCAAACGGCGACGCCTTCCATATCCGGCAATCCGAGATCGAGAATGATCAGCGCCGGAGCTTCCGCCGCAGTGAGATCGATGCCTTCATTGCCGCTTGCCGCCTCGATCACCCGCAACTCGGGTGTCTGCTCGCTTTCGTCAAGACCCGATCGCAGGAACGTCGGATCGGCATGCAACGCGTTCCGGACGAGTCGGCGAATCTGTGGCTCGTCTTCGATGATGAGAACTGTGACCGTGGGGCTATGCACAGTCGAATGATGAGCGCGGCGAGCACGGTAATCAGCCGCGGCCCTCCGGTTTTACGAGTTTTTAACGAAAACAGCGCGCCTTTTTGTGCGCCATTTATGCCGTGAGACCTAGCTTGGACGCTCACTCCCTCGAGTGGTCGCACCGTGACATCGGAATCCATCTTCTCACTGTTGCCGTCATCGCACGGCCGCGCTGCCAAGCTCGCGCGCCGGTTGCGCGCGCTTCCGTTTTCGGGGAGCGCCCAGCCGCGAGAGATGGCGCCGCTCGGCTCGGTCGACACCTTTCTCGATCAACTCGTCGACCTGCCGCTGGCCGAGTGGTTGATGATCGGCGAAGCGCTCGTGGCCGATCGGGATCACGTTGCCGTTAGGCAGCGGGCGTGGGATGAGCTGGAGGAGACTCTGCTGCGCAGCCGACTCGGTCTGGCAGTCTGGGAGATTCGAGACGCAGTCGACACGGCGGCATTCATCGCGACGCGCGAATCGCACCGCTGGTCGCGGCACGAGCGGAGAACGTTCGCCGCAGCGCATGGTGCGGCCGAAGCCGCGGCATTAGCGCTCCTCGTGCGCGGCGATCTCCCGACCGACACCTACCGCGCGCTCACCGCGCCATTCGCGGCGTCGATCGCCGTCGCGGAAGCGACTCAACGCGATTGATCGCACGCATGCCGCGCGATCGTTAGGTGCTGGTCGCGCCAACCCATCGGCTCTCATAATTCAGAGGAGTCAGTGCGCGCTCGCAGAATACTCGGCGGCTTTGCCGTGCTGATGTTGTTCGGCGCCGCCGTTGGAGCGGCGTTGGCGTTCACGCTTCGCGCCGAACGTAAGATGCTCATCATCCTCCCGTCCCCGGTTGGCCAGTTCGCGGTCGGCCGCACGCTCTACGATTGGCGCGACGAGTCCGCCGGCGATAAGCTGGCGCCATTTCCTGGCACGAAACGCGAGCTGCTCGTCTGGATCTGGTATCCGGCGTCCCCACCGCATTCCTCGGTTGCCGGAAACTATCTCCCGGCTGACTTGCTCGCTCCGATCCAACTTGCACGGTCAGCAATGTCGAGCAAGCTGCTAACTCGCGATTTGGCGCGCGTACGTGCGTACATCGTCGACGATGCTCCAGCGTCGCCGCTGCGGAAATCTTATCCGGTCGTGCTGCTCCGGGCCGGCTCGTCGGCCGAGGTGTGGAACTACACGGCGCTCGCGGCGGATTTGGCGAGCGACGGATATGTCGTCGTGGGAATCGATGCCCCATGGCGCTCCAATGTCGTCGTGTTCCCGGACGGGCGCCTCATGGAGCGGTTCCCGCCGAACGATCCCGAATTCGCGTTTGGGAGACCGGACTCCGCCGAGCGCACTAACGCTCTCATAACGGCGTGGACGCGTGACATGTCCTTTGTCCTCGACCGACTAGCGAGACTGAATGCAGCCGATTCGTCGGGCATGTTCACGGGCCGGCTGGATCTCGCGCATGTCGGCGTCGTTGGCCACGGCCTCGGCGGCGTGGAGGCAGCTCAGTTCTGTCACGACGATTCTCGCTGTCAGGCAGGCATCGACATCGATGGAGCACCGTTAGGTAGTGTGATGCGCGACGGGGTCCGGCAGCCCTTCATGTTCCTTCTGAGCGGGCACGCTTCTTCGGCCGACTCGCAAAGTCGCACTATCATGGCGGAAATCCGGATCATCTACGATCGACTGCCGTCGCGCGACCGGCTGCTCGTCGAGTTGCGTGGGGCGAGCCATTTCCTGTTCAGCGATGACGGCGCTCTGTTGAAGAGCCATCTTGCGCTCGGCGCGCTCCGCCGATTGCACATTGTCGGCATGGATGGGCCACGGCAGCTCGCAATGACGAGCTACTGTGTGCGCCGCTTCTTCGCTACGTACTTGAGCGACACGGCAACTGTGCGACCGCCACAACTCGCCACGACGACGTATCCAGAGATCCGCGTGCTGGCGTCCGAACCCGCTCGTTGAGAGAACAGAGCGGGCCAGCTAGCAAATAGCACCTCGGTTACGGAACCGCGAACTCCCCACGCACGCCGGAGATGATCTGCGACGCGACGATGTTCGGATTATTGTCGCGCTCGATGTCCGGCACCGGTAAGCAAACCGTCGCGCCATAGACGCCCCCCTGCAAATACGGCGAGCCCGCCGCGGGAACCAGCGGGAGCGCAAGCCGCTCGATGTCGAACGCGCGGAACCCTTCGAGGAACAGCACGCGCTGTCGTTCGCTCGCGATGAGCGCCGTGATGGACGCCGCATCGGTGGGGCCGGTGTATGGATCCAGGCTCACCGCGGCGCGCATGGTGTTGATGATATTCACCGCGTTCGCGCCGCCCTGCGCCTCGGCGAGCACCAGCTGCGCTTCCGCATAACGAGTAATCGGCATCGGCAGCGCTTCGCCGGCCGTGAGCGTGGCCGCGCTGTATTTGGCCGGAATGTAGATCTGCGCCAGGCCATCCGCCGGCGCGGTCTTGAGGAGCACCACAGCCGAGCGCGGATCGACCTGGCCCGACTCCGTCGCAAGCGCGCGGGCCGTCGGCTCGACCGTCGCCGTACCCGCGGTGGAAATGGCCTGAAAGACGTGATTGAATCGTCGAGCGTTGGTCGCGTCCATCGCCGCGTTGAACACGAAGCCCGACGGGACGAGTTGCGCGTCGGCGATCGCGCCAGTCGCGTCATGGAGGTAGAGCCTAACGCGGGCGCGGCCCGCGTACGCCGCATTCAGGACGTTCGTCAAGCCGGCCGTCTGCGCCGCTGCAATCGCGGCGGTAAACCGAGTCTCCGCGAGCGTGAACATTCCCTTCTGATCGACGAGCGGGCCCATGTCGAACGCGGCCTGACACATCGATTGTCCCAACATCGCGTAGCTGAATCCCGCGTACAGATTCGCTTGTGCCGTGAGGGCCGTGAGGTTCGGCACCTGCGCCGCCGTCCATCCGCTCAAACTCTTGATCGCGGCATCGGCCTCGCCGCGCGCCGTCGACAGGGGTGTGTAAATCCCCGTCTGCGTCGTGCACGAGTTCACGCCGTAGAAGCCGGACGTGAAGCCGTTGTCGCGCCGATCGAGGTTCCAGTTGCCGTTGTTGAGCGACGCATCGTGCAGCTCGTCCGACGCAATCCCTTCGGCGACGACGAACGACCCGAACGCGCACTCGAAGTCGCCGATGACGCTGTTGACCATCAGCGTCGCATACGCCGGATTCTGATAGATGTCGGACGGCACGGAGTTGGGTGCCTGCACCTTCAAGAGGTCCGACGTGCTGCAGGCGACCATACATACGGCGATGCCGAACGTAGTCGCCAGGCGCCGTCCCAAGCTCTCGTATGGCATCGGCGTCATGGTTCTCGCAGTTAGGCGATGCGCGGAATTGGTCACGCGCTCGCGCGTTTTAGTAGCCAAGGCGCACCCCGATCACGACCGACGTGAGTTGTGGGAATTCCGTTTGATCCGTGCCGATGTTGCCACTCATGCCGCTGGGCGCGATGAGGCTGTTCTCGGGATCGAGCCCCGTGTACTTGGTCCACATCCCCAGGTTGCGGCCGCTGACAGTGATCGCGAGTGACTTCGCGCCGACATAGCGAATCGCGTTCACCGGCGCATCGAAGGTCAGCGCTACCTCGCGCACCTTCACGAAGTTCGCCGATCGGATCCAGTAGTCCTGCAGCTGTCCGCCGTTCTGCGCCTGCGCCACGACCGCCGGGCTGTACCGCTCGGGATAGATGTTCTCGAGGCAGTCGCCGAAGACCTGACACACCTGCTCGTAGTTGGTGTCGGTCTTCTTGAAGCCGCGCTGCATATCGAGCATCACGTACAGCCGGAAGGCGCTGTACCGAACCGTGTTGATCCACGATCCCGTGGTCGTGGGAATGGAGTGCCCGACATAGACGAGCGGCGCCTGCACGGTGGACGTTCCCGGCACGAAGCACGGAATCGTTCCACCGCGCCCATCGTCGCAGATCGCGTTGACTGCCTTACGAGTCGTCGGATCGAGCGTCGCGCTCACGACGCGATACGTGAAGAGATCGAATGGCGAATAGCCGATGCGTTGGAACACCACGCTGACCGTGCCGACCTGCGTGTTGCCGCCAGTGACGTTGATGAGCGTGTCGCCGCCGGAGCCCAGCTTGATGATCTTCGACGACACACCGGCGAGGTTGAATTGCATGTCCCAGCCGTAATTGCGCTTGTTCACGAGCTGCCCTTTGAGCGCGAGCTCGTAGCCCTTCTTGTTGATCTGACCAGCGTTGACGTACTGCGTGCTCGCGCCGAACGCCGTCGACGGCGCGACGCTGCTCGCGAGAATGGCGTCGTGCGATACGTCACGATAGAGCGTGAGATCGACGCCAAATCGATCATCGAGCAATCCCGTTTCGAATCCAACCTCGGTCCCGAGCACACGCTCGGGCTTGAGCTCGGGATTGCCGATGGTGTTGTTCGTCAGAGTCGTTAGGCCATTGGGCCCAGCGACCGGCGCCAGTGTGCGCAACGCCGAGTTGGTGAGCGGTTGCTGACCCGATCCACCATAGGCGCCACGGAAGCGCAGCTCGCTCACCCACGACGGCAGGAATCGCCGCGCGGCGGGGTCGTCGCTCGCCACCCACGACGCGCTGACCTTCGGATACGTGGTGAACTTGGCGTCACTGCCGAACGCGCTGTTGTTGTCGACGCGCACGGCGCCGGTGAGGAAGAGCCGATTGTTCAGCGCCAACTCTTGCTGGAAGTAGCCGCCGAGCGTGTTGTTGGCGACGAGCGAGGAGGTCGGGGCGCCCTTCGTGCCCGTCGCGGAGATCGTCGAGAGGCCTGGCGTCGGGAAGTGCGTGCCCGACGCGGTGAGCGCCGTCTGCCTGTTCGTGTAGTACTGGAAGCCGACCGTGCTCTTGGCGAGCAGTTCCGGCCGCACGTTGAAGTGCACGGAGCCGGCGTAGTCGTACGTGTTATACGTCGTCTGTTGCGTTGTCTCCGAGCGCGAGCCGTCGAATCGCGAGCCGAGGAAGAAGACGATGACCGAATCGGTCTGATATGGCAGGAAGCTGTTGACGTCCTCGAGGGTGTAGTCGGTGCCGATGAGGAATCGGTGCGACATCCACGAGAATGGCTCGTAACGAACCGACGCGCTCCCCGTGAAGCGCCTGACGTCCTGCCAGTTCTGCGTCTGCGCGTACACTTCGGGCGGCGAGACGATACTGCCGCGGGCCCATCCGCATCCGCGCGGCACCGGATTGTAGAGGATCGGGCATGCGGCGAGGGTGCGTTGAGGAATCGCGAACTCGCCCCAGATCGCGCTCGCCGAGCCGCCCTCGCCCGTCGTCGACGTCCAGCTCGTTAGGTATCCGGCGCTGGTCTCGATGCTCAGCCGGCTGCTCGGCACGATCGAGAGGTTGGCACGGACATTCTTCTGCGTTCGGGCATTCGACGACACGATGCCATCGGCGTTGCTGAATTCACCGGAGATGAAGTGACGATAGATCCCTGCTCCGCCGCTCGCACTCGCGCTGTAGTTGGTGATCGCACCAGTCCTGAAGAGTGGCGTGCCACGCGCCGCTTCGCTCTTCACCATGTTGATCGACCAGAGGCTCGAGTCCTGCGGGTTCAGCCAATAGTTCGTCTGCATGCGGCCGGCGGCGTCCTGGAACCATTGGCTTCCGCTCTGCGCGGTGAAGGTGTATTTGGCGGAGCCCGGATCGCCGCGCTTCGTGATGATGTTGATCACTCCGCGCGCGGCTTCGGTCCCATAGAGCGTCGCGGCGGCCGGCCCCTTCAGGACTTCGATGCTCGCGATCTCTTCCGGGTTGATGTCGTTGAAGCGCGACACGATACCCGTCGAGCCGTTGTTGGCGCGCACGCCATCGATGTACACGAGCGGTGTGCTCGAGAGCGAGAACGAGCCGACGCCGCGGATACGGATCTGCGAGCCGGCGCCGACCTGTCCAGTCGTCTGAATGACGTCCACGCCCGGCGCCCGGCCGTTGATCAGTCCCTGAAAGCTCGGAATCGCCGCCTGTTGCTGCACGTCGGCGACGTTGACGACGGCCACCGACGTGCCGAGCTCGCGCCGCTGCGCGCCACCGGCCGTACCAGTGACGACGACGGAGTTCAGCTCGAGCACGCGTTCGACCAGCTCGACGCGCACGTCGGTCTTGCCGACGGGCACGGTATCCACCACCGGACGATATCCGAGAAACCGTATCTGCAGGACGACGGAGGCTCCCGTCAGATCAGTAAGTTTGAATCGGCCGGAGGCGTCGGTGAGAGCACCCTTCCCCGGCGTCGCGGCGATGCCCACCTCCACGCCGGCAAGTGGGCGCTGGCTGCCCTGCGCGACGACCGTCCCGCCGACGGTGCCACCCTGGCCAAGCAGCGCGCCCGGTGTTGCGACCACCAACGCCAATGTCGTGGCCCACCATCTCGCGCTGATGAGCAGTCTCGCTGTCATCTGAATAGCCTCTGTGCTGAGAGCGATGTGTGCGAACGAGGAGGTGCTACTGCGGCAGCGCGAGTAGCTCGAGATGCGACGGCTGCGCGGGGGAGTGATACACGCGCTGCGTCGCCGGCTTGAAGTCGGAGGGCTTTGCCGAATAGATGTCCATGAACCGATGCGGATTCCGGTCGATGAGCGGGAACCAGCTGCTCTGGACCTGGACCATGATGCGGTGGCCCTTCTGGAAGGTGTGGTTTTTGTCGCGCAGGTCCCACTCGAGCGGCGTCACCTGGTTCGGGACCATCGGCTCCGGCTTCGAGTAGCTGTGGCGATACTTCGCGCGGAACACTTCGGCGCCGACCAACATCTGATAGTTTCGCATCCGCTGATCGCCGCGCGCGGCGAATCGGCCGCCCTGTTGCACGGCGGCGTCGGCGGTGACCGTCGCCGGCATGTTGTTCGGGAAGACGTCGACGAGCTTGACGATGAAGTCGGCGTCGGTGCCCGACGTCGACACACGCATCTTCGCGATGACCGGGCCGGCGATCGTGAGGTCCTGCTCGAGCGGCTCGGACTGATAGACGAGCACGTCCGGCCGCGTCGACGCGAACCATTGGTCCTCGACCATCCAGAGGAATCCCTGGGTCGGCCGCTTCTCGGTCGTAAAGGGAACCGGATGCGCAGGGTCGTCGACGTAGCTGTCGTACGGCGCCGCGTCGCTCGACGGCGGCGAGAAAGCGAGCTTCCCGCCCGGCTGGAGATAGAGGTTCCGCTTCACCGCCTCCTTCGGCGGCCAGCTATCGTAGGTTTTCCAGACGTTGGTGCCCGACTCGAACACCACTGCCTCCGGCGGCGCGGCGCCCCTGTCCTTGAGATAGTGCTCGAAGAACGGAAGCTGGACCTCGCGGCGGAAATATTCACCGGTCGGTGAGCCGAACTTCACTGGACCGAGCGAATCACCGCCGCCAGCGCCCCATCCGCCGTGATTCCATGGTCCGACGACGAGCGTGCTGTGATTCCCCGGGTTGTTCTTCTCGATCGTGTAGTAAATGCTCATCGGACCGTAGAAGTCTTCCTGATCGAACCATCCGGTGACGTTGAGCACCGCCGGCGTGATCCCTCTCAGGTCCTTGAGCGCGTTCTGATCCTTCCAGTACGCGTCGTAGTTCGGGTGCTCGAGGAAGTCGTTCCAGGTCGGCAGCTGCCCGTGGAAGTACAGATCGTTGACACGCGCGACCGTGCCGATGTCGAGAAAGAAGTGGTAGGCGTCCGTCGTCCCGTAGTCGAAGGGGCGCTGGCGCTCCGTCGTCTGCGCACTGCGGGGGCGCGCGTTGCCCGAGAGCCAGTTGAACGCGTACATGAAGCGGAACGCGCCATTGTGGTGGAAATCGTCGCCGATGAACTGGTCAGAGGGCGACGACTGCGGCGATGATGCCTTGAGCGCGGGGTGCGCGGCAATCATCCCCATCACCGTTTGCCAGCCGGGATACGAGATACCCCACTGACCGACCCGGCCATTGTTGTGTGGAATGTTCTTGAGCAGCCAATCGATGGTGTCGTAGTTGTCGCTGCTCTCGTCGACGTCCTTGGGCCCGTGCTTCTCCGGCTTGTAGGGGTTCGCGACGCGGAACGTCCCCTCGGACCGGAATTTCCCGCGGGCGTCCTGATACACGAAGATGAAGCCGTCGCGATCGAACTCCGGCGAGGGCCCGAGTACCCGCTTGTACTCGTTGAGCGGATACGGGGGAATTCCGTACGGTGTGCGCAGCAGCATGATCGGCACCGCCTGCGACGTGTCTTTCGGCGTATAGACGATGGTGTAGAGCTTGGCCCCATCGCGCATCGCGATCATATACTCGGCCTTGTCGTAGTGTTGCCGAGTGTAGAGGGAGTCGGGCTGGCCACCGTCGCGTTGCGCGAGTGCGGGCGAGCGCGCGACGAGACAGGCGGCGGCAAGCCCCGCCACCGCGCAAGCGGAGGGAAATCGGCGCATGACGTGTCCTCGGAAACGTGATGGGAGTACGTCACGGGCACGGGGCGGTGGGAGCCCGCGACCGGAGCTGGAAAGACCACAGGCGGCCGGCAGCGACCGTTAGCGGCGACCATCATGGTACACCGCTGAGGTATGCGCAAGGGGGATGGTCCCGGTCGTCGCCTAACCAACAGCCAGATCGGCGGCGGGGACTTGCGGCTGGTCGGCCAAGCGTTCAATTGTGTCTGGTGCCGGACGGCGACCGCTTGGTTGAGTACTCGCTCATCGGCCACTTCCCTCCTCGCGCGAGAGACTGTGACTGTACATCGTTCCGCGATCGCACCCGAACCGTTCGGTGCCGAAGCATACGCGCTCACGATCGTCATTCGCCCCCTGGAATCCACCGCCGACTATCACGCCTGCGTCGCGCTGCAACGCGAGATCTGGGGCACCACCTTCGATCCGGTCCCGGCCACGATTCTCCAGATCTCGACGCACCTCGGCGGCATCGCGTTCGGCGCCTTCGACGCCGACGGTGACCTCGCCGGCTTCGTCTTCGGCCTAACGGGTATCGACGAGACCGGGAAAGTCATTCACTGGTCGCACATGCTCGGCGTCCGCGCGCATCTACGCGATGCCGGCGTCGGACGGCGACTCAAGGAGCGCCAGCGGCAGGAGCTGCTCCACCGGAACATCACGGAGATGTACTGGACCTACGATCCGCTCATCGCCAAGAACGCGCATGTCAACCTCGACGTGCTCGGCGCCAAGGTCGTCCGCTACGCGCCGGACATGTACGGCGATACGGGAAGTCCCCTCCACAATGGACTGCCGACGGACCGGCTCGTGGTCGTGTGTGACACGACGCGTTCGCCGCATCCCGTGTCCCTCGCCCTGGATGACGCCGACCGGCACGTACCGATCCTCTCCGCGCGTCCGCAGATGGGTGATCCGGTCGCGCCGGTCGGGGGCAAGAGACCGCCGCGCGTGCGGCTCGAGATCCCGTCTGACTTTTCGCAGCTGCTCGCCCACGCCCCCGCCGAAGCGCGCGCTTGGCACGCCGCGACGCGCGAGCACTTTCAGTGGGCGCTGGCCAACGGGTATCTCGTGATTGGACTCCGCCGCGATTCGGCGACGGCGCGCTCCTTCTACTTGCTCGAGCAGGTACAGCCATGAAAACCGCGTCGACGGTCGCGTTCGCTGCTCTCCTCTCGGTTGGATCCATCGCCACGAGCTCGGCACAGTCGGCGCCGACGGTCGAGTCTCGCTACCTGAAGACGGAGCTGCGCATTCCGATGCGCGATGGGACGCGACTCTTCACTGTCGTGTATCAACCGCGCGACACCTCGCGCCGCTACGCCGTCATGCTCACGCGGACGCCGTACAGTGTCGGCCCGTACGGGCCGACGGCCTATCCGCGCTCGCTCGGTCCGTCGCCGCGGTTTGCCGACGAAGGGTTCATCTTCGTGTATCAGGACGTCCGCGGACGCTTCATGTCCGAGGGCAACTTCGTCCACATGACCCCCTGGCGCGGCATGGCCGGTGCGCTCTCGACCGACGAGAGCACCGACGCCTACGACACGATCGACTGGGTGATCGCGCACGTGCCCCACAACAACGGGCGCGTCGGCATCTGGGGAATCTCGTATCCCGGCTTCTTCACGGCCGCGGCATTAGTGAATGCTCATCCCGCGCTCAAGGCCGCGTCGCCGCAGGCGCCGCAGGCCGACTGGTTTCTCGGCGACGACGTGCACCACCACGGCGCCTTTCTGCTCGCGAGCGCGTTCGAGTTCTTTGCGACGAGTGGCCTCGCGCGGCCCAGGCCGACGACGGAGCGCCCGCACCGCTTCGATTTCGGGACGGACGACGGCTATGCCTTCTTCCTCGCGCTGGGGCCGCTCTCGAACGCGGACAAGAGGTACCTCAAGGGCGCCTCGCCCTTCTGGAACGACATGATGGCGCATGGAACCGACGACGCCTTCTGGGCGGCACGCCGGGTGGCGCCGCATCTGAACAACGTCGCGCCCGCGGTGTTGACGGTGAGCGGCTGGTACGACGCCAACAACCTACACGGCGCGCTGCTCGTGCACGAAGCCATCTCCCGACAGAGTCCCTCGACCTCGAACCGCATCGCCCTCGGTCCCTGGTCGCACGGGCAATGGAGTCGCGGAACCGGTGAGGCGCTTGGCGATCTGCGCTTCGGCTCGAGGACCAGTGAATTTTTCCGCGACAGCATCGAGTTTCCGTTTTTCAAACACTATTTGGAGGGCGGCGAAGACCTCGCTCTGGCGGCGGCGACAGCGTTCGAGACTGGCACCAACCGCTGGCGTACTTTCAACTCCTGGCCGCCGAGCACGGCGGCGCCCAGGTCGCTCTATCTGCACACCGGCGGCACTCTCTCGCTCGTCGCGCCGTTGGAAAAGGAGGGCGAGGGATTCGACCAGTACGTGAGCGACCCGGCCGCGCCCGTCCCGTTCCTGGAGCGGCACGACACCGGGATGAAGCCGGACTACATGGCGTACGACCAGCGCTTCACTTCGACGCGGCCGGACGTACTGGTGTATCAGAGCGAGCCGCTGGCGGCGGACCTGACGATTGCCGGCTCGGTGCGGCCGACGCTTTTCGTGTCGACGAGCGGCACCGACAGCGACTGGATCGTGAAGCTGATCGACGTGCACCCCGATAGCGACGCCGCCACCAACGCGACCAAAGGCGGCTTCCAGGAGCTCGTGCGCGGCGACGTGATGCGCGGGAAGTTCAGAAATAGCTACTCGCGTCCCGAAGCCTTCGTGCCCGGGAAGGTCGAGCAGGTCACGTTCGCCATGGACGACGTGCTGCACACCTTCAAGAAGGGACACCGGATCATGCTCCACATTCAGAGCACCTGGTTCCCTCTCGTCGACCGGAATCCGCAAAGCTTCGTCGACATTTATGACGCGAACCCGGCGGACTTCATCAAGGCGACGGAGCGCGTCTACCACTCCGCGATGCGGGCGTCGCGGATCGACCTTCCCGTCCTGCCGTAGACGCGACTCCCCGCGTGTGTTGTCTCGGTCACTGGTCGGGCGCCCGACACGGCGTCTTCTCGAGCACGTGCGGACGCGGGATGAGCGAGACCGACGGCTCCCACATCCATTCACGCTTGCCGATGAAGAACTCGGAGCCCGCGTACATGGAGATCAGGAACGCGAGTTGTACGGCGAGGCCTAACGCGAGCCAGGGGCGGCCGATGGCGACGCCACGGCGTCGCGCGACGAGCCAGCCGCCGACGAGGATCGCTCCCTCGACGAGCAGGTCGTTGACCGGACGTCGATAGGAGACGAGTCCGAGCCATGGCCCATGAAACGTCGTCGGCTTGCAGCCGGTGAAGACGTCGGCCGGCCAGTGCAAGAGGCACGCGAGCGCCAGGACCCCGGCGGCGAGGAACGTGCCCCCCCGAAGCCGCCAGAGCGTGGCGATCGCGAGCGCCAGAACCGTCACCGCGGGGAGTGAGTGCGAGAATAACTCGTGCTGCCTCGTGACGAGCGTCAACGGCTCGCGGACGATGTCAGGCAGGTATGCGGCGACGACGAGCCACGCGAGCGGAAGCTCGCGGCGCGCCGCCTTGCCAAATTGCGCGATGCCGAAGTGCCCGACGACCATCAGCGCTCTTTCATTCCGGCAACGACGCCGCGAGCCGACACGACATTAGACATCACTCAAGCCTGCCTGGCTCATGGCTGGGCGAGGACGCGCGACCGGGTCGCCCTCGATTCGCAGCACGTCGAACTCCAAATATCGCTACAGGATTCGGCGCCGTGTACTCGGCGTATGGTAGAGCTGGTAGTGCCGCGACGGACCAGTTGAGTTCGCGCCGTCCAGCGCGGTGCTCGAGGCCTCGAGCTCGGCTTCCTCGCCAGCGGTGACCGCGAGCCCGAATGGAACTTTCGCTGTCAGGCGCGATATCACCCGGGCGGTTCGAGGGTTCTCCGCGACACCGCCCCCTAACGACGGGTCAGCCTCGTATGCGCATTGTCACCCGAAGTGTCGATGTCGTCGCTGCCGTCTTGGTGCTGGTGTGTGCTGGTCACGTCGCGTTTTGCCAGACCACTCGAGCGGCTGATTCGATTCTTACCGGCAGCGGACAACACGTTCGCGTCCATCGTAGTGCGGCCGACAGATCGCCCATAGTGGGCAGGTTCCGCGCGATCGACGGTGACTCGGTGCTCATCGCGCCTGATGCCGACACGAGTGTGATCGTCGCCCTCTCCCGGAGGGACATTGCGCGCCTGGAAGTCGAGCGCGACGCGAACACTCGCGATCAAGTGGTGACCGTCATGGCGGTCGTGGGCACGGTAGCGGGGGGCGCCGCCGCCGTCGTCCGCTGCGCCAACAATCGGCCCGCGTGCGCGGAAGAAGTGCAGGAGATGCAGCGTGCCTATGACAATGACAGCACGTACTGGGGCCCGTCGCTACTGATCACGCTTGGCGGCACGCTCGCCGGCGCCTTGCTCGGCTACGCGATGGCGCCGGCACCGCACTGGAATGTCGTCGCTCTTCCGATGCGGACGTCGGGACGTGACGGCTCGCTCCGCTGGGGACTGCGCGTCGGTTTGCGCTACGAGTTCGGCGCGCGCCCCCGTTCGGCGAGGAGGTCGTGAGAACGTCGTACTCGTGCCATATTGAGACGGTCTTCTCTCTAGCGCGGTCGCGGTGGCTGACCTCCGGGACCATCTGCAGGAGTCCATCGGTTCGGCGTATTTCCTCGCGCACGAGCTCCCGGGCGGGGGAATGTCCCGCGTCTTCGTCGCTCAGGAACGTGCTCTCCGCCGCCGGGTGGTGTTCAAGGTCCTGGTGCCGGATGTCACAGCCGACCTGAGCGTCGAGCGTTTCAAGCGCGAGATCCTGTTCGCGGCGCAATTGCAGCATCCGCACATCGTCCCCGTGCTCACCGCGGGCGATCTGAGCGGTCTGCCGTATTACACGATGCCCCTGGTCGAAGGCGAGTCGCTGCGGGCACGTCTCGAGCGACAGCGCGTCCTCCCCTTCGACGAGGCACTGCACATTCTGCGCGAGGTCGCCGACGCGCTGGCGTACGCTCATGCGCACGGCGTCGTGCATCGGGACATCAAGCCCGACAACATCCTGCTGAGCAATGGTCACGCGCTCGTGACCGACTTCGGCGTCGCGAAAGCGCTGTTCGCGTCGCGATCGGGGATCGTCGCCGATACCATCACCCGTCCGGGAGCAACGTTAGGCACGGCCGGCTACATGCCGCCCGAACAGCTCCGCGGCGATCCCGATTCCGACCATCGCGCGGACCTGTACGCCTTCGGATGTCTCGCCTATGAGCTCCTTACCGGCGAGCCGCCTTTCGGCCACCTGCCGGTGCAGCAGGTGTTGTCCGCGCACCTGCGGGAGCCGCCGCCGCCGCTGGCGAACGCGAGGCACGATATTCCCCCGCGCTTGACGGCGCTCGTTATGCGCTGTCTGCAGAAAGCGCCCGAGCGTCGCCCACGCTCGGCCGGCGAGCTGCTCGAGGAGCTCGACGCCCTGTCGGATCAGCGCCGCGCGCGACGAACGACCGCCGCTCGTCGTTGGCGGTGGCTGGCGGCGATCGCAGCCGTCGTCGCCGGCATCGCCGTCACCCGGTATGTGTATGGCTCCTCGCGTGAGGCGCTCGATCCGGACCTCATCGCGGTTCTTCCTTTTCGCGTGAGCGGAGGCGACCCGCTGCTCCACTCGTTGCGCGAAGGAATGGTGGATCTGCTCTCGGCAAAGTTCATTGGATCGGCGCGCGTCGTGGACCCGCGTTCGCTGCTCGTGGTGTGGCATCGGGCTGGAGGGAGCGACACCTCGGAGGTGGATGAGCAGACGGCGCTGAGTATCGCGCGTCGGTTCGGGGCGTCGCAGCTCCTGCTCGGCAGCGTGAGTGGGAGCGGTCAGCGGGTGAGCCTCACCGCTGGCCTGCGCGACGTGGCGCGTGGATCGGTGCGTCAGGCGAGTGTCGAAGGTGCGCAAGACAGCGTGCCGGTCCTCGTGGATCGTCTTGTCGCGCAGCTGCTCGCGCTGCGGGCGGGAGAGGATGCGCGGGCGATTGCTTCGCTCGGCGAGCGATCGCTGGCGACTCTACGCGAATACATACAGGCGCAGGCGCTCAGCCGGCGCGGTCGCTTCGAGGATGCGGTGCCGCATTATCGCGCGGCGATAGCCGGAGACTCGAGTTTCGCCCTCGCCGGAATCGGGCTGGGACTCGCCGTTGGCTGGCTCGACGCCGG
>DATBHD010000265.1:0-17940 GCA_036557635.1 Gemmatimonadaceae bacterium
GCCTTTCCAGTCGACGTTGATGCTCGTTGATGTCGAGGATCATCCGTACGAGGCCGCGGCGACGATTCTCGGCATTCCCGTCGGCACCGTGCGGTCGCGACTCTTCCGTGGCCGGCGCCTGATGCAGGAGATGCTCATGACGCACGCGCGGGACGCGGGGTACGCTACCTAGCGCGCGATGCGGGATGCGGGTCGCGCGTCCCGCATCCCGCGTCCCTCATCCGCGTGGATCTGGTTTTACAACGAAGCTCTGCGTGTAGGTCTTTCCGGCCACGGTGAGGCGCGCCGTGAATGTGCCGGTGAGCGGCGTGAATTGATTGCCGCGACCGCCGCCCCGGCCGCCAGCGTTAGGCGACGGGGCGATCGGATTCCATACGACGCGATGCATGCCGGCGGCGCTGCTGAACGGCTCCGGTGTCGCGCGCCAGAGCGACGACACATTCGGAATGCCGCCGCCGCGGCCACCGCGGCCACCACCTCCTCCCCCTCCGAAGCGACCACCGGGCGACGGTCCCTCGGCTGACGTCTGCGCCGAGAACGTGTAGAGCACGTTTCCGTTCGAGTCGAGGATGTCGATCGTGACCGGACCGGTGGGGGCCGTCTTGAGATAGTAATCGATCACCGCGCCGTTAGGCGGATTGGTCGCTTGGGGCTCGTCCTTCTGGAGCGGGGTACCATTGTCGCCGCCCTGCATGACGTTGATCGCGTCGCCAGGTTTGAACAGATACGCGTCACCGGCGAGAATCGCCGGCGTCACCTGGCGCAGCGAGCTGATGTCGTCGATGACCCAGAAGCCGCGGCCGTGCGTCGCGACGATGAGATCAGTTCCATAGACTTCGAAATCACGCACCGACGTGACCGGGAGATCGAGCTGCAGCGGCTCCCAGTTGTCGCCGTCGTCGAATGACATGTAGGCGCCGCGCTCGGTGCCGGCGAAGAGCAGCCCCCGGCGCGCCGGATCCTCCTTCACGACGTGCACGTACACTCCGCCGGGGAGTCCGCGCGTGATCTTCTGCCACGTCTTTCCGGCATCGCGCGTGCGATAGATGTATGGGTCGAGGTCCTGCAGCTGGTGGCGGTCGACGCTGGCGTACGCCGTGTTGACGTCGAAATGCGACGCATCGATCGTCGTCACTCGGCTCCACGCCGACAGCTCTCGGGGCGTGACGTTCTGCCACGTGGCGCCGTCGTCCGTCGTTAGGTGGATGGCGCCGTCGTCGGTGCCGACCCAGAGCGTCGGCGCGCGCAGCGGCGAGGGCGCGATGGTGTAGATGACGCCGCGCCTGCCGTTGCGATCCACCTGCGCCGCGGCGGCGGCGTCCAGATTCGACGGGACGCCGGGGTCGGCTCGCGTGAGATCGGGGCTGATACGCGTCCACGTCTTCGCGCCGTCGGTCGTCTTGAACAAATACTGATTGGCGTAGTACAGCGCGCGCGGATCGGCCCGCGAAAAGACGAGCGGCTGCGTCCAGTCGGCGCGCGGAGTATCGCCCTCGGGAACGGCCGGCTCGGCCGTGCCGCGCATCGCGATGTTGTTCTCCAGGTCCCAGCGTTGACCCGTGCCGCCGAAGATGATGCCGGGATGCAGCGAGTCGCCCGCGGTGTAGCCGCTCTCGCCGCCGGCGCCGATCGGCTCCCAGTCGCGCATCGAGATCTCGGCGAACTTGCCGCGCGAGCGTACGGCGACGGCGCCCGAGTCCTGCTGCGCGCCCGTCACCCAGTACGGAAAGCGATAATCGACCGAGACGTGGTAGATCTGCGCCGTCGGCTGGTTGAGCCAGGAGCTCCACGTCACGTCGCGCGGGTCTTCGGTGCGCGCATTGTGCGTGATGATCGCGCCCTGATCGCTGGCGACGATCATTACGTTCGGGTCGTCTGGCGATACCCACGGCTGGTGATAGTCGTCGCCCCCCGGTGACCCGCGCAGGGCGACCCAGGTATGGCCGCCATCCTTCGAGCGATTCACGGCCACGTTAGGCACGTAGACGATGTCCGCGTTCCGCGGATCGACCGTCACCTTCTCGAAGTACCAGCCTCGACCCCAGAGCGCCTGATCGTTCGAGAGACGCGTCCAGGTCTCGCCGGCGTCGTCGGAGCGGAAGAACCCACCTTGCATCGGTGGGGGCGCCGCGCCGCCACGGCCGCCGCGGCCGGCGGGAGCCGGCGCGCTCGGAGCAGTCGGCGCCGCGCCCACCTCGGGTACGAGGCAGTCGACGACCGCGTACACGCGGCGCGGGTCGGTCGGCGCGACGGCGATGCCCGTTCGGCCGATGCCCTGCGGCGGAAGGCCGCTCGTGAGCTGCTTCCAGCTGTTGCCGCCATCCGTCGACTTGAAGATGCCCCCGCCCGGCCCATTCGTCGGCGCGTAGGTGTACCAGGGCGGGCGACGCGTGTTCCAAAGACCAGCGTAGACGACGTTCGAGTTGGTGGGATCAATCGCGACCTCGACGGCGCCGACATCAGCATTCTTGAACAGCACCTTCTGCCACGTTCGGCCGCCGTCGCGCGAGCGAAAGACGCCGCGCTCGGCGCTCGGCGCATACAGGTGGCCGATCGCCGCGACGAAGACGACCGACGGATTGCGCGGATCGACCGCGATCTTGCCGATGTGCTGCGTATCGTCGAGGCCGATGTGCGTCCAGGTTGCTCCCGCGTCGGTCGACTTGTACATGCCATTCCCGAAGCCGACGGAGTCGCGCAGCGTCGATTCGCCGCTACCGACGTAGACGACGTCGGGCGAGGACGGCGCGACGGCGATGGCCCCGATCGACGCGACCGGCTGCGAGTCGAACACCGGCTTCCACACACGCCCGGCGTCGATGGACTTCCAGACGCCGCCATTGACGGCACCGAAGTAGAACTCGTTAGGCCGGCCCGGAACGCCGGTCGCCGCGGCGACGCGTCCGCCGCGGAAGGGGCCGAGCATCCGCCAATGGAGTCCCGGGTAGAGCGCGGCGACCTGCTGTGGCGTGAGCGATGTCGTCAGGCGCTCGAGCTCGTGGCGGCCCGCTGGTCCGAGCACGGTGAGCGCGCAGCCCACTTGACCGGCGCGAATCAGGAAGTCACGGCGCGTGACGGCATCGGGCACGAGCGGCGTGACAGAGGCGCGTTCGTCAGACACGGAACACTCCGGCGTGGAGGATCTACGCAATCGACAGCTTCGAGCAATTACCCACGCCGATTGATGATGTCAAGCGATCGAGCGCTCCATGGCTCTTCCGGCTCGGTGAATGAGTGGGAACGAGGGCTGGCTGCCGTCGTTCCGCATGGCTTCGACGGGATCGATCACGCCGAGCGCCGCGAGCGGGCTAGAGCGCCGGCCTAGCGACCCTGAGCAGCGACGGACGGAACGTCATCACGATCGTGAAGTACCTCGCCCGGTAGTCATCGAGGTTGTTCCCGAGGAAGATCCCGTTCCCTTCCGCGGGCTGGAGACCGAGCGTCCGGAAATCATTTTGCGCCCAGCGCTCCGTATCGTACCGCAGCGTCATTGCCCAATCGGGAGTCACGAGCAAGGTCGCGAAGAGTGACATAGGCTGGTACTGCTGCGTCACTTCGGGAAGGTCCGATGCCGTCGCGCTGAAGTTTTGCGCCGCCGTGCCGCCGGTTGGCGTGAGCGGGTTGTACGTCGCCATTAGGAACCGGGCACTCGACCAATCCACTCGCCCGCCCACTTCGAGACGATCCCGGATGAGCGTCGCACGGAAACCAGCGCTGGCCGTCCGCACCACGTCGTCGTTGTTCGCGATCCAATCGTAGGTCGGGTTGTCGAGCTGACCGGTCGCGCGGTACTTGGAGCTGAGCCGTGTGTGGAACACCTCGCGCGTCAGGCCGGCGTTGACCGAGAATCGCTGCGCCGGCGTCCACGAGATGTCGCCCCCTTCGACGTTCGTCCGGTCGCTCTGGAGACCGTACGGTGAGTCGGGGTATTCGTCGTGTCCCACGGTCCAGGTTCCCGACAGCGCCAGCTGATCGAGCGGCGTCACCGTCGCGAGGAGGTTGGTACGCTCGCGGTTGCGGTTCGCCTGGTCGAAGCGGCGGTGCAACGGCAGATCGTCCGGGGTGTTTTGAATGTACTCACCATGAATGCGCCGCTGGGCTCTCGTGTAGCTCGCGTCGAGCGACATCCAGTAGAATGGCACGAAGTCCAGTGCGGCACGCGGTGTCTCCTCTTTCAGGTGAGCGACATTGCGCGCCTCGCTGCGCGACCAGGATTCCCACCCGTAGCCGGCGGAAACGGTGAGCGGGAGCCGCGCCACCCTCCACGTCGCTCCAGCGTCCGTGTTCTTTCTCGTGAAGGGGAGGCTCTCTCGCTCCTCGGCGGCCTCGATGGATCGATCGTTGACGATGATGATCGGCATCGAGTCCACGTTCACGCGGTCGCGGAACGAGAACGTTCGGAGCCGCACGGTGAGCGTGAGTGGCGTCACGGGGCGGCTGACGGCCGACAGGTTGACGGACGACGTACCCGAGTGCCCGCCCAGACTCAGCGGCATCTGGGAGAGATAGGGATTCGGGATCGCGCTGTTGATCGTTGCCGGCAGAAACTGCTGGTCCTGGTTCCACAGACTGTAGCTCCCGCTCGCGGTGAACCGGGTCCGGAGCGGCAGACTGAGCGCCGCGGTGACGACGCCCGTCTGTGCGTGATTGCTCGGAGCGAGCGCGGTGCGGCCACGCGACGAGCCCGCGGTCGATTGATCGGCGACGAGGAGAGGATTGTCGGACGTGACCGATGAGTAGTGATTGGAGAAGAGGGAGAGGTCGTACGTACCGACGAGCTGGAAGCGCGACCCCGAGTACGCCTGGGTGAGCTTGATGTCGCGCATGTTCTGGTCGATCGGCTCGAGGATCTCGCGCAGGTTGTTTCCCGGCGATCCGAACGCCATGCCCATCGGGCGGCTCCCCTTTTTGTCGATGTTCGTGACCTCGGCCCGCAGGTCCCAGCTCGGTGACGGGGTGTATGTCGCCGCGCTTCGCACTGCGTTCCATTCCGTTCGCACCGGCGAGAGGTACGGTGACGTTTGATTCCACGCGGCCGTGTCCGGCCGTGGATTGGGGAGCACGAACACGTCCGGGCTCGGCTGGCTGCCTAACGATCGAGCGTTCGTGCTGAAGACGTGCGGGATGCGATCCCAGCGGAGCTGCAGGTCGAAGACACCGGGACTGTTGCCTCTGAGGCGGAGCGCCTGATCGAGCTGGCCGACGTTGGTTCCGTTGAGCTGCCACACCGTAAGGCTGTCGTAGGCCGTGTAGCCCAAGAGAAAGTTGAGGAGCGCGGGGCCGCTCGGAACGTTGCGGTACTCCTCGAACTTTGCGCGATCAATCAGGAGCGGGAGATCGGAGAACGACCGATAGCCGATCTCGACGCCGGCGATAGTGGAGCCGGCGCCGAGCGACGGCAGCGGACTCCCCGCTATGGAGGCGGCGATCATCGAGTCCGCCCTGGCCTTCGAGGCGGCGGGCGCTCCCGCCGGAGTCACCGCGCTGTCCTTCCTTGCGGCCTGGCCGGCGGCGGTGCCCGTCGCCGCGATCGCCGTTAGGCTCATGAGTGAAATGCACGTCCTGACGCGCATGCTTCGTCTCCGGTCAGGGGCTATCGGGTGAAGAACTTGCCTGACGGATGATTCGAACCGTGAATGTTGAAGTGACAGTCGGAGCACTGCCGGCCGCGAATGAACCGGGCGTCGACCGCCGTGATGCCACGCGGCTGCGTCGGATGCGAAGTCGGGTCATGGCACTGCTGGCACAGTCGTGGTTTCGGAACCTTAAGCAACTTCTCATACGCGGTGCCGTGCGAGTCGTGGCAGTTGGCGCAACTCTCGATCACCGGCGGATGCTGCCAGAGGAAGGGACCGCGTTTCTCGGCGTGGCACGTGTAACACACTTCGTTCACCGAGCTCGCGATGAGCAATTTTTCATTGGGCGAGCCGTGCGGGTTGTGACATGCCGTGCAATCCATTTTCTGCTCGCCCACCGGCATGTGTGACGCGCGCAGCATTTGGCTCACGCGCTGCCGGTGGCAGCCGCCGCACGTTGCCGGCACCGTCGCCGCCCGCAGATTCGATCGGTCGGAGGCGGAGTGCATGAGCGTGTGGCAGCTCGTGCATCCGACGTCACGCGTCTCGTGCGCGCTCCCCTGCCACATGACGCGGGCCGTCTTCTCGTGACAGCTCAGGCAAACGGCGTCCCGCGCCTTGACGCTGGTCTTGGTCTTGGCGCTGAACGTTACTAGTTGTCCGATTTCTTCGCCGCCGGATTGCGCGTGGTCTTTCCCGGGGCCGTGACAGCTCTCGCACCCCAATGCCTCATGGCTGTCGCGCGGACGACTGATGAGGAGGCGTCCCTTGACCGTACCGGCGAAGATCGCCCCCTCTCGTGCATGGCACTCGAGGCACGCCGAGGTCCCCGCGTATCCCGCTGGCGGCGCCGGCGCGGCCGATTGCGTGACCTGCCCCCGCATCGGGCGCACGCCTAACGCGAGCAGTGTGACAGCTATTGCCGATCGCAAGCTCCGCATCGTACCTCCAAACGTCCCGTTACGGGGGCGTACCACGCCTTGCTTCCGGTCCACCTAGGTCTTGTTCGCGAACGACCTGATGTAGGCCGCGACCGCGACCATCTGATCGTGCGTGATCTTATCCTTGAACGACTTCATATCGTCGTTCTTGCCCTTGGTGAGGACCGTCACGACCGAGTCATCGGACCGCTGCGAGAAGAAGGAGGAATCGAAGGTGACGATCTTCGGGAACTTTGCTTTCATCGTTTTTGGCGGCACGCCGCGCACGCCGTGGCATTTGCGGCAGTTCTCCTCGTAAGGCGCCTTGCCCGCGGGCTCCTGATTCGCAGCGGCGGCGCTCGCGAGACGACTCGCCAGCGTCCCAGCGACCAGCACGACCGCCGTGGCTGCGGTGAATGGACGCATCTTCACTTCTTCTCCTTTGGCTTGAGGGGTTCCGGGAACGTGTCGTTGAATTGCGGTTGTCGCGGCCCGAGGCCGGGTCGACCACGAAGCGACGTCAGGTAAACCGCGAGCTCCTCGATCTCCTGATGCGTGAGGTTCGGCGGGCCATACGCAGGCATCTTCGACGCGGGATGGAATCGCACCGGATCTTCGATGAAGCTGTGCATCCAGGCGGCGGAGTGTCGCAGTCCGACCTCGGTGAGGTCCGGGGCATCGGGAGCGTCTTCCTTCTTCGCGGCGGTCATGCCGGCGACTCGGTGACATCCCGCGCACTGCTGCCGCTCGAACTGCGTTCGCCCCGCGCGCTCCGCCGACGTGAGAATCCGTCCCACTTCCGGCGCGGGCGCGTTCTTCGGCTCCTCCCGTATCGACGCCCCGAGCAGCAGCGCCGTCGTCACCGCGATGCCACCCAGGGCGAACGCGGACCCTGGTCGCTTGGTGATCGACCGCGCGCTGCGCGTGTCGAAGAACGGGAGCAGCAGGAGCGCGAGCACGAGCGCCATCGGCACCCCCACTGCCACCGCGCTTTCCCACGAGCCGGGCACCAACTTGAGCAATTGATAAAATGGCAAGAAGTACCACTCGGGCACGGGCACGTAGGACGCATCCGTCGGATCTGCCGGCGCCTCCAACGGCGCGCCCACCAGCGCGCCGACGAGCACGAGCATCGCGACGACGCCCGTCCCGACGATCACATCCTTCGCGATGATGTCCGGCCAGAAGCGGTAGCCTCCAGTCTTTGCGTCGTGCACCCGATGACGATAGTAGCTCGGGTACGCGACGTTGGTCGTCCGAGGCGGTGCGTTCTTCTCGAGCTCCGCGGCCCGCGGCGCGACGCCCTGCCTAACGACCATCACCAGATGCAGCACGACGATCAGGCTGAGGAGCATCGGCAGCAACAACACATGCATCGAGTAGAACCGCGCCAGGGTCGCGGCGCCCTGCTGCGCCCCGCCGCGAAGAAACGTGACGAGCGCTCCGCCGATCAACGGCGTGGTGCCCGCGATGTTGGTGCCGACCTGTGTCGCCCAGTATGCCTTCTGATCCCAGGGCAGGAGATATCCCGTGAAGGCAAACCCCAAAACGATGAAAAGCAGCGCGACGCCAAGCAGCCAGTTGGCCTCTCGCGGATACTTGTACGCGCCCATCGTGAACACGCGGAGCATGTGTGCAACGGTGAGAACCACCATTGCCGACGCGCCCCAATGGTGGATTCCGCGAAGGACGCGCCCGCTGGCGACCGTGCTCTCGAGATATCGAATGCTCTCGTGCGCGTGGTCGGGCGACGCGGAGTAGTACATGCCGAGCACGACGCCAGTCACGAGTTGCACGAGAAAGACGGCGAGCGTTGCGCTCCCCATCGTGTGCCACCACGTCAGATTGTGCGGCACCGGCCGGTCGAGAAGCGTCCGTCGAAGCCCAGTGAGATCCAGGCGATCGTCGAGCCAGCGGCCGAGGGTGCGCATCATCCTATGCCTCGATCCGCTCGGGTACGCCAAGGCGGAAATCCTTGTACTTGACGTACACCGAGGCATCGCGCACCTGCACCTCGAGCTCGTCGAGTGGGCGAGGCGGCGGGCCAGCGAGCACCGCGCCAGTTTTTACGTCGAACTGGCCGCGGTGACAGGGACAGAAGAAGTCCTTTCGCTCGTGGTCGTAGACGTAGCTGCAACCGAGGTGCGTGCAGTGGGCGTTGTACGCCTTGAATTTTTCGCCGTCATCCGTGTACAACCACACCCCATTGAGCGTGCGCGTCTCGACCCAGGCGTCCTGGACGCTCTGCACGAAGTTGACGCGAATCGGCACGCCGATGTCGAGCAGCGCGGTATCGTCGGCGACCTTCACCCAGTCACCCGCCGCCGACCGCCGGGCACCGGGAGGAATCAGCGCCCGCAGGACGGGGATCGCGACCAGCACCGTACTGATGGCGGCACCGATGGCGCTCACACGCGCGAGAAAACGACGGCGTCCTACCTTTTCGGGTTCTGCCTGGAGGGGAGTCTGTTCAGCTAAGGCCGACAATGGGGGCTGACCGTAACGTGGGGTGGCGAGACGGGCCCTGCGAGCTCTACTACCGACTACCAAAATCGGCCTCACGCGTGTCACGTCCAGTCAGGGAAATGCCGACATGGCATTCGTTTCGCAGTTTCCTCTATACCTCCATCGTGAGAGTCGCGCTGTTGTTGCGTAGAGTAAGAAATCCTACTACGCTGTTGAGCGCATTCCGCCGCTGCCTAACGACGGTGGTGAGCTGTAGTCCCGAGGAGCCCAGCTGCCCGCCCCGAGGAGCGCTAGCGACGAGAGGACGAGGGATCTGCTTTTGACCGAAGCACCTCAGAAAGCAGATCCCTCGCCACGCTCGGGATGACAAGGAGAGCTATGGACGGCGCGGGCGGTCGAACACGACGTCGAAGTCGTAGTGGCCGTAGCCGTCCTGTGGATCGCTGACCTGGATCACGGCCGTGTAATCGTTGCCGGACGACGGCTGCTGCGACACGATCACCGTGCCGCGTCCCTCGCGCTGGACGAGGCGCAGCGTGACGTCGCGATCGGGCAGCCCGATGCCGGCGACGTCCGCGCGGACGTTGCGTGGCGCCGCGCCGCCGACGGTCTGCAGCATGGCGCGGCTGCCGCGCCAACGCACGACCACCGTCTTGTCCACGTCCCCCGACCAATGCAGCAAACCGACGTCGCGCACGTTCGCGCCGCGATATGGTCGCTCGACCTCGCCCGCGACCTCACTCGTCGTCACCTCACCAGGCGTCCACAGGGCAGTGAGTCGATAGTCATCGAGGCCGTGGCTGTGATCGCGAATGCGCACGATCGCGGTGTAGTCGTTGTCCGCCCGCGGCTGCTGGACGACGTCGACGTCGCCCCGACCCGAGGCGATCTGCACGGTGACCGTTCCATCGCGATGTGGGAGCTCGTTACGAACGTGCAAATTACCGGCGCCGTTGTTCTGCGTTCCGACGATGCTCACGCGGGCGCCGCCGCCCTGAATGCTGATGCGCGCTACGCTGTCCACTCGCCCCGACCAATCGAGCAGGACGCGCTGCTGCGCCCGTGCGGGCATGGCAACCATCGCGATGCAAGCCGCGACCGATGCCACGCTTCGAATCACCTGCTTTGCCGACATACTCACTCCTCCGACAAGTTGAAGGGCGCGGCGCGTACGCCGCGCGGGGGGGTTACGTCAGGCACCAGCCGTGCCGGAGGCGACGATTCGCGACGGCCAATCGATGGGATGGAGACGTCTTCGAGCCCATCGGTTCGTCACAGCCTGGCGGTCCTTAACCAAACTCGCACAGCTGCGCGTGGTCGCTCGTAGTATCGTGGGGCATGCGATACCGGTGGTGCGCGGCCTTCCCCCTCGCGCTGATCCCGTTGACCGGCAGCGCTCAACAGATGCTGAGCGTCGGCGAGCGTCCCATCGTCTCGCCGGACGGCCGTCGCATCGTATTCGAGTCGAAGCGCGACAGCGCGTCGGACCTGTACGTCATGAACATGGACGGCTCCAACGTTCGGCGCCTAACGAGTTGGGCCGGCGGAAAGGGCGTCGCCGGGTGGCTCTCGTCGGAGCGCGTCGCGATCGCGCTGATGGCGAGTGACGGCACCGGAACGCTGTACTCGGTGCCGCTCGACCGAGACGAGCGAGCAGTGCTCGCGCGATTCCACGGCGCGGGCGTCCGCGTCACGCACGACGGCTCGACGCTCGTGTTCGGTGAGATGCCCTGGCAAACGATGCAGCTCTACGCCAGCGCGCTCGATGGATCGAATCGGCGGCGACTGACGCCGGGGACCGCGGCGTACTACTGCAGCGCGATCTCTCCCGACGACCGCTATGTCGCGACCTCGCGCTCGGATTCGGGACAGATCCAGGTCTGGCTCGTCAGCCTCGCCGACACGACACGCCGGCAGCTCACGCATTTCTCGACCGCCGAGGGCAACGCGCAGTGCCCGAGCTGGTCGCCGGACGGGAGCCGGCTGGCAGTTCAGAGCGACGTCTTCGACAAAGCCGATCCGAAGAAAACGAGCAGCCACATATGGATCGTCGACGTCGCCACCGGCGCCGCCACGAAGCTGGGCGCGCACTCGGCGCCGTATCAAGACGAGCTCCCGAGCTGGTTTCCCGACGGAAAGCGCATCGCGTTCCAGAGCAATCGGAGTGGCCGGTGGGAGATCTGGATCACGACGACACCCTAGCGGAGCCATTGCTGCGATGCTGAAGAGCATAACGAGTCCGAGCATCCTCGTGTTCGCGTTCCTCGCCGCCGCGGCTCCACACGGCCGCCGCGCGACACAGGTGCGCCCGAAGATCCGGCTCGATTCCACGACCAAGCTTGCGCTGATCAATGCGCGCGCCTTGTGGGTCGACTACCGCGGCCGCCATGCGCTCAAGCTCGCGCCGCTCGTCGGGCACGAGCGGGACACGGATCAAGCGCTGGTCGCGGTACTCACGGAGACCGACTTCAAGGATGGCGTGATCGAGGTCGACGTCGCCGGCGCGCGGCGTCAGGGGTACTCGAAGGCCGAAGACGTGAGCGGCTTCAAGGGGATCGTCGGCGTGTCGTTCCGCATACACGGCGACAGCGCCGAACGATTCTACATTCGCCCTGAGAACACGCGCCTGGACAATCAGCTCTTTCGCAATCGCTCGACACAGTACGAAGCCGACCCCGACTACTCCTGGCAGCGGCTGCGTCAGGAGAGTCCCGGTGTGTACGAGTCGTATGTCGACGTGGAACCGGGGGCGTGGACCAGGCTTCGGATCGAGGTGACCGGGAACAAGGCGCGGCTCTACGTGAACGGCGCGACGCAACCGTGCCTCATTGTGAACGATCTCAAGCTCGGCGAGAGTCACGGCAAAATCGCGCTCTGGGCGCGCATCAGCAGCGAGGCATACTTCTCCAACCTCCGCGTCGAGCCGAAGTAGGTCGGGTGCAGCTGTCATCCCGAGCGTAGTGAGGGATCTGCTTTTGGTCCAGAGTGAAAAGCAGATCCCGCGTCCTCTCGTCGCTAGCGCTCCTCGGGGCAGGCAGCTTCGCTCCTCGGGATTAGAGGTGAATCAGTGCGTCGTTATGCGCAGGACGCCGAAGTGAGCGTCCGTCTCCACGTGCGCCCAGAGCGCGATGCGCCCTTGTCCGTCGCCGTGTTTGAGATCGGTCACGACCAAGCACGGTTGCTGCGCGCCGTTGACGTACAAGCGCGCCGTCGTGCCCGACACCACGATCTTCATCGGCGTCCACGTTCCCGGGACGAGATCGGCGTAGGATTCGTACACGCCCGGGCTTTCCTGACGAAGCCGGTTCCACGTGTAATCCGGGTGCGAGATGTACTGCACGGAATGATTCCGCCGCAGTTGATCGTCGGCGCGCCCATTGGTTGGACGGAGATAGAAGACCTCTGACCACTCACCCTGCTCGCCGGTGCGGAACGCGATGCCGATGAACCCGCGCGAATCCGCGGAAGCGCCGGGGCGTGGCGCGCCGGCGACGTCGACCTCGATCGTGCCATCCTTGAATTCGTGGCCGGCGAGGATCGCGAGCATGTCCTCGTCTTTGCCCGACGTCTCCGCTGACGACACGAGCCTGATCGCGCGACGTCCCCGGTACTGGACAATCGTCGTACGCGCGTTGAGAACTTGCGAAAAGCGCGCGGAGTCCGGTTGGATCACCACGGCCTTGCGGGGAGACAGGTGGCCTGATGCGGAGCCGAGGAGCAGTCCGATGACGACGAGCGCGATGGCGTGGGCGGATCGTATCAGCATGAGTCTCCTCGCGCGGTCGGCGCGCTGGCGGCGAGACACAGAATCGCATTCGGACGAGATTGCGCGAGCATGAAGTGATGAGCCGCCACGATGAGGGGACGGCCCCCCTAAGGGCGGCCACAATCCGCTAGGCTGAAGTCGCTCTGTAGTTGTGAACGACAGGACACAGATGAACGCTGATTACGCAGATGAACACTGATGAAAGAGCGATGTGAACGACTTTTCCAAAAGATCGTTCGCTCTTGTTCTTATCATGCGTTCATCCGCGTAATCAGCGTTCATCTGTGTCCTGTCGTTCACAACTATCGAGTGACCAAACGGGCCATCTCCCGGAATTCGGTGAAGATCCAAACGTTGCCAGCGTGACGACGTGCGAACATGTTCTCGGCGGTTCGCCACCTCTCTTGAGACACCCGTGACGCGATTCTCGTTGCTATTGATCGTTGCCCTCCTCGCTCGGGCCGCCCCGGCGCAGACCGCGCCGCATGCACGGGCGCAGCCGCGGATTCTGGGCGACCTCGTGGACGTGAGCGAGGACTTCCAAACGCCGGACAACGTGCACTTCGTCGGGCGTCGCGTCACGCAGTTCGATCCCGCAACCGGTGCGGGGCTCCTGCAATGGGAGCGCTACGTGCTCCAGCCGACCTTCTCCTTCAACAAGATGGACGTCGGCTACGTGCGCGCGGCATCGAACGAGTTCCCCGGCACCGAGTACGACCGCGATCCGATTCTCCCGTTCGAGATCACGTTCGTCTCGCCGCGTACGGTGCGGCTCCGGCTCTTCACGCGCGATCTGCCGCCTGACGAGCGACACGATACCGATTCGCTGATGCTGGCGGGCCCGGTTCCGTCCGATCGGTCGTGGAGAGTGGAGTCGAGTGACAGCGTCGTCCGATACCGCGGCCGCTTTGGCGAGCTCCGTCTGGTGAAGTATCCCTGGCACATCGAGCTCTACGACGCCGCCGGCGCACTGCTCACGCGCACGCAATCACTCGGCGATCCCGCGTCGTTCCAGCCGTATACGCCCTTCTCCTTCGTTCGCCGGTCGCGCGACGTCAGCCACGTCACCGCCGCGACCTTCGAGCTCCAGCACGACGAGAAGATCTACGGCACCGGCGAGTCGTTCACGCGGCTGGACAAGCGCGGCCAGAAGCTGGTGATGTATCTCCGCGACGGGCAGGGCGTGCAGAACTATCGCCAGTACAAGGCGGTGCCGTTCTTCCTGAGCAACAAGGGGTACGGCGTGTTCGCGCACACGAGTGCGCCCGTCACCTTCGACTTCGGCCACGACTTCGATCAGCATACTGTCATCTATTCCGGCGATGACGTCATCGATTTGTTCATCTTCCTGGGCAATCCGAAGGACATGCTCAGTGAGTACACCGCGCTCACCGGGCGCAGTCCCGTTCCACCGCTCTGGTCCTTCGGCCTCTGGATGAGTCGCATCACCTACAAATCGGAAGCCGAGGTGCGGCAGGTCGCGACCAAGCTGCGCGAGTACCGCATCCCGACCGACGTGCTGCACCTCGACACCGGATGGTTCGAGACCGACTGGCAGAGCAATTTCGAGTTCTCTCACACCCGATTCGACAATCCGTCGAAGATGATCGCCGATCTGCGCGCGAATGGCTTTCGCATCAGTCTCTGGCAGTACACGTACTTCACGCGACGCAACAAGATCTGGGACGAGCTGGAGCGAGGCGGCTACGCGGTCCGCAACGAGTCCGGCGCCATCGGCGGTGAAGACGCGACGCTCGATTTCAGCAATCCCGCCGCGGTCCGCTGGTATCAGCAGAAGCTCGAGAATCTGCTCGATATGGGTGTCGCGGTGATCAAGGCCGACTTCGGCGAGGGCGCGCCGCTGACGGGCTTGTACAAGTCGGGTCGCACCGGCTGGTACGAGCACAATCTCTATCCCCTTCGCTACAACAAGGCAGTCTGGGAAATTACCGCGAGCGCAAATACGGCCGGCGCTCGTCAGGCAGGCGCGGCGGCCACGAACAGCGGCGCCGGTAACGGCGGCGGCATCATCTGGGGGCGGAGTGCATGGGCCGGGAGCCAGCGCTACCCGGTGCACTGGGGGGGCGACGCCGAGAACACCAACTCGGCGATGGCGGCGACGCTGCGCGGCGGGTTGTCGTTAGGCCTGTCCGGGTTCACGTACTGGAGCCACGACATCGGCGGCTTCGTCGAGCGCGCGCCGCGCGCCCTCTATCGCCGCTGGACGCCATTCGGCGCGCTCACGTCGCACACGCGCACGCATGGCGCCCCGCCGCGCGAGCCCTGGGAGTACGACTCGGCGTTCGTCGTCGACTTTCGCCGCGCGATCGAGCTCAAGTACCGGTTGATGCCCTACGTCTACGCGCAAGCAAAGGCGTCCTCGGAGAAGGGATGGCCGATGACGCGGGCTCTGTTTTTCGAGTTTCCTGACGATCCGACATCCTGGCTCGTCGACGACGAGTATTTCTTCGGCTCGGACCTTCTCGTCGCGCCGCTCTTCGACGAAGCCGATCACCGCAACGTCTACCTTCCACCGGGGACGTGGATCGACTATCAGACCGGACGCGCGTACGCCGGCGCCGCGTGGCACGACATCAAAGTTGGGGCGATTCCCATCGTCGTGCTCGCGCGCAACAACTCGGTGATTCCGCACGCCGCGGTGGCGCAGCATACGGGCGCGATCGATTGGACGCACATCGAGCTGCGCGTCTTCGCGAGCGGCGGAGGGACTTCGTCTGGCGTCTTCGCGCTGCCCGACGGACCGCTGCAACAGCTCGAGGTCCGGTCGTCGGGGGGCGGCTCCGCGCTGGTGGCGGATCCGCTGCGCGGAGCGGTGCGCTGGCGAATCACCCAAGGCACGATACCGCGTTAGGCTCTGCCCACCCCATCTCGGACAGCGTGGCACTGATCGACGCGAAGCCGGAAACGGCCGCGATTCTCGTGATCTTCGTGGTCACGTACTGCGGCATCGCCGCGGGCCACGTGCCCGGGCTGCGGCTGAACCGAACCGGGATCGCGCTGCTCGGCGCGATCGCGATCATGGTGTTCACGCGGCTGCCAACGACGACGCTCATCGGCTTCATCGACTCGCCGACGATCCTCCTTCTCTTCGGGTTTTTCGTTCTCTCGGCGCAACTCCAGCTGTCCGGGTTCTTCGACCAGGTCGCGACGGAGCTGTCGAGCCGTTTCGACAACCCCCGCCGGTTTCTCCTGACGCTGATGCTCGTGACAGCCGGACTGTCCGCGTTTCTCAACCACGACATCGTCTGCTTCGTCTTCACCCCGGTCGTCGCGTCGGCCCTGCTTCGCAAACGCCTCAACCCGGTCCCGTTTCTCGTCGCGGTGGCGATCGCGAGCAACATCGGCGCGGCCGCCACGCCGGTCGGCAATCCGCAGAACATGGTGATCGCGCAGACCGCCGGACTGCACTTCGGCCGCTACATGGCGTGGTGCGCCGTCCCGGTGGTCGCGTCGCTCGCGGCGGCCTACGCGCTCATCTGGATGATGTCGCGCCACCATCTCACTTCGATGGCCCGCGTCTCGGACGACGCCGAAATTCCGCTGCGCCCATTCAACCGCGGGCACACCATCAAAGGGCTGATCATTCTGACACTCGTCATCGCGTTGTTCTTTTCGCGGATTCCCAAGGAGATCATCGCCTTGACCGCGGCGGGTGTTCATTTGGCGAGCCGGAAATTCCACACCGACGAGCTGCTCGCGCTCGTCGACTGGCCGGTGCTGGTCCTGTTCATGTCGCTCTTCGTCGTGACCGGCGCGTTCCAATCGACCGGGTACGGCGACCAGGCACTCCACTGGCTCGGGCGCGTCGGCGTCGACCTTCACTCGCCGCCGACACTGAGCGTCGTAACAGCCGCGCTGTCGAACCTCATCGGCAATTCCGCCGCGGTGCTCCTGCTCGTCAAGGTCGTGAACGTGGACCATCCAGGGGTGGCGTACGCGCTCGCTTTGGCCAACAGCATCGGGGGGAGCCTCGTCGTCATCGGCAGCGTGTCCAACATCATCGTGCTGCAGCGGGCGGACGACCTGAAGATCGAAATCTCCTTTCGCGATTACGCGCGGCTTGGCGTGCCCGTGACGTTGGTGTCTCTCGGCGTCGTGTTGGTCTGGACATCGCTCATGACCTGATGGCCGGCGCGCGCTCGCATCGTTCGACTTTGTCGCGCCGCGGATCGTGCCGACGGCTGCGACTCAGCGCAGCGGGATGCGTCGCACCAACGCCGATGGCGGTGCCCCGTAAGCGAGGTCGCGCAGAAGCGCGAGCACCCTGTCGGCAGCCACGCGGCCGCGAAGGGGATCGATGATGTTGTGGGGCAGGCGTAAGGAATCTGGAAGCTCGTACACGCTCACCGCCGCGCCGTGCCGCAACCAGCTCCGCGCCAACCCTTCCGCCGCCGACTCGTTCACCGTGCGATCGCTGGCGTTCACGAGGAGCGTTATGGAGCGAGTGCGCGAGCTGACCCGGTCTGCTTGCGCGGCAACGAGCCGACCCAGCTCGAGGAGCTCGGCGACCGCGCGTGTATTGAAGCCGGGCTCGCGATCCGGACGAGTGCTTTCGCGCGGGGATCGGCGCGTCATGCTCGGCAGCCGGTCAGCGAGTCCGATCAACGGACGGTCGAGCAATGACGGAATGCGACCTGGTTCGATCGCCGGTGCGATCAATACGGCGCGCGCAACGTGAAATTGCTGCGCGATCCAGGCGGCGACCGTTCCGCCCATGCTCAAGCCGACCACGATGATGGAATCGCCCAGTCCTCTGGCCTCGTCGACGACGGAATCGGCGACACCTTCGAGCTGCGTCGCGGTCAAAGCGCCGAGCGCCGACGCATCTTTGCCGCGCAGTCCGTGCTGAGGCAGTCGCGGGACGTAAACGTTGTTGCCGTCGGCGTGGAGCAGGTATGCGAGGGCCTCGAACTGACGCGGTGAATCGGTGAGCCCGTGCAACAACACGAGCGCGCGTCTCGTGGGGCCACCGGCGGTGAGGAGGATGCTTCGCGCTCCGGGGACAGCCACACTATCGTCCGTCGCCTGCCGCCGTGCGATGGCCTGGACGGCGCGCGTGTACGGCGATTCGTCGGCCTGGGCGCACAGCGAGCGGACGAGGGGGAACGTCGCGAACATCGCCAGGAACGCGACGCGCAAGCGGCCCTGGCGATCAACCCTCATGGCCGAGCGCGAACACGAGATCGTCGCG
>DATBHD010000266.1:0-11492 GCA_036557635.1 Gemmatimonadaceae bacterium
TGGGCGACCTGCTTCGGGAGCGCCAGGCCGGAGGTCGTGCAGTATCTCCTGGCGCACGGCGCGCGACACACCATCTCCTCGGCCGTCGCCACCGGCGCCGTCGACGAGATCCGCGCCATCGTTAGGCAGCGGCCGGCCGAGCTGGAACGGGTGATGGATCGCGCCAACCAGCGGCGCCATCCGTTGCACCTGGCGGTCATGAAAGGGCAGCTCGCCTCGCTCGAGTCGCTCCTCGATCTCGGCGCCGACACCGAATCCCTGGACGGAGCCGGACTCACCGCGCTCGATCAGGCGGCGCTCAACGGACGCGCGGAGCTCGTGCGTGCGCTCATCGAGCGCGGCGCGACACTCCGACCACCGGCCGCGGTCTCGCTCGGACGCATGGACGTTGTCGAACGACTCCTTCGCGACGACGCCGATTGTCTACGTCCCGGCAAGCTGTGGGGAACGCTGATCGTGCGCGCCGCCGAGCGCGCGCCGGGCGCGGTCATCGACGCGCTCGTCGCCCACGGCGCATCGCCTAACGTGGAAGATTCTCCGGACACATCGGTCGACGGCACGCTCGGCTACACGCCGCTCCACGCGGCGGCCTTTCACGGCAACGCGGGCGCCGCGCGCGCGCTCCTCGCTCGGGGCGCGAGTGTGACCGCGCGCGACACGCGCTACTTCGGCACGCCGATCGGCTGGGCGGCGTACGCACGGCATCCGGAGATCGTCGAGTTGCTGTTGCGGAGTCCCGTCGTCGACATCTTCGATGCCGTCGAGCACGAGCGCGCCGACCTGATTCGCGCCGCGGTGGAGCGCGACCCGGCATCGCTGGAGCGCCCGTTAGGCGAATATCTCGCGGTCGAACCGCCGGAATGGCTGAAGTCATGGTGGCGGCCGCTCACCGTCGCCGTCCTCGACGACAAGCGCCTCGCGGCACGGACGCTGCTCGAGCTCGGCGCGGACCGCTCGGCGCGCGCTCCCGACGGGCGTTCCCTTCTCGAGTTGGCACAGGCGGAATCGACGGCTGAGATGGTCTCACTGTTGACGTGACTCCGGGATGTGAACGCAGCTTTCACCGAGCCGCTCGCTAACGGTTGGGCCCGGCACCAAACCGAAGGCGAGCAAGCATTAAGACTCTCTAATGTCGAGTGACGGGACCTTCGGGGATCTCCATGGGTACACAAGGAGCTTCAGCCGGTGTTTGCTCATTCCAGAACTGGCGTTCTCACTCAGGAGATTGCGCATGTTCACCAGCTTCCTGCCCAGCACCGAGGAGATTGCCCTCGCTTTCGCGGACGAGATCGCGACACTCTGCGGCTCCGTGTCCGATAGCTACGACGACGGAAGACGCTTGTTCATGCGCGCGATTCTTCCGCCCGAGACGGAGGTGCGGCCGGGTGACGCCCTTCGCGCTGGAGTCGCGCTGCAGACGACGGGTCCGATCGTCGGCGTCTACCCGTACACGTTCCGTCGCGTCTGCACCAACGGCGCGATCGCGGCGCACGTGACGCACGCGAGGCTCGTCGCACGCGTCGAGGTCGCGACCCCCATACACGTCACCGTTGCGACCAACGAGGCGATTCGGCTCGCGGTACGGGAGTGCGCGACGGCGGAGGCAGTGGCCACGGTGCGCGACGAGATCGTGCGCGCGAGCATGATGAAGGCGCAGCTCATGCTGCACGTGCTTCCCCTCCTGTCGCGGCACCCTTCACAGTTGACCGCCGAGATGCTGCGCATGCTCACCGATGAATTCGCGCGCGCGGGTGACGACACACTGTATGGCGTCATGAACGCCATCACCGCCGTCGCGCGTGAGACACGCGATCCCGAGGCGCGGTGGCAGCTCGAGACGTACGGCGGCGGGATTCCGGCGCTCGCTCGTCAGGCGCCACATCGGCCGTCCGCGGACCGTGAGCTGATCGGTGCGTGATCCTCTGGCGGTGCCAGCGTCAGGTGCTGCGTGCAACACATCACCGGCACACAGCACCGAACACCAGGCACCCCCGCCAGACTGCCCCCGGCGAACTGCGTGCGGCCCGCCGGAGGCAGCCTTCCCCCGGGGACTAGCTCCCGCAGGGGTTGACGTTGAACCCCGTGGCACCGCTGCTTGCCGCGGGCGTCAGGATCACGGTGGTGACGCGGTTCGACGGCAACGAGGCGCCGTCAATCGTGAAGTCCGCGCGTGGCGTACCCGTATTCACACCGACGTCGAACATCCGGACGCGGGTGAGGTTGTCGGCGTACGACACGAAAGTGCCGCCCGTTGCCGAGCTGCTATTGAAGCCGGAGATCTGACTCGCCCCGAGATTCCCAATCGTCGGCGTGCTCGTGCTCGTGATGACATCCGATGGCGCCGTTAGGTAGATGTCGCCGGCGCTGCTCGTCGCGTTGACGAAACGGATCGCATTCTGCCCCGTGGCGGGCGCGGTGAAGCTGTCCAGATACACGGCGACATTGTTGGGGCCGTAGAAGACGCTCGTGTAGTTGTTCCCAGAACCGAAATTCACATCCATCGAGGCCAGCTGGTTCGTCGTGCCACCGAGGAACCACACGGTATTCTGGCTGGTGCCATGTTCGACCGACGCGCACCCAGCGGCGGCGTTCGTGTTCTGAAATGCGAGTCCCGCAACGGCGGTGCGCTCCTCCTCCTGGACGGTAATCGTCGACGTCGTCGCCGACGCGTTGGCGAAGCGTACGTTCGCGGTCTCGCCCGGTTCGGTGGCGTCACTGCCGCTGCACGACGACACAACGAGCGCGAGCGACGCGAGCGCGGCGGCGCTCAAGGCCATGGTGAAACGGTCCGACATGTCCTACCTCCTTCAGCGGTGAAACAAGGCGGACGCGCCGCGCAAGCTGCCGCGACGCGTCGTTCTGCCCCGATCACCGCTCTCCCACATGCTGCGCCGATCGGAGCTCTTCGCACCGAATCAAGCGAGCGTGTAGGAGGAGGCGTAATGCGCCCTTCGTCCAACCTTACGGCACAGGTACCGGCGCCTTCCGTTGATACACCGGCGGCTTCGGCGCTGGCGTTTTCTTCGGCGGATTCTTCCGCAACTCGTCGATCACGACCTGCACGGCGCGTTCGAGCTGTGGATCACGCCCCGCGCGCCAGGATACGGGATCGATCTCCACCTCGATGTCGGGCGTCACTCCGCGATTCTCGATCTCCCAATCGCCGTTAGGCGTGAAGAGGGCCCAGCGCGGCGCCGTCACCGTCATGCCGTCGGCGAGCTGAGGATAGCCGCCGATCCCGACGAGCCCGCCCCACGTCCGCGTCCCGACGAGCGTGCCGAGCTTGAAGTGGTGGAACATCCACGGCAGCGCGTCGCCCCCCGAGCCCGCCGACTCGTTGATGATCATCGCCTTCGGCCCGTAGATCGAGCGGGGGATGACGTCCATCTCCCCGTCCCTCGTTAGGCCGTAGAACATCGGCTGCTGCTGCATCGCCTCGATCATGTAGTCGGCGATCGCGCCGCCGCCGTTCATCCGCTCGTCGATCACCGCGCCGTCCTTGTCCGTCTGCGCGAAGTAGTACCGATTGAAGCTCGTGTAGCCCGCGCCGGCGGTGTTCGGCAGATACACGTACGCGACGCGGCCATTCGTCATCTGATCGACCTTGCGCCGATTCTCGTCGATCCAGGCGAGCTTGCGCAGCTCCTGCTCGCCGCCGATCGGCACCACGGTCACGTCGCGCGCCCCCGTGCCATCCGCTGACGCCCCGACGCGCAGCACCACCTGCTTTCCCGCCGTTCCATCGAGGAACTGATCGACGTCGTCCGCCGCGCGCAGCTCGCGGCCATTGACGGCGAGGAGATAGTCGCCCGCCTTCACGTTCACGCCGGGCGCCGTCAGCGGCGCGCGCAGCTGCGGATTCCAATTCTCGCCGCGATAAACACGCGCGAATCGATAGCGACCATTCTCCGTCGCGTAGTCGGCGCCGAGCAGCCCACCGTGCACCGACGGTGGCTGCCCATCGCCGCCACCGTAGATGTACAGGTGGCCGACGGTGATGTCGCCGTACATCTCTTCGAGGAGGTGAATCAGGTCGTCACGCGAGGCGAGGCCGTCCAGATACGGCTCGAAGCGGCGTCCCGTCGCCGCCCAATCGAGCCCGTGGAAGTTGCCGTCGTAGAAGAAGTCCCGCTCGATGCGCCACGCGTCGTGGAACATCTGCCGCCACTCCTCGCGCGGGTCGACGTACGCTTGCAGTTGGCCCACGTTGAGCGTGCCCGTCCCCGGCTTCGGCTGCTCCATCGCCGGCACGATCATCCATTGCGGTTCGTCGCCGCTCATGCGCACGAGCGCCTTCTCGCCGTTCTGCGTGATGGTGAGCACGGCGACGCTGTCGAGCATCTTCTCGATCTTGCGCGTCGTGAGGTTGAAGCGATACGCGGTCGCCGCCGGCGGAATGTTGCCGTTCGGGTCGACCGACGTCGGTACGCCGAGCCCCTCGAGCAGAAAAAGAATTCCGGCCTTGCCGCCGCTGAGCTGCACGTAGTTGCGCGCCGGGATCGGGAGCGCGAGGATGCGCTGATCGAGCGCCTCGAAGTCGATGCGTACGGCCGTCGACGCCGCGCCCTTGCTCGAGTCGGCCTTCGCCGCCTTGTCGTTAGGCTTGGCGGGAGTGGAGGCGGCGCTGTCCGGCTTCTCTTCGTCGCTCTGGGGCCCCGCCGGCGAGGGGAGATCGTTCCGCAACACCGCGACGTAGACGCTGCGCGTGGCTGGATGATCGAACGACGCCATGCTCCCGCCGACCTGCATCCCGAGGTCGGTGCTCTCGGTGAAGAAGAGATACTTGCCGCCGCGATCGAACACCGGGAAGCGCACGTCGCTCAGTCCATCGCTGACGCGGTGCGTTTCGCCGCTCGTGACGTCGAAGATGTACAACCCCGAAAGATGGTTCGGCAGCTCCTTCGTGTACGCCAGCCAGCGCGCGTCTGGCGACCAGGACTCGTCGAAGCCGCCGCCGAAGTTGTCGTGCGTGTGCGCGTCGACCCTGGCGCGCTTCTGCGTCGCGATGTCGACGATCCAGAGCGTGAGACGCTTGTCGTAGTACGCGATCTTCTTCGAGTCGGGCGACCACACCGGCGAGTAGTAGAACGACGCCGGCGTGCCGAGATCGATCTTCTTCACCTCGCCGAGACCGCTCTGGTCGCGAAGGTGCAGGGCATACTCTCCCGACTCGTCGGAGAAGTACGCGACCCACTTCCCATCCGGTGACCACGCCGGATCCCGCTCGCCGATGCCCGGCGTGTTGGTGAGATCGCGTGCGTCGCCCTTCTCGGCCGGCACGGTGAAGATCTCGTTCCGCGCCTCGAACGCGGCGCGCGCGCCGGTGGGCGAGATGCTGGCGTTGATGATGTTGCGCGCCACGTTCACATGCCGTGGACGCAGCGCGGGAATGTCGGCGCTGATGCGAATGTTGAGTGGATGCTCGCTGCCCGAGGCGACGTCGAAGAGGTGGAGAACGCCGAACTGTTCGTAGACGATCGCCCCCGGGCCCGCCGACGCGGACTTCATGTCGTAGCCGGCGTTGGGCAGCGTCTGAGTCACCGCGCGCGTTCTGGTATCGTACGCGAACAGCGTCACCGGCCCGTTGCGGTCGGAAAGGAAGTAGACTTTGTCGCCGATCCACATCGGATCGAAGTCGTTGGAGTTGGCGCGCGGCACCTTCTCGACCTGTCCGCTGGCGAGCGTCACGAGCCAGATCGGGGATGTCGTGCCCCCCCGATAGCGCTTCCACGCCCGGAACACCGGCGACAGCGGCATGTAGGCCATGCGCTCGCCGCCGGGAGCGTACGAGCCCTCGTATGCGGTGGGGAGCGCGATCTCGGTGGGGAGTCCGCCAGTGAGCCCGACGCTGAAGAGTCGCGACACGCGGGTCACGCCTTTGCGTCGCGACCGGAAGACGACGGCGTTCCCGTTAGGCGACCAGCCGACGACCTCGTCGCGCTCGGGATGGTAGGTGAGCCGATGCGGCATCCCACCCGCCGAGGGCATGACGTACACGTCGGCGTTCCCGTCGTAGTCGCCAGTGTAGGCGATCTGCGAGCCGTCCGGCGAAAACGCGACGTCGCTCACGGTGCCACCACCGGCGGTGAGGCGCCGCGCGTCGCCGCCTTGTCGTGGCACCGTCCAGAGGTCGCCCGCGTAGACGAACGCAATCGTCGTCGCGCTGATCGCCGGGTGTTGCAACAACTGCGGCGCGCTCGACGGGTCGCGTCGGACCGAGGGCATCGCGCCTTGCAGTGACGGCTGCTGCTGCGCGCCGATCTCGAGTGTGAATGCGACACTCAGCGTCGCGAGTAGAATGACGTGCGCCAGGCGATGACAGTGGATGCGCATGGGTTGAGTCCGCGAAAGGTCGCCCAACATGGGGTTGGACCTGTGGACGCAGCAAGTGCCGCGCGATTCGTCGCGCGTCGGCACACGAATCGCCACCCCTGGAATGAGCCGGTTCAGCCGTTTTGACTGGAGGTTCACATGACGATTCCCGCACCTGGCCCATACATTCCGGAGCCGCCGTCGCTGCCGCCTGACGTGACGCCGAAGCTGCCGCTCCCGCCCGATATCAACCCATCGATTCCGCCGACGCCGCAGCAGGATCCACGGCCGCCGCTCGCGCCGCCGTCGATAATCGCGACGAATGATTCCGTTATTGAGTAAGCTCTAAAGCGCGCACGGAGACGAGGGTCAGCGCGTCAGCCGTCGTCGATGAAGAGGTTGTTCACAGGAGCACGCAGTGCCACGCCGGGGCTGTCGAGGCCACGATTCGCCAAACAACCTCTTCATCAATCACGGCGAGTCCGGCTGGTGATCCCCCGTTAGGATATCAGTCGATCGAGATCTCGACACCAACAGGCATGAGCGATTAGTATCCGTGGGAGCGCATGCCTACTCGCCGGTCAGCCCTCGCGGTACTCGCGCTCCTCTTCCTCGCCTGCAAAGAGCGAGCGACCGCGCCTAACGGTCATCTCCCCGCGCGGACCTTCCGCATGGGATTCTCGGCGATCCCCCCCGACACCACGCAAGCGTCCACCTTCGCCTCGCTCGAGGCGTGGACGGGCCGCGCCGACGCGGCGATCATGCACGTCAGCGCGCCCTACAAGGCGCTCCTCACCGGCACCACCGCGACCACCTACGTCGGCGCCGTCGATCTCCCGCTCGCGAACTACTATCGCGGCAAGAACCTAACGATTGTCATCACCGTCGACGTCACCAACGGACTCGATCGGAGCGCCGAGGACCCCGACCTCGTCGCGATGCAGCGGAGCATCACCGAGCCGGCCGTGCAACAGGTCTATCGGGACTATGTGAAGGCGCTCGTCGCGGCGATTCATCCCGAGTATCTCGGGCTCGCCGCGGAGACGAATCTGATTCGCGTCGCCGCGCCGGCGCCGGTCTACGCCGCCGTCGTGCAGATGGCCAACGCCGCCGCGGCCGACGTGAAGGCGATGCCCGGCACGCATCCCAAGCTCTACGTCAGCGTACAGGCCGACGAAGGGTGGGGGCGTTTGGCGCACAACGACGTGTACCAGGGCGTCGAGACGGACTTCACCGACTTTCCATTCATGGAAGCGCTCGCACTCTCGTCGTATCCCTATTTTGTATACACTGATCCCGCCGACGTGCCGCTCGACTACTACACTCGGCTCGAGAACGGCCGCACGCTGCCGGTGCTCGTCGTCGAGGGTGGGTGGACGTCAGGCTCCGTCGGTTCCGTGCAGTCGTCGCCGGCGACGCAGGCGCGTTACCTCCGTCGTCAAGAGCAGCTCCTCGACGCCGCGAAGGCGATAGCTGTCTTTCAGCTCACCTACGCGGATCTAGATCTATCGGCGTATCCGCCGCAGCCGCCCGGCTCGATCCTGCCGCTGTTCGCTCAGTTGGGCATCGTGAGCCCGAAGCTCCAGGCGAAACCGGCATTAGCGACGTACGACAGTGTCTTTGCGCGCCCGCTGGCCAGGTGAGCGCTCGAACACCAGGAGCGGGTTCGTGCCGTCCGGCAACGCGCGCCCCGTGTAGCCACGCTGACTTCGCGACACGCTCGCGAGGTTCATCGCGCCGACGATCACGTCCGGACGGCCGTCGTGGTTCAGGTCCGCGACCGTCATGAGATTCCACTCACTTTCGCCGGTGGCGCTGAACGCGTAGGGTCGAAACTGGTAGCCGCCGAGGTTCTCGAGATACATGACGCCGCGTTCGGGATGTCGCGCACGGTCAGCGAAATTGCTGGTGACGAAGATGTCGAGATCGCCGTCCCCGTCGAAGTCGGCCACCGCCGCGCGCGCTGCGCCGTGCACGGGAAAGAAGTAGCGTTCGTGAAAGTTGTTCTTTCCGTCATTCTCGAGGATGCGCACGCCGTGATACGGCTTGAGCACGCGTGAATAGTCGAAGTTGTCGCCGTTCACGTAGAGGATGTCCGGATGGCCGTCGCCGTTGAAGTCGAACAGCGCGAAGTACATCGATCCATAGAGCGGCGGAAAACGCGCCAGGGTCTTGCGGCGACCGGTCGAGAAGTGGCCGGTCCCGTCGTTCTCGAATAGCTCGATGCGCTCGTCCCCTTGGGCGAACAGGGCGACGATGTCGGGCGCACCGTCGCCGGTGAGATCGCGAATCGCGACGTGGATCGCGCCGGGAGTGTCAGCGAGGTCCTGTCGCTGGTACGTCGCGCCGCGCGGCGCATACAAGGCGAGTCGCCCCCGGTTGTCGCCGAACTCTCCGATGAGGAACTGGGGCGCGCCGTCTTTAGCGAAGTCGTATTGCGCGACGAACACGGGGCGGAGAAGCGAGTCGATGACGACCCGGTCGAGGCGCAGCGAGTCTCGCCCGACGACGTCGTACTGCACGAGCCGACCCCGCGGCTCGTCGTTCGGGTTGAGGATGCCGGATTCGAGCACGAGAACGCGCCGATCCTCGACGAGGACGTCCGTCGGCGGACTGCCCAACTTCACCGTCGTGAGCAGGCGCCGCGCAAAGTCATAGACGCGAAGCGTGTTGCTTCCCGCCTCGCCGAGGTAGATCCGCTCGCGAGCACTGTCGGCCTTGAGCAGCGTGACGATGCCGCTGCTCCGCATGCCTGACGCGAACGGTCCCACCGTCCAGAACGCGGGATCGAGCCGCGTCTCGATTCCCAACGACGGATCGGGCAAACTGTCGGGCGCCGCATCCCGGTAGTACTCGACAATCTTTTCGAAATCTTTTTGGGGGAGCGCCCTCGGGAGGACGAGCATGTAGGGATTTCTAAATGGCTCGCGAGGCGTCGAGAGGCTACTATCGCCGAGGCGGAGCGCCATTTGTGGAAGCACGCCGTTCACCCACGTGCGCTTGTCGAGGAGTCGCGGCTCGGGGAAGACATGGCAGAGCGCACAGTAGGTGCGAGCGAGCCTTTCTCCCTGCGCGCGACGCACCTTTGCACAGCCGGCGAGCGATACACCCGTGAGAGCGACAACGACGGCGATCGTGCGGTAGTTCATGGTCACCAAACGGCGTCGAGAGGCAGCGGGAAGCATGTACTTGGCGTGTCGCCAGTAACCAGTCAAGTGAGGCTTCGCCGCGTCCTCGCGAGGCGTCGCAATGCATCGCCGACGTTGAGCAGCGCGGACCTTCGACCAGCGGGCTTCTTGACAACCTCAAACCCCGGCGGTAATAGAGGTCCTCATTGTCGGCCTAGCAGTTCCGCTCTCCTCGTTCGGCGTCCCAGCGTTAAGTACGGCAGACCCCCACTTCCTCGTTAGGGAGGGACTGTACGCGGGTGCTTCGTTCCTGCGCTCTACTACTCTGTGGCCTGTCACTCGTCGCGCCGACAAGCGTCGTGTGCCAAACGGCTGTTGCGGGTCGTCCGTCCGCGGCCGAGCCGATCTACCTGATCATCCGCAGTGATGATGCGGGGATGAGCCATAGCGTCAACACGGCTCTCGAACGCCTCATCGAAACCGGTCTACCGGTGTCGATATCGGTTATGTTCGCCTGCCCGTGGTATCAGGAGACGGTGGAGATGCTGAAACGCCATCCCACCGTCTCCGTCGGAATTCACTTAACGCTCAACTCGGAGTGGAAGGGCTATCGTTGGGGTCCGGTGACGGGTCGCAGCGCCGTACCGACGCTCGTCGACGAGGAAGGCTACTTCTTCCCGAGCACCGACGCACTTTATCGGCATCATCCGGATATAAAGGAAGTCGAAAAAGAACTCCGGGCGCAGATCGACCGCGCGCTGCGGTCGGGACTCAAGGTCGATTACGTCGATTACCACATGGGTACGGCGGTGCGGTATCCGGAGTTCCGCGAGCTCACCGAGCGACTCGCCGGCGAGTACCACCTCGGCATGTCGCAGTACTTCGGCGAGGCGCGCGACGATCCGCAATACGAGGCCGCGCCGTCGGCGAAGACGGACAGCCTCCTCGCGATGGTCAGTCGCCTTCGACCGGGATTCAACCTCGTCGTCACTCACACCGGGATCGACAACGAGGAGTTGGGTGCATTACTGGACATGAACACGGAAGGTGGGCTCCCCGAGATGAGCAAGAATAGACAGGGGGAGCTCGACGCCGTGACGTCACGGCGTTTTCGCGAGGCGGTCGAGGCTCGCGGCGTTCGGCTCATCACGTACCGTCAGCTCATTGCTATGCAGGGCCTGAAGTCCATGCGACGACCCGGAGGATGATACGCATGCGCGCAACTGGGAGGATTGCCATGGAGAGATCGCTGCCCGTTAGGCTTTCATTCCGAAGCGGCCGGCCACGCGCTTACGCCGTGTGGTTGAGCTTACTGATGGCGCTGGTATTCAGCATACCGGCGTTTGGTCAGCAAATACCCGTATCCGGAACCGTGACCAACGCGGCCGGCGTAGCGCTGCGAGGAGTGTCGGTGCACGTGCAGGGGACGACGACGCGAGTCGTGACCGATGCGAACGGGAAATACTCGATCCCGTCCGCGCCGTCGGATGGCATTCTGAGCTTCACCCTGCTCGGCCAACGCGGCGTGCAGCAGACGATCGCGGGACGCTCGACGATCGACGTCACGATGGCGCCGATCGCGTTCCTCGAGGAGATGGTCGTGACCGCGTACGGTCAGGAGCGGCGCGCCGACATTACCGGCGCCGTCGCGAGCGCGAGCACGGCGACGATCGAGAAACAGACCGGTGCGAGCGTGCTGCAGCGACTCGATGTCAGCGTACCCGGTATCACGGTGAATTCGAGTGGCTCTCCCGGCTCGCGCAGCACCGTTCGCATTCGTGGCATCAGCTCCTTCCAGAACAACGATCCGCTGTACATCGTCGACGGTGTGCCGGTTCAGGATTCGTACGTCAACTTCCTGAACTCGGACGACATCACGTCCGTCCAGGTGCTGAAGGATGCCTCGGCGGCCTCGATCTACGGATCGCGCGCGAGCAACGGCGTCATCATCATCGAGACGACGAAGAAGGGTGTCTCGGGACCGCCCCGGGCGACGTTCCGCGTGCGGACGGGCATCGCGTCGCCGGTGAAGGGCTATGACGACTTCCTGAT
>DATBHD010000267.1:0-17520 GCA_036557635.1 Gemmatimonadaceae bacterium
GCGAAGCTCGGGACAGCGGAACGACCGATACACGGGCGTCTTCGTCTTCGACAACGATCACCCCTGCGTCGCCCCCGGTGCGCCGTCGGATCTCGCGGCTCCGCCGCCGATCTATCGCAATCGACCCGCGACGGGCGTCGCGCGCGTCGTCTGCTTCACCAGCCGGCACGACCTCACCCTCGCCCAGCTTGGGGAGCCGGAGATTCGAAGCTTGCTCGATGTGTTGCAGGCGCAGTACCGCGAGCTCGGCGCGCGCGAGGAGGTCAAGCACGTCCTCGTCTTCGAGAACAAGGGCGAAGTTGTCGGGGTGAGCAACCCGCATCCGCACTGCCAGATCTACGCGACCAACTTCGTCTTCAAAACCATCGAGATCGAAGCGGAGGCGCAGGCCACGCACCGGCGAGAGCACCGGCGGCCGCTTTTCCAGGAGATCGTCGCCGCCGAGGAGGCCGATGGACGGCGTTTGCTCGTTAGGCGCGATCAGGCCCTTTCGTTCGTGCCGTACTTCGCGCGCTATCCGTACGAAACCTTCGTCGCGCCGCGCGAGACGCATCCAAGTCTCGCCACGCTCTCGGCCGATGAGCTTGTCGACTTCACTGCCGTGCTGCGCGAGACGTTGATTCGACTCGACAACCTGTGGCGCATGTCGTTCCCGTACGTGATGGTGCTGCACCAGGCGCCGACCGACGGGAACGACTACCCTGGATTCCATTTCCACATCCAGATCCATCCGCCCCTGCGCAAGCCCGGTCTCCTCAAGTATCTCGCCGGTCCCGAAATCGGCGCCGGGAACTTCCTCAACGACACGGCTCCCGAGGCGAAGGCCGCCGAGCTTCAGGCCGTCTCGAGCGTGCACTACGCCTCGGAATGACGGACGTGGGCCCCCCCTTCTCCCGGAGCGCCGAGTCCCTACTCGAGCCGATCCTGACGATTCACGAGCGCATCCGCGACGCCGTCGTCGGCGCGTGCGAGCGCACCGCGGCGGAGCAGCTTGCGACCGTCGTCGACGACGCGCCGGCGGAGGGTGACACGATCTACGCCATCGACCGCGTCGGTGAGGAGATTTTCATCGAGGGCCTGGAGGAGCTCGCGCGCCGCGAACCGATCTGCCTCGTGGGAGAGGGGCTGCCTAACAACGCGGTCGTGCTCCCTCGTGGAGGGGGAGCGCGCGAGGACGACTGCCGCTGGCGCGTGCTCGTCGACCCGATCGACGGCACCCGCGGACTCATGTATCAGAAGCGTGCCGCCTGGGTCCTCACCGGCGTCGCGTCCAATCGTGGTCCGGAGACGCGGCTCCGGGACATCGTGCTTGCCGTTCAAACGGAGATCCCGGTCCTCAAGCAGCATTTGGCGGATCAGCTCTGGGCCCTTCGCGGTCGGGGCGTCGAGGCCCGCCGTTTCAATCGCCTGTCCCGTAGCTGGGAACGCCTAACGCTTCGCCCTTCGCGCGCCACCGGGATCGATCACGGGTTCGCCACCGTCGTGCGATTCTTTCCCGGCGCGCGAGACGTACTCGCCGCGATCGACGATGAGGTCGCCCAAGCGCTGGTGCCCCCTCAATCTGGGAAGGCCGGCTCTTTCGAAGATCAGTACATGTCGACAGGTGGCGAGCTCTACGAGCTGATCGCCGGTCACGATCGTTTGGTCGCTGATCTCCGTCCGCTGATGCGCTCGGTGCTCGCCGATCGCGGCTTGCCGCGCGCGCTCTGTTGTCACCCGTACGACCTCGCGACGGCGCTCGTCGCCGAGGAATCGGGAGTGATTCTCACCGACGTCTTCGGCGCGCCCTTCGACGCCCCGTTCGACATCGACGCCGACGTCGCGTGGATCGGTTACGCCAACGCTCGAGTGCGAGCCGCCGTCGAGCCGGTGCTGCAAGCGTCGCTGCGTCGTCGCGGCGTCCTGCGATGAGAGTGCGTTCTCTCGCGGACGTGCGCGCCGCCGGGGACAGGCTCTGGTTTCAGAGCGCGCTCGATTGCCTGCGCGCCCTGCCTGACGAGGGCGACCGACGGCTGCGCGATTTCCTCTCGACCGATGCTCCGACGTACGTCGCGCGCGCGCCGGGACGTCTGGACGTCATGGGCGGCATCGCCGACTACAGCGGCTCGCTCGTGCTCGAGTTGCCCCTCGAGTGCTCGACCGCCGCGATTCTTCAGACGCAGTCAGCGCCGAGGCTCGAGGTCGCGTCGCGACGCGGCGGGCGATGGGACTTTCTCTCCATCGAGCTCCCGCCGCTTCTGGTCCATGAGGGAACGCTCAACACGTCCGCCAAGCTGGCGGCGTGGTTCGCGCGGCACGAATCCGAACGCTGGGCGAGCTACATCGTCGGCGTCGTTCAGTGCTTTCTCCAGCGCGCCGCTCGCGACGGCCGTCCGGTACCCGTTGGAATCCGCATCGTCGTCGACTCGTCGGTGCCCGAAGGGCGGGGAGTCTCGTCCTCGGCGGCTCTCGAGGTTGCGGTGGCCGCGGCGGTCGCCGCCGCGTGCGGCGTAACGATGGCGGCGACCGAGGTCGCGTCGCTCTGCCAGGCGGTCGAGAACGACGTCGTCGGCGCCCCATGCGGCATCATGGACCAGATGACGAGCGCCTGCGGGCGCCGCGACGCGCTCCTCCGTCTGCGCTGTCAACCAGGCACCATCGAGGGTCATATCGCAATCCCCGATGGCTATCGCTTCTACGGCATCGATTCCGGCATCAGTCACGCCGTCGCGGGAGCCGACTACGGTACCGTTCGAACCGCGGCCTTCATGGGCTATCGCATCCTCGCCGCGCGGGCCGGCCTGCCTCACGGGCGGGACGGCGTTAGGCATCTCGTCGACGATCGGCGCTGGCACGGCTACCTCGCCAACGTCTCGGAGCTCGAGTTTGCCACGCTGGCGAGCGAGCTTCCCGCGCGAATGTCCGGCGCCGAGTTCCTCCGGCAATACGAGGGAATCACCGACCCCGTGACCGTGGTGCGTCCCGAGCGCCACTACCCTGTCCTCCGCGCCAGCGAGCACCCCGTTCGCGAGAACGCGCGAGTGAGCCGCTTCGCCGACTTGTTAGGCGACCTCGCGCGCCGAGCCGGCGCGGCACTGGAGATGGGACGCCTCATGTACGAGTCCCACGCGAGCTACAGCGCGTGCGGCCTCGGCAGCGACGGCACCGATCGACTCGTCGACCTCGTCGCCGCGGCAGGACCGGAGCATGGCCTCTTTGGCGCCAAGATCACGGGAGGCGGGAGCGGCGGGACCGTCGCCGTGTTCGGCGCGAGCGACGCCGAGCAGTTTGTGCGCGACGTGGCGAATCGTTATGCAGCGGAAACCGGCCGACTCGCGCGCGTCTTCACCGAGTCCGGCCCTGGCGCCGAGGAGACGGGTGTCCTTCGGATCGACCAGGCCTGGTGGAGGGAGATTCTGGGAACCGTGCGAGGGACTGGCGCCGGGCGCCGCTGACATTTGCGGAATCATCGCGACACTACCTCGAGAAGGAATTGTTCGTTCTTTGTGCTTGTCCGGCAGTGTCCGGCTTTGTCCGGCCTCGTCCGTGAAACCCCATCGATGCCTGCATGAGCGAAGAGACACACTGCGCGCACAGGCGGATCTCGGCGGCGCTCGCGATGATATTTTGCTGATCGGTGACGCGACGCCGAGCGGCGAGCTTTCGATTCGCGTCTCGGATTTCGTGTCCTGTATGGATCGATGCTTGAACGCGGACACAGCCGGACAAAGCCGGACACGGCCGGACGAACGACGTGAACGACTTGGAAAGGGGATGGCGCTTCCCTCTGCCCGAGGATTCCTTCTTGCCCTAACTCCCGAGCAACGAGTTGAGCAAACCCTCACGGACGCACGCGCCCTCGCTAGGCGCTTCGAGCATGTTACCGAAGTTCACGCCGCGACCGATGGCGGCGGCGGTCGATATCGCGGTGGCCGACGCGCCGGGCGGTGCATCGTTCGCCATTGGCGGGAACGTGCCGATGTCGGGTATCGCCTGAGGCGCCCCAACGTCGCTGCTCCCCCGCCCTCCGCCACAGGCGAATGGCGCAAGCAGCGCGAGGGACGCCAACACGACGACAGTTCTCCTGCCGAAAGCGTGCATCTCGAAGCGTATACTTAACCGCTCTCGTGCACTAGCAGCGAACCCTAGCGCGATCCGAGCTCCCGATCCAGTTCGCGCATTGCCGCTTCGTAGTGCGGATCGACCGAGGGGACTTGGTGGACGGTCTTCGGCTCGCTCTTCGTCGGTCCACCGAGGAGATGGGTAATCAGTCGGAAGACTCCCCATCCCACCAACGCAATCACAGCGAGCTTCAGCGCCAAAATGGCGAAGCCGACAAGCGCGCCGAGAATTCCAAGCGCCGTCGCCAGTACGATGATCGAAATCGGAATCGCGAGGGCGAGCACGATCACGATCTTGAAAAGGTTCCAGAGCAATCTCATTGGTACTCCTCCAATGGCGAAAATCACGGGCCACCCGGCCACAATGCAGTACTACGGACGAGAACGACCGATGATTCACCGGCGCCGACGATCCGCGCCTGAAGTGTGCGGGTTCGGGCTCACTCGCACGCCCAACATCCAGGTCGCATATCGACATCGGTTTTCAGCATCTTCCGCCGACCCACGACGAAGCGCAGTATCACTACTCTACGGTCGTGACAGCGACCGCATGCCCATTCTGCCTTTTTCTCTTCGCAATGAGGTTCCGAGAGATGCGTTCACCGAGACGGTTTCGGTTCTTCGGCATCGCGATCGCGCTTTCCACGTCAATGATCGGCGCACCGTCTTCGGCGCAGACTCCCCCGAATCCTCCCCCGCGCCCGACGCAGGCGACGCAGGCTGGCCGCGGAGCGCGCGCGGAGCGTGCGCCGGACTATCCGGTGCGTCCACCGGCACCTCCAGAGGTGCTCGCGCGCGGGCAGCAGCTGTTCAGGAGCAACTGCAGCTTCTGTCACGGCTCCGACGCGAGAGGGGGAGAGACAGGACCGAATTTGGTGCGTGACCAGGTCGTTCTCGGCGATCAGGAGGGAGAGCTCATCGCGCCGATCGTGCAGAACGGAATTCCGGCGAGAGGAATGCCGAAGTTCACGTTGAGCGCGGCGGACGTCTCCGACATCGCGGCGTGGATCCACAGTCAGCCACTCGCCGATCGTGGCGCGCCCAGCACGCTCGATATCCTCGTCGGCAACGCCAAGGAAGGAGAGAGCTACTTCAATGGCGCCGGCCGCTGCACGCAATGTCACTCCGTGACCGGGGACCTCGCCGGCATCGGCGGCAAGTACGAGCCAAAGGCGATTCAAAACATGATCGTCTCCGGTGGCGGCAGGCGCTCTCGTCGCCGGTCGGCCGGTGCGGCACCGAAGGTGCCCCGGACCACGGTGACGGTCACGCTGCCTTCGGGGCAAACGGTGGAGGGCGACCTCGATCATCTCTCCGCATTCGTCGTCGCACTGCGAGAGGCCGACGGCACGTATCGCAGCTTCGCGCGGCACGACACGATCCCGAAGGTGGTGGTCACGAATCCCCTGCAGTGGCACATCGACATGCTTCCGAAGTGGCGGGACGCGGATATTCACAGCCTAACGGCATACCTCGCCACGCTAAAATGACGGAGCTCGTTACTTTGCCTGCCTCAAAAGCGTGTGGCACGGACCAACACGGGCACAGCACGGAGTAACCGCGGACAAATTTTAAAGAATTATCAATTGCCCCAATCGCCCTGTTCGTGTTTGTCCGTGCCTTGACCGTGTCGGTCCGTGATCACGCTTTCGAACTCGACGCATTCGGAGTATCAATGACGAGACTATCGACATTATTTCTCTTGATTGTGCTCTGCCTGCCGAGCGGGCGAGCGGTGGCCCAGGGACTCGATCCGGCCTCGCTGTTGAAGCCGGCCGCCGACGCCTGGCCGACGTATGCGGGCGACTATTCCCAGCGCCGTTTCAGCACGCTCACGCAGATCGACACCGGCAACGTCCGGCATCTCACGCTGGCCTGGACGAAGCGCCTAACGGCTGGACCGGGTGACGAAGGCGGGTTCTTCGGGCCGTCGGGTACAGCGCCGATCACCGGGGGCGTCGCCGAGAATCCGCTGAATATTCCGGGATCCACGAGCGGATCGCCGCGCCTGGCGGGGTCGATTCTGCAGGTGAACGGCATTCTCTACGTGACGTCGCCGGACAATGCCTGGGCGATCGACGCGCTCGACGGCCACATGCTCTGGCACTATTGGTGGAAGTCGCGGGGCGGGACGCACATCGGCAATCGCGGCATGGCCATGTATGGCGACTGGCTGTACTTCGAGACGCCGGACGACTACCTCGTCTCGCTGGACGCGAAGACGGGTCAGGAGCGCTGGCACAAGGAGATCGCCGATTTCAACCAGCAGTACTTCTCGACGACGGCTCCGGTCGTCGTCGGCGATCACGTGCTCGTCGGCACGGGCGACGATCTGGATTCGCCCGGCTTTCTGCAGTCGTTCGATCCGCGGACCGGCGACCTGCAATGGAAGTTCTACACGGTGCCGATGAACAAGGGCGATCCGGGACTGGAGACATGGGGGAGCCTCGACGCGGCCCGGCACGGGGGCGCGCAGGTGTGGATGGCGGGGTCATACGATCCGGAGACGCATCTCTACATCGTCGGGACGGGCAATCCGACACCCGCCTACACCGCCATGCTACGCGGGCCGCGCGCCACCGACACGAACCTCTTCACCTGCTCCGTCGTGGCGATCGATGTCGAGACGGGAAAGATGGCCTGGTACTTCCAGACATCGCCTAACGACACGCACGACTGGGACTCGACCCAACCGACGGTGCTGTTCGACGGCGTGTTCCAGGGGAAGCCGCGGAAGCTGGCGGTGCAGGCGGCGCGGAACGGCTACTTCTACGTGCTGGATCGGACCAATGGTGAGCATCTGCTCACGTCGAAGTACGCCGACGCCGCGAACTGGGCGCAGGAGATCAACCGCAAGGGGCAGCTCGTTCGGAACCCGGCGAAGGACAACACCGTCGCCGGTTCGCTGGTATCGCCCGACAACGGCGGCGCGACGAACTGGTACCCCCCGAGCTACAGTCCGCAGACGGGGCTTCTGTATGTCGTCACGCGCGAGCTGTACGCGATGTACTACCTCACCTCGACGGACCCGCGGGTGATCGTTGGCTTGGGGGGCAGCGAGCAGGACGTCGTCGGATCGCTCGGCAACTCCATCGTCGCGATCGACTATCAAACGGGCAAGATCGCCTGGAAGTATCGCTTCGAGGGAGCGGGCGGCGGCTTCGGCGGCGCCACGGGCCTGCTCTCGACGGCGGGTGGTCTCCTCTTCGCCAACGACGGCGGCGGGAATTTTGTCGCTTTCGGCCTAACGGGGAAGAAGCCCCCCGTCCCGCTCTGGCACGCCGGCATCGGGTCGATCGACAACGCCGCCGAGACGTACACGGTCGGCGGCCGCCAATACGTGCTCGTCACCGCGGACGGCGCGCTGTACGCATTCTACCTGCAGTGAGGCGACTGCCATGAGAGACAACGAACGGATGCCTAACGCTTCGGGCTCGAGTCGCCGGACCTTCGTGAAGGGGGTGGCGGCGGCCGTCGGTGGCCTCGCCCTGACGAGTCGCGCCGCGCGCGCCTTCGCATCGACGCTCTCGACGGGGGCCCGAGCCGCCTGGTCGGACCAGATTGGCCTGGAGCTCTACACCGTGCGCGACATGCTCGCCAAGGACTATGTCGGCACGCTGGAGAAGGTCGCGGCGATCGGCTACAACGAAATCGAGCCGGCGGGCGGCTACGCCAACCTGTCGCCGAAGCAGTTCCGCGCGGAGCTGGACCGCCTCGGTTTGAAGATGCCGAGTACGCACTCCGGGGTTGCGCTTGGCGCGGAGGCCGACATGGAACGACAGCTCGCCGACTTCCAGATCATGGGCATCGCGTACGCCAGTCTGGATGAGCCGCGTCCGGCCGGCGGCCGGAGAGGAAATCGCGGCGGTCGCGGCGCGACGCCGGCGGATCCCGCCGCGCAGCGCCGGACGATGGCGCAGTTCATCGAGACGATGGCACAGCCACGCCGTATCGAAGACGTGAAGCAGGAGGCGGCCCGATACAACACGGTCGGCAAGACCGCACGGAAGTACGGTATAAAGTTGCTCATTCACAACCACACGATCGAATTCATCCCCTGCAAGGACTCCGATCAGCTTCCCTACACGATTCTTCTCGCGGAAACCGACCCGGAGCTCGTCGTCTTTCAGATGGACATCGGCTGGACGTCGGTCGCCGGTCAGAATCCGATCCAGCTCTTCCAGCGGTATCCCGGCCGGTTCGTCCTCTGGCACGTGAAGGATGTCGCGGGGTTGAAGTCGTTACCACCCGTCTCCGACCAGGGCGCCAGAATGGCCGCGGCGCAGCTCGTCCCGGTTGGAAACGGCGACATCGACTACGGAGAGATTTTCAAGTATGCGGACGTCGCCGGCATGAAGCATTTCGCGATCGAGCAGGACTCGGCGGCCGACTGGGGGGATTCGATCGCCGCGGCGCGCGTCAGCTATGAGCATCTTCGCGCGACCCTAACGAGTCGGGCGTAGCCGACAGGGCGACGCGAGCGGCGTCACGGCCGTGATCGCGCATCGTCCGTCCGCACGAAGACCGCCGCGCTCACCGCGCCGAGGAACGAAACGAGCGCGGCGACCCGGCTCACCAGTGGCAGGCCGGTGGCGAACGCGCCCCCGGTCAAGATGCCGGCGCAGGCGACGGCGACGAGAATCGCGACGCGGGACGTCGCGTTGTTGATGCCGGACGCGATCCCGGCGTGATTCGCGCTCACGGCACTCATCACCGCCGTCGTGAGCGGAGCGACGCTGATCGCCATGCCGACGCTCGCCGTCAGCACTCCGGGGAGGACGGTCACCCAATACGAACCAGGCTTCACCGCGTGAGCGAAGAACAGCAGTCCGGCGGCGGCAATCGTCGGACCCAACGATAGCGGCAGGCGTGGGCCGAACCGATCGTTCAGCCACCCCGCCCAGCGCGACAGCAGCGCCATGACGGCGACGAATGGGAGCAGCGCCGCCGCCGCCTCGACGACCGTGTAGCCATGGATCTGAACGAGCGTGAACGGGAGCACGAACGTCGTGGCCCCGAACGCGGCGTAGAGGCACAGCGTCAGCAGGTTCACTCCCGTGAATGTCCGCGAGCGGAAGACCACCGGCGGCAGCATGGGATGTTGGCTGCGGTGCTCCACGGCGACGAACGCGAGTAGCAGGCAGAGCGCGGCCGTTAGGCTGACGATGACGCCTTTCGCCGAAAAGCCGTCGGTCGACGCGTCGACGAGACCGATCACCAGAGCGAAAAGCCCGGTGGTTGCGAGCAGCGCTCCGAGCCAATCGATGCCGCCGCGTTCCGGCTCGCCGCGACTCTCGGGCACTCTCGCCAGCGCGATGACGACCACCGCCACCGCGAGCGGCAGATTCAAGAAGAAGATCCAGCGCCAGCTGAATCGATCGGCCAGCCACCCGCCAATGAGCGGCCCGATTCCCGCGGCAATCGACGTGAACGAGGCCCAGGTGCCGATCGCGCGTCCGCGTTGCTCCGCCGGAAAGGTGGCACTGATGAGCGCGAGACTTCCCGGCACGAGCAGGGCCGCCCCGACGCCCTGCACTCCGCGCGCGACGATCAGATGATCGACGTTAGGTGCCGCGCCGCACCATGCGGAGGCAGCGGCGAAGAGCGCCGTGCCAAGAACGAACACCACGCGCCTGCCCCATCGATCACCGAATGCGCCACCGACGAGCAGCAGCGACGACAGAAACAGCATGTATGACTCGATGATCCACTGCGCCGCGCTCGGGCTCGCGCCCAGCTGCGCGCGCATCACCGGCAGCGTGACGTTGACGACGGAGCCGTCGATGAACGTCATGCTCGAGGCGAGAATCGTCGCGACGAGCACGGCGCGTCGCGCCGCGTCCGAGCATGGTTGCGCCTCACGCGTCGGGTACGCTACCGCCGTCTCGCAGGGCTGTATGGTGATGCTCATGATCGGTCGTACCTAACGAGCACGAGTCGATTGGTGTCGCGAGAGTGTACGCTTTGCCGCCGAAATCACCCGGGCATCTCGTCCGAGCGAACAACGTGCCATTGACGAGGTCCAGCAGTCGGTTCAAACTTCACCGCTCGTCGGGATCACGCCGCCGACGACGTCGGCTTCGATCGCGTCTGAGCAAGCTTGTTCCAGCCGGGTCGGCGGTCCGCGTGGCGAGCAGCGCCTTCACGGTCCCGCCCCTGGCGCGCGACCTTGCGCGAATCGGCCTCGGAGGACAAAAGAAGACGGCACCCCTGAGGAGCTGACGATTCGACCCGCGACCGGCGATTCACGGTCACGCTGCTCATAGTGACTGCTGCCGGTTGCGCGACGAGCTCGCACCACGCCAAGATCCGAGTCGTCGTCTCGGTTGTTGCGCGATGAACTTGAGCATCCGTCCACTGACGCCAGATCTCTGGCCTGCGCTCGAGGATCTCTTCGGCCCGCGCGGCGCGTGCGGTGGCTGCTGGTGCATGTACTGTCGAATCGGAAGCGAGTACAAGCGGCGGCCGGCCGCGGCGAACAAGGCCGCACTCCGCGAAATCGTTAGGCACGGACCGCCCCCCGGACTGATCGCCTTCGACCGGGATCTCGCCGTGGGATGGTGCCAGCTCACGCCCCGCGACGACGTTCCCTGGCTCGACCGCACCTGGCGGCTGGCACGTGTCGACGACCTGCCGGTGTGGTCCCTGTCATGTCTCTATGTGCGAATCAGCTACCGGCGCCGCGGCGTCTCGACGGCCCTGATCCGTGAAGCGCTGAGCGTCGCGAAGCGCGGAAAGGCCGTCGCCCTCGAGGCGTACCCCTTCGATGCCGAGGTCTCTCCGAGCTCGACGAGCACCGGCTACGCGTCGACGTTCGCGCGCGCTGGCTTCAAGGTCGTCGCTCGGCGCATTCCCGCGCGGCCGATCATGCGCCACGACCTGAAGAAGATCACCTAACGATTTCGGCGACGCCGAAAGAGCGAAAGCGCGCCCCCGCGCAAGGGCGATCGAGATCTCGCGGTGTGTATGACGCGTCCATGGAAAAAAGACGGGGCGTCAAAGCAGAAACGCAAATGATCCGGTGCGGCGGACGTATTCCTGTGCGGCGATCGGAAAGCCTGATCAAGATCGCTTCCGTTTAGCAACATTTAATTGTCTCCCATGGCGGCCGGAATCCGGCAAGACCCCTGGGCGCACCAATCGGGACTCGAGCGTCGGGGGGAAGCGTCGTGATTGCCAACTCGGCGCACCGGTGCTATACTCCAGCCGAGCAAACACACGCGGTGAGACGCGTGGACACGTTCCGACCGATCAGGGGCCTGCCAACTCGAGCGGGCCCCTTGTTTCATCGGGTTGCCGATTGGCGGCGGCCTGTGTGCGACCTGCGGCACGCGCGCGCGGACCTCGGTTCGCAGGATCTGGGCTCTTCCAGACACCGATTATCGCACGACATTCCCAGGAGTTTAGGACATGCGAGCAACGGGCCCCGTCAAGTTCATGAGACGAAGCCTCGCGGATCGTTTCATCCGACCGCGATCCTGATTCCCATGTCCAAGGAACAGCAGGAGCATCCTTTCCTCAGCACGCCCCGCGCCCTGACCGCGTGCGCGCGGGAATTCGCACGCTTGGGCGACTGCCTCGCCGAGGGCGTCGCGGGCTCCTTCGGCGAGGGGATCGACCGCAAGACGATGAGCGTACGACGCTCACCCGAGCGGTGCATCATCCAAGTCGGGCACTCGGCGGTGACAGTCGCGTGGATTCGCAGTCGGCGCGACAGCGCCGAGGGAGAGCTGCTGATCATCCATTGGCGCGGCACGGTGGCGCCGGCCATCCACCAGCAGTTCGAGCGCGCACGCGAGGCTGCCCTGACGGCGACACCCGTGTGCGAGACGGTGCTCGTCGCGGAAGCGACGTCCGAGGCGGACTGGATGTGGCGATCACGCGAGGAGCCGCTCCACCGATACTCGTCGCTGTCGCTCGCGGCGTCGGTCATTGAGCGTTTGCGAATCGTGCACGACACTGCCGATACGGGCGCGACGCTCTGACCGTCGGCGTTCCGATCGGGCCGTCGGACGAGCACGGCAAGCGCGTCCCGCGAACACGTAGCGATGTCCGCTTCGCGAAGGCGCGTCCGTTTGTAGTGCGCGCCGACGCATCGACGACGTGCTGGCTACCTGATGCGGGCGGAGTCTCCATCTACCAGCCCGATCGCCACGGTGCATGGGCTGGGGCTAACCACGTCCGCAAACCAGCCCATGTCCAGCGCACTCTCTCGTATCGGGACGGCACTCCTCGCCGGATCCCTCCTCGTCGCCTGCTCCGATCAGAACCGCGTCGTCGAACCGCATCCCCTGCGTGTGTCCCTGGATCTCTCACGCGGCGTCGCCGAAGCAACGACGCCGCCGACGAGCGTCCGATGGAACGAAATCGCGCGCTCACTCGTCGCGTCGCACAACACCAATGGTCCGTCGGCCTCTCGCGTCTACGCGCTGGTGAGCATGGCGCAGCTCGACGCGCTCGTCGCGCCGCATGACGACCACCATGACGAAGACAACGACGCGCGAGCCCACGCTCGCCCGTCGACGCGCGCCGCGATCGCGAAAGCGTCGTTCGTCGTACTGGGCAACCTGTATGCGGATGCCGCGACGGCGACGCTCCTCGCCGAGCAGCTCGCTCTCGACGAAGGACCGCAAGCTGGCCACGATCGCGACGTTGCCGCGGGAGACTCGATCGGCAACGCTGCCGGCCTAACGGTGAATGCGCGCGCGGCTACCGATGGCGCCGCCGCGGCGAACTGCCCCGCGACTCCTCCCCTGCCGGCGAGCCAGTTCTGGCACGATGACGCCGTGCCGCCCAATCCTCAGCCAGTCCTTCCTTGCTTCGGCCAGGTTCGCACGTGGCTCGATCTCGATGTTACAAAGTTCCGTACCCATCCCTCGCCCCCGCCCGCGTTCGGCTCGGCGGGGTTTCTCGCCGGGCTCACCGAGGTGCGGCAAATTTCCGATACGCGCACGCCGGAGCAGTTGGCGATCGTCGACAACTGGCTCGACGGCAACAATACGCAGCAGCCGCCTGGACACTGGAACACCATCGCGTCGGAGCTCATCACGCGCCATCGGCTCGGCGAAGAGCGCGCGGCATTCGTGCTCGCGGCGCTCAACGTCGCGATGATGGACACGCACGTTGCCTGCTGGGATCGCAAGTACACGTACTGGGAAATTCGCCCCTGGATGGTCGATCCCGCCATCACGACGCCGCGCGGTCAGCCTCACCATCCAGCCAATCCGTCGGGTCACGCCTGTGCAGGTGGCGCCGGCTCGGGCACGCTCGCGCGCTTCTTTCCGGCGGAGGGAGACTCCCTGGTTGCGATGGGCGATGAAGAAGGGTTCTCGACGGTACTCTCCGGCGTCCACTATCGCTTCGATGTCGATGCCGGATTAGCGATCGGGCGTGCGATCGCCGCGAAGGTGCTGCGATTCCGCGATCGCGATGAGCTGTTGGCGTTGCTGACTGCGCGCTGAACGAGCAGCGGCGAGACGCACGACGCGTCTCGCCGCTTCCTCGCCGTGATTACGGCGCGCCGTCGCCGACCCGGATCAACCCCCGGGCACCGCGGTCGTGGAAGTTGAAAGTATGCGTAACAATCGGATACAGGCCCTCCTCGGGCGCCGTCGCCTCGATGATCGCGCCTTGCGCCGGAGCGAGATCGACGGCCTCGGATCCGAAGCCGCCGGCGTTGTCGCGCGTGAGACCCGTCCCTTCCTTGAGGACGGTATTGAAGATCATGCCCACGATGTGAAAGGAGCTTTCGAGGTTCGGGCCGGCGTTGTTCACGAAGAAGCGGAGCCGTTCGCCAGGCTTGGCGTGCAGGGGTGACCGCTCGTATTGGTCGGCGACGCCGTTGAAGGCCATGTAGTCGGGGGCCGGCGCGGCGGCCGATGCCTTCTTCATGCTGATCTCGCCGCCTGGCGCCCCGAGATACCACTCACTCTGGACGATCGCGAATTCTCGGTCGACGGGCGGAAGCCCCGTGCGCGGCTCTACGATCGTCATGCCGAACATGCCGCTTGCCACGTGCAGCACGGGTGGGGCCGAGATGCAATGGTACATGAAGACGCCGGCATAACGCGGAACCCACTGGAAGGTGCGTTCCTGCCCAGGCGGAATCGATATCATCTGATCGTTCCACGCCACCTCGCTCGCATGGAAGTCCAGCGAGTGCGGGACGCGGTTCTTTGCCAGATTGCGAAAGTGCACACGCACTGTGTCGCCGACGCGAATGCGAATGACGGGACCGGGAACCGTCCCGTTGAAAGTCCAGACACGCTGCACCACTCCCGGCGCGACGGTCATCGACTTCTCCTCGGCCCACAGGTCGAGGTCGTGCATGGTTCCAGCGAGCCGAGGCGGCGCAATCGGATTGAACGGCGTCTCGGGATCGGCGATGACATCACCGGCCAGCGTTACGGACGTGGTCTCGGCCGGCGACCGGACCAGCCGCGTTTCGCCCGCGGCAATGCGCGAACCGAAGCGGACCAAGGGCAGGCTTGCGAGCACGAACAGGAGGACGAGCGTGACGAGCCGGTACGCACGCCGATGACGACGTGCATGCGTGAGGAGGGAACTCAACATTGCGCGACTCCACGACGGATGGCGCGCTACGCGCCCTCCGCAGCTGCCGGACGTTCGCGCCCCATCGTCGACCCGAAAATGATGAAGGAGGTGCTCTGCGCTACAGCTCCACGACGGTGTGGCATCGAGTGGTTTGCAGCTCCATCACGAGCATCGATGCCCGGCTGGCGGACTGCAGCGCTCCGCGCGGCTACGCGCGGCGCCGGTCGACTCCCCTCGTCCCGTCGGCCAGCGTCAGTGGGGCTCGGCGCCGCGAGAAGGGGGAGTGAGACGAGTGTAGTATGGTCTAATCTCGAATCGACGCCGTGCCTCGGATCACAACGATGCGAGCGAGATCACATCGATACAGAAGACATCACGCTGTGTCCGCCTCGTCCCGCCGCAACGAGCGCAAGCGCGGATGTGCTCGTTAGGCTCTGTCGGCGACAGCCCTCGCTCGCTACTGCTTTCGCTTGCGCGCGGGGGACGGCGCCGCCCTACCCCGCGTGGCCGCGCGGCCGCTGACCTCGTCGACGTGAATCCGAAACGCCAGGAAGCGATGCGGTGCCGGATCGCCCGCGCGAAGCGACTCGGGCACCAGCGTTCGGACATGGGTTAGCGTTTGTGCATAAGCCTCCCGATCCGTCGGCGAGCCGTCGGGATCCGGTATGTGCACCACACCGTGCACGACAACGCTGCGCCAATCGAACAATCCTTCTATTTCGTCCACCTCGAACGCGACCCAGGGATGGTGCCGCAGCGTGGCGATCTTGGCACCGGGCGCCGTGCGTCCGTGCAGCCATCCGTCGGCATACACGTAGTGGATCGGCTCGATGTCCGCGTGATCATGAAACGTGAATGCCACGCGACCGACGTGGTTGCGTGCGAGAATCGCATCACATTCGGCGCGCGTCAGCTCGCGAAAGGACGGCGCCGCGGTACCGGATCGCTTGGCTCGTTTCACGTTCGCAATGGCTCCCCGCAGAGGGCGATGGAATTGGCAACCTGAAGAAGCTAACGAACCTGGCAACCAACGACCCGCAAGGGCCTAGAGGAGCGAGAAGGGCGGATAGTCATCGTCGAGCAGCAGGAGGTACGCCTCGACTCTCGTCGTCCATCGAAGCACGCCGACGGCGAAATCATACAGCGCCGCCGGGTAGCGACCGGTCAAAAGGATGGCGAACCAGGCGACGACCGTCGTCAAGCCCCACGCGAGACCCAGGGCCCAGATGATGATCAGATGGGGGATGCTCAGCACCAGCCGAAACGCCACCGTTAGGCGGTCGCGCGGCATCTCCGGCTGAGGGATCTCGACTGTCACCGCGTATTGTCCCTCCCCGAACGGGGGGTACTCGTCCCGGAGCAGCGCCGTGTACGCGATCGCCCGGACTCGCCACCGCAGGTAGTACGCGACAAGATCCCAGAGTCCTTTCGGGTGCTCGCCGGTGAACAGGATCGCAAACCAGGCGACCATCGTCACCACGGCGGCGAGAACGCCGAATGCGCCGCCTTCCATGACTCCCTGATTGCGTGAGGGTCCCCAATTCCATGCGACAGCGCCCGCGATGGGCCCTCCCACGAGTACAAGGTGCGGCAGCGCCAATAGCAGGCGAAAGGCAGTCGTTAGGCGATTGCGCCGATCCAGGGCGGGCTGCACGTCGACTCGAACACGCGGCGTCGAGGCGGAAAGGAATGGACTCACACCGGCACTCATAACGTCCTCGCGGCAACAGTCTCGAAGGGGAGGCAGTGCATTACGCGTGCGCATGGTGCTTTGCGTGTCCCGCCTCGGCTATCGGGCGAAACCGCACGCGTCGACGGGCAACCGGCTCTTCTGCGTCGGGGGAAGCCGTACGGAGCACCGCACAATCGCCGACTGATCGCCTCGCCAGAGATGCGCACCTTCAGAGGCGTCGAGCGGCGCTTGGCACGAGCGATGACGTCGAGACATGAACACCGTGGAGGGCACCATGAGCACGACAATGAAACGCGCAGGTCGGTTCGTCAGCCGAAGCCTCGGCGCCGCCGCCCTGGGCTGGATGGGGTACGCCGCGTTGACGTACAGGCGGTATGGCAAAGGCAAGGCGCCGCGACATCGCGACACGTTGCTCGACCGCTACATGCCCCGATACGAAGTTGCTGAACAGCATCACGTGTACGTCGCCGCTCCGGCGTCGATCACGTACGATGTGCTGCGCGCCATGGACCCGCTGATGTCGCCGCTCGTGCGGGCGATCTTCCGCGGCCGCGAGCTGCTGTTAGGCGCCGAGCACGCTCCCCGTCACGAGCGACAGGGCATCGTGGATCAGACGGTCGCCCTCGGCTGGCGCATTCTCGTCGAGGAGCCGGGTCGCGAAATCGTCGTCGGTGCCGCCACGAAGCCGTGGGAGGCCAACGTCACGTTCGAGGGCTTGCCGGCGGACGAGTTTCTCGATTTTGAGGAACCAGGGTACGTAAAGATTGCATGGACGTTGGCAGTGAAAGCGACCGCACCGGACGAGTGCGTGGCGTGGACCGAGACGCGTGTGATAACGACCGACGCCGAGGCTCGGAAGCGGTTCCGCCGGTATTGGGCGATGTTCTCGCCGGGGATTCTGGCGATTCGGCGTGCCGGACTGCGTCGAGCGCGTGCGGACGCCGAGAAGCGCTTCGCCGAAGAGCGCGCCACCATCAACCTCGAACCCGCGGCCGCGGAGCACGAGGCTCTGCCGAAGTGAGGAACCGACCGATGACGACGACATTGGCGACCGATGGGCGGCAGCGAGAGTATCTCGAGTCCCTCCGCGGCCTTTCCGTGCACGTGGCGATCTTCGCGATCGTCAATTTGCTGATCTTCCTGATCGACATGCTCACGCGGGGCAGCCCGTGG
>DATBHD010000268.1:0-12740 GCA_036557635.1 Gemmatimonadaceae bacterium
GTACCGCCATCCTCACGCTGACGGTCTACTACTTCGCCGTCGACGGCATCGTCTATCGCGTCGCGAAGATGCACGTCGACGCGTTCTGGCTCCAATATCTGTTCACCACCTTCGATGGCCTCGGGATCGACATCGCGCAAATCGCCGCCGCCCTCGTCGCGCTGGCGCTGGTCATACTGCTGGAAGTTTTCCTGCTGCGCCTCGCTCGACGGATCAGTCACCGCGCGCTGTGGAGCATGGGGCTCGCGATCGTCTGCGTGCTTTGCTTCGTGGTGACACAGTCGATTCACATCGTCGCGTACGAGGTGAGCGACACCCGCTTCACGTCGATCACGCCACAGCTGCCGTTCTACTTTCCCATCAGGTCGCGTCCGAACGCGCTGAAGTATGGCCGCCTTCTGTCACTCGTTAGGGAGTCCGAGGTCGACGCCGGGGCGGCGGGTGCGTCGCTGCACTATCCGCTGAACGACATCGGCTGTCGCGCGCGGCCGGGCCGCACGCGCAAGAACGTGCTCGTCCTCCTCGCCGAGAGCTGGCGCGCCGACGCCATGGACTCCATCGTGACGCCGCGCCTCTATGCCTTCGCCAAGGGCGCGTCGACCTTCCGCGAGCACTACAGCTCCGGAAACTCGACGCCCTCGGGAGTCTTTCCACTCTTCTACGGCATTCATTCCACGTACTGGAAGGCGGTGAAGGCGAACAACGTGAGCATCCACAATCCCGTCCTCATCGACGCCCTCCAGGAGAATGGATACTCGTTAGGTATCTTCGCCAAATCGAACTTCAAGGCACACAAGCTCAAGGACGCCATCTTTCGCGATATCGACGTCGTGGAGTCGTTCGCCGGGACGACCACGGACGCGAACGACCGCGATATGACCGATCGACTGTTCGCGTTCATGGCCGCGCAGCAGGCTTCGGCAAAGCCTTTCTTCGGTTTCGCGTTCTATAAATCGACGCATTATTCCTACGAATACCCCGCGGCCTCGGCGCCCTTTCGACCGGCGCGCGACCTGAACGTCCTCCGCGCGAGCGCGGGCGACGACCCGCTGCCGGTGCTCAACGACTATCACAACGCCGTCCATTACATGGATGGACTCGTCGGAGACCTGCTCCGGCGCATGCGCGACGCGCACATGCTCGAGAACACGATCGTGGTCGTGACCGGTGACCACGGCGAGGAGTTCAACGACAATCACGACAACACCTGGATGCACGGCGGAGACTTCACGCAATATCAAACCCGCGTGCCCTTGATCATCTACGTTCCCGGAGAGGCCGGTCGGCTCGTCTCGACCGTCACGTCGGAGGTGGACATCGCGCCGACCATTCTTCAGGAAGCGCTGCAGTGTGGGTGGAATACCCACGACTACAGCAACGGGGTGAACCTGTTCGGTCCCATACCGCGGCGGCGGCCGATCGTCGTCGCGAGCTATGTCCATCACTCGTTGATTGTGGGCGACAAGGTGTTCGTCGTCTGGCCCATGTACGTCCAGCGCTACGACCAGACGGGCAGGAGAACCGTGACGGGCTGGCCCGACGCGCCGATGATGCAGGCGGCACTGGAGGAGATGTCGCGTTTCTACGCCCCGATGCGTTCCGCCACCCGACAATTGGCGGCGGTGCCGGCACGGTAGATGGCGGGCCGTGCCGGCGCGGCGCTCCTTTCGATTCTGTCCTTCGCCCTCGTTCAACCGGGGTGTCCGCGCGGGACGCTCCCCGCGTACTCGCATAACGATTACGTCAACGCGCATCCCCTTCGCGACGCGCTCTCCCTCGGCTACGTGGGTGTGGAGGCCGACGTGTTCCTCGTCGACGGAACGCTTCGGCTTGGCCACGATCGAAAGGCCGCTGAACGAGGTGCGCTCTTCGAGGCGCAGTATCTCGCACCATTGGACTCGCTCGTTATGCGGTGCGGGCGACTCACGGCGAACGGGTTGCCTTTTCTCCTCGACGTCGAGCTCAAGGAGCCATCGCGGCCGGCGTTCGATACGCTGGTGGCGCTGCTCGCACGTCATCGGGATCTGCCCCCCTCCGCGATACAGATCGTGCTCGTAGGCTGGTATCCGCCGAACTTCGCGCTCGCCGCTCCCGTGCCGTTATGGCGACAGGAGCATTTGCGACGCGCCGATGCGCGCGCCATGCGGATTACGGATTCCACCGTGGGGTTGATCAGCCTGGATTACCGGAAGACGATGGGGCGGTGGTGGGTTGGCGGCGAAGAGCGAAAGCAGTGGTTGGCGACGATCCGTGCGACGAAGGACGCCTTCCCCGCGCTCCGCATCAGGGCGCACGACGTGCCGGTGAGCGAGCGCGTCTACCGGGACCTCCTCGGCGCGGGCGTCGACTTGATCGGGACGATGAGTCTCGCTGCTACGGCCCAGCGACTCGGCGCTATCGCCCGCTCGACACCTACGAAATGAGCCGTCCGACGATCTGGCCGGCGCTGATTTCGTCCAGCATGCGAACGAAACCGTAGATAAGCACGAAGGCTCTCTCTCGTCGAGCCTCATTCCAAATTTGGGTTCTTCGTGGAATTTCGGGAAAAGGTCTCGAGCGGTGATCCGTGTCCCAGGAATTCCGGACTCTCGAGGTGCCGCGGGCTTGGAGAGCTGTGGGGGGGGAACGCGAATGGCGCGAATTGCGAGCGAATCCAGAACAAACTTGCGCATCTGGGCATCGATCGAGCGCCGCCACCTCGGAATTTGGTGTGCCCGGATCGAGATGTTCGCGCCCAATGAAGGTTCTTCGCTTGTCGAATTTCACCAAGAAGACGATGGACAAGAACCGGTGCGACAGAGTCGTTACGCCACTCGGTTGGATTCGCTCAGATTCGCGGCATTCGCGTCCCAAGCACTCTGGTACTCTTTCGGTGCCGTACGCTCACGGCTGATCACCTTCCTTTCCCGAAATTCCACGAAGAACCCAAATTTGGAATGAGGCGGGCTCACCAAGCGTGGGGCGCGGCGTTCTCCTGATACATCGCTGGATTCGCGACAGCTGGAAGAAGCTCGCGGCTAACGCCTAACGAACCGAAAGGGTCCGCCCCCGAAGCGGAACGACCCGACGATCGTGTCGTTCTTCACCGTACCGTCGAAGACCTCGACCGTGTCCGCGCCAGACCAGTTGTCGAGCAGCGCCAGCTCGATCTGTCCATTGCGCGCGGTGCCCAGGAGTCCGCAAATCGGACATCCAGAATAGTCCAGGCGCGGCCGCACCAGATAGCGTCCGCTGAGCGCGTCCGACTGCCCACTCCGCGCCGCCGGCGACTCGATGTAGATGTCGAAGTTCAGGTACCGTGAGCCGAGCGACCCGAGGAGCGACGAGTCGAGCTCGTACAACCCTTCGACGGGTCCCGACCGCGGCTCCATCACCTGAACGCTGTCGAAGCGCAGCCGCACGAGTGAGCCGAAGACCCCCAACCCGCCCTCGACGCGATTGATCAAACCCTCACCGGACAGCGGATCGTCGTGCGTCCGATACCAGTCGTAGTAGTTCGAGTCGACCGCCGAGATGGTCACCGCCTGGTCGAAGCCGGGAAAGAACACGTGCGGCAGCTCGTCGACGTCCGCATTCCGCAGCATGCCCGGGAGCTGAACGTGCGTGCTCTCGGTGAAGAACGCGCGCGGGCCATACGGCGTCTCGATTCGCACCAGATAGCTGCTCGCGCCCGGCGACGCCGGCCACGACAGCTTCAGCGTGTCGTGCGTTCGGTCGATGCCGCCTAACGTCGGCGTCATCGCCGCGACGCCGTCGGGCACCGACGTCTCGGCGCTCAGCTGCTCGCCCGCGCTCGTCGCGACCGACAGATGGTAAATCGCATTGCGCTGGAGCGCGCTGCCGGGAAGCGCGAAGCGATAGACGCCCCGACCCTTGCCGTTCGCGCCCGCGTTGTCCTCGGTCGCGACGAACACCGTGCCGTCGGGCGCGAGCAGTGTCATCAGCGCGCCCGTCTCGGCGATTCCCTCGTCGCTGCCGATAGGATCCTCGAGATCGAACGATGGCGCGACGAGCTGCACGCGTCCCGAGCGGGTGCGCTCGAGCAGCACGACCTGCGACCCCGCGCTCGCGCTCAGGACGCCATGCAGCGCGAGCTGCGGATCGGTGCGCGGGATAGCAGTCTTGTCGAGCTCACACGCGCACGCGAGCACGATGACCGCCATGCACCACTGCTTAGAACGCAACGCGCACTCCTATGGTCGGAAGGATCGGCATCTGGCTGTATCCGCGCCGCGTCGGGCTGTCGGTTGAGTAGTTGTAGATGTAGACGAACACGTTGCGCGCGTTGTACGCGTTCACGACACTGAGATAGGGCGCGATCGTCGCGCCGTGATAGTGCAGCTCGCGCGAGACGTCGAGGTCGAGCCGGTGCGTCGCCGGGAAGCGCGCCGAGTTGCGCACGCCGCCTAACGGCTCGAGGAAGATCTGTGGATCCCCTGTCCCCCAAGTGTCATTGGACGGATCGTACACGCGGCGCGCGATCTGCCCGACGATCGGCGTGAACGGCGTTCCCGTCGCGTATCCGAAGCGCGCGCCGAGCCGGTAGCGCGCGAGCCGCCAGGTGGCGACGAGGTTGAGATCGTGCCGGCGATCGTTCCCGGGCGCCCAGCGCACGCCGTCCCGCTCGTGCCACGCCACGCCGTACGAATACGAGACCCAACCACTCGGCCCCGACGCCGGCTGAAAGCGCGCGAGCAGATCCGCGCCATACGCCAGCCCGGTGCCAGCCAGAAACTCGTCGCCGCGCCGGCTCGGATCCTCGGAGGCATTCGCGTCGAGCACGCGATCGTATTGCTTCACATAGCCCTCGATCTTGATCGAAGACGCCTCGAGTCTTCGCTCGGCGCCCAGCACCCAGTGCCACGCCGTCTCGACGGGGATGTACTGATCGCTTGCGAGCCAGATGTCGAAGAAGCGAAAGGGCCCGTCGCCGGCGAGCGAGTGCATCGTCTGCGTCACGCGGCCGGCGGCGGCGGTGAGCGCGAGCGTCGGCGTCGCGAAGTATTTGATCGAGAGCCGCGGCGAGAGCGCGGCCCATTCTCGTCCGCCGGTCAGCGCCTCGCCGCGCAGCCCGCCCTGGACGAGCCAGCGCGACGACAGGTGCCACAGGTCGTCGATCCACGCGACGTATGAGCGGGGATCCTGAACGATGTCGAAGGCGCTCGTCCCCGTCTGCACGGAGCTCGACGCGTAACGAACGTGAGTCGCCGCGGCCTCGTAGCCGAGGGATACGCCACCGACGCCTAACGATCCGCCGAGCCTGACGTCGCGGACGTTGCTCTGCTGCGTCATCGCGCCGTCGCCGAGGTCGAGGCGCGTCGCGAAGCCCGAGGCCGACGCGCGCTGCTCGAACGACGCGCTCCGGCCCAGGAGCGTGAAGCTCCTGGTGAGCATCGCGCCGAGGACGCGGTTCCCCCAGTCGTACTGCCACTTCCCTTCCCCCGCGCTCGAGACGATCGTGTCGCCGGCGAGATCGGCGAGGTTGAGATCGAGAAGGTCTTTTCCCGCGTAGCCAGTCAGAGACAAACGCCAGTCGTTAGGCAGGCGATACGACGCGTGCCCTTGAAGATCCACGAAGTGATAGGGGAAGTTGTCCTTCGTGAAGGTCGCCGCCATCGCGTCGGCGTAGGTGCGGCGCGCCGCGACGCTCCAGCTCCCACGGCCGTCGCCTAACGATCCGGCGAGACGGCCGGTCGTCGCGAGGAGCGAGGCGTCGGTCGAGCCGTGGACGCCGGGGCGCGTCTCGTCCGCCGAGCGCACGTCGAGCACGCTCGAGAGCCGGCCGTCGTAGCGAGAAGGAAACGCCCCGGTCATGAGCTCGATCCCACCCACCGTCGCGTCCATGAACGTGCTGAACAGCCCGCCCATGTGGAACGGGTTGTAGATCGGGATCCCGTCGAGGAGAACGAGATTCTGATCGGCGCTGCCGCCGCGCACGTTGAGTCCCGTGCTGTAATCGTTGCGCGCCTCGACGCCCGCGAGAAGCTGCACCACCCGGACCACGTCCGGCTCGCCGACGCTCGGCACCCCGGCCATGATCCGCGCCGGCATCGCGATCGTCGCGACGTTCGGCCGCGCGGTGAACGATTCGACCTCGGTACGGGCGACGTCGGTGCGGACGGGCGCGAGCGGCTGCGCCTCCGCCTCGAGCGCGACGTCGAGGCGGACTGTGTCGTTAGGCACGACGACGACTTCGCGCTCGAGTGTGCGAAGCCCAAGACGGCGAACGCGCACCGTCGCGCGTCCGGCGGGCACTGCCGGAAGCACGAATCGCCCGCTGGCGTCGGTGAGAGTCTGCATCGGACCAACGCTCACCGCGGCGCCAGCTACGGCGGCGGAGTCCGCGCGCGCAGTGACACGTCCGGCGATCGTTCCGGTGCTCGGCGCCTGCGCCGAGAGCATGATCGGAATCGCGAGCAGCAGCGCCGCGATATGGGCGAGGGACACGAATTCAACGCCTGGTCGAGGTCCGGCAATGTGAGCGCGGGGCCTCGGCGTGTCCACTGGGCGAGTTATTCTTTAGTGATGGCGAAATGGGTCAAGCTGACGACGTTCCCCTCGGGATTCGAGGCCGATCTGTTCGTCGAACGGTTGCGTGGTGCGGGTCTGCACGCGCGCAGCTCGGGCGACGTCGGGATGTTCGGCGCCGGCTTCCAGGGAATTGCGCCGCGCGGATTCGACGTCTTCGTCGTGAGCCACCAGCTGGCGGCGGCGCGCGCGATTCTCGAAGAGTTGAATGAGCCGGGGGACACCGAGTAGTGAACAGCCTCACCCCAGACGCCACTCGATAGTTGAACGGCTGGACGCGGATGAACGCTGATTACGCGGATGAACGCCGATGAAGCGCAAAGAGCGAACGATCTTTTTGAAAAAGATCGTCAACGCCGTTCTGATCAGCGTTCATCTGCGTAATCAGCGTTCATCCGCGTCCAGCCTTTCAACTACAGAGTGGCGTTGGGCTCTGATGGCTTTGGCCACTGCCTGCGCTTGAAGGCTGACGTTGATCCGACCGTCATGGCGTATTGTTGCACCATGACGGATAGCATCGCTTCCGTAAATGACTCGCACCCGCACAGCGATCTCACGCATGAGATCATCGGCGCCTGTTTTCGCGTCCACAATACGCTGGGGTACGGATTCCTCGAGTCCGTGTACCGTCGAGCGCTCGCCGTCGAGTTGAGGTTTGGAGGAGTCGCCGCGGCGCAGGAGGTTCCATTCGAGCTCACCTATCGCGGAGCACCGATTGGATCGTATCGCGCCGATCTCGTGGTCGAGTCATCGGTCATCGTTGAGGTGAAGACCGGGCTGCTCCTCGACCCGATAGCGGTTCCTCGCACGCTCAACTATCTCCGCGCATCGCAACTATCGATTGGACTTGTCACGCACTTTGGGCCACGAGTGGAGATCCGGCGCGTCGTGTCCACTGAGAAAGGCCACTCTATAGTTGAATTGCGAGGGCCACTCTGTAGTTGAACGGCGAGGGCCACTCTGTAGTTGAACGGCGAGGCCACTCTGTAGTTGAACGGCGCGACGCAGATGAACGCCGATTACGCGGATGAACGCGGATGCAACAGCGTTGGAACGATTTTTCTTAAAAGGATCGTTTTTGCTTTGCGACTCATCAGCGTTCATCTGCGTAATCAGCGTTCATCTGCGTCCGGCCGTTCAACTACAGAGTGGCTTCCCCGGCGAGTGGCCTTCCCGGCGAGTGGCCTTCCCGGCGAGTGGCGTCCCGGTGAGTGACTTCCCGGGGTCGATCACAGATGGGAATGCCCGCGCGAACATCGACCGTCGACGTCGCCGGCCAACATTCACCGGACTATGGCGGCCCGTTACCCGGACACATAACTTTGGCGCCCACGGGATGCCCTCGGTCGCCACGGCGGAGCCGCCCGCCACCGTTCATCGCGACCTTCGCTTCGCCAAAAGCTGGCTCTACGATCAGCTTCGTCCGGAGTGACCGCCATGAACGCACGCGAGCTCGAGAAAATGCAGTCGATCTTCGACGCGGCGCTCGAGCGCCCAACGAGTGACCGCGACGCCTTCGTCGACAGTGCGTGTGCTGGTGATGACGAGTTGCGCGACAGCGTTAGGCGGCTCTTGCGCGCTGGCAAGGACGTCGGGGAGCGAGGCCTCGTGGAGAGCGCCGTGCGCGCGGCCACGCTCTCCTTCGCCGGTCCTGGCGATCACTCCGGTCGCTCGCTCGACCGGTACCGGTTGCTTCGCGAGATCGGGCATGGCGGCATGGGTACCGTCTGGCTCGCCGAGCGCGCCGATGACGCGTATCGGGGGCACGTGGCGATCAAGCTCGTTCGCGGCGGATTCGCGACTCCCGAGCTCTCTCGGCGCTTTCGCGACGAGCGCCAGATTCTCGCCGACCTGCGCCATCCGCACGTGGCCGCGCTGCTCGACGGCGGCGAGGCGCCCGACGGCACGCCCTATCTCGTCATGGAGTACATCGACGGCGAGGCAGTCACGACATGGGCGGCGCAACGGAGCCTCCCTCTGCTCGAGCGCCTCCGCCTCTTCCGCCTCGTGTGCGACGCCGTGCAGCACGCGCACGGCTCGCTCGTCGTGCACCGCGACATCAAGCCATCCAACATTCTCGTCTCCGCGGACGGCAGTCCCAAGCTCCTCGACTTCGGCATCGCGAAGCTGATCGATTCCGATTCGCAGGCGGAGACTACCGCCGTCGAGCGGCGTCTCACGCCGTCGTACGCGAGTCCCGAGCAGTTGCGCGGCGAGCGCATCACCGTGACCACCGACGTGTACTCGCTCGGCGTGTTGCTGTACGAGCTCCTCACCGGCGTTCACCCCTTCGCCCCGGACGGTGCCTCCACCGACGAGGTCCGGCGTCGGGTGTTGGAGGTGGAGCCGCTCCGGCCGAGCGACGTGCTGCGGCTGCCGTCGGCGCGGAGCATCCTGAGTCCGCGCGTGGTGGAGGGCGATCTGGACAACATCATCGCGAAGGCGATGAGCAAGGAGCCCGAGCGGCGCTATGCGTCGGTGATGCAGCTGTCCGACGACATCGGACGAATGCTCGCGGGCCAGCCGGTGCTCGCTCGTCCCGCCTCGATTGGCTACCGATCCAGAAAATTCGTCAGGCGGCACGTGCAGGGCCTGGCCGCCGCCGCGCTGCTCGTGATTTCGCTGACCGCCGGCCTCGTGACGACGCTCTGGCAGGCGCGCCGCGCCGTGAACGCCCGTACCGCGGCCGAGTCCGCGCTCGCGCAGTCGAACGAAGTTAAGAATTTCCTCATGAGGCTCTTCCGCGCGAGCAACCCGAGCCAGAACCTCGGTGCACGGATCACTGCACGCGAGCTCCTCGACCGCGGCGTGCAGCGTGTGGACTCGCTTCCTGGGCAGCCCGTGCTTCAGGCCGACCTCCTCGAGACGCTCGCGAGGGTCGAGATGTCGCTCGGCGAGTACCGCGAGGCGAAGAACCTGTTCGAGCGCGAGGTCGGCATTCGCCGCGCGCTCCCCGGGCCGGTGGACTCGCTCCTCGTCCAGGCGATGAACGGTCGCGGACAGGCGCTCAGCAGTCTTGGCCTTCCGGATTCGGCGGCGACAGCGTACCAGGAGGTGATCGCCGTCGGCACGGCGGCACTCGGCGACCTCAACTCCATCGTCGTCGCGGCCCAGAACAACGTCGCCATCGTTTACGGACGGCTGGGTCGCGACCGCGATGCCGAGGCGGCGTACCGGCGCGTGATCGCGCTCGATGGACAGATCTACCCCACCGACGATCCGAACCGCGAGTATGCGATCAACAATCTCGGTCTCCTGTTCGCCAGACAGGGGCGCTACCGCGAGGCCGAGCCACTCCTGCGCGAATCGCTGCGCCTCATCGTGCACTCCGACACGCTGGGGCAGCAGCCCAATTCTGCTTTCGGGTTCGACAATCTCGGCATGATGCTGCGCGAGGCGGGTCGGTACGACGAAGCGGAGCCGATGCTGCGCCGTGCATTCGCGATCCGTCTCAAGACACTGGGCCCGCGACATCGCTACATGGCCGAGTCGTACTTCTCACTCGGGCTGTTGTACGCGATGCGGGGGCGCGGCCGGGATTTTGTCGAGGCGGATTCCCTCCTGCACGCGGCCGTCGACGTGCTCCGTGCGACGCTCGGTCCCACGCACCGTGCCGTCGCATACTCCCTCAACGCGCTCGGCGTCCTCTCCCTTCACCGAGGCGACGCGCCCGCCGCCGAAGCTTGGTTTCGTCAGGCGCTCGCGATCCGTCGTCCCATCACCGGCGACTCGCCGCGCGAAACTGCGCGCACGCTCGTATGGCTCGCGCAGGCGCAGGCTGCACGAGGCGAGCCCGGCTCCGAGTCGACGATACGAGATGCGGACTCGTTGGCCCGCGCGAGGCTGGACCCTAACGATCCCGTCCGCATCCGCGCCGCGATTGGACTCGCGCTCGCCCTCGAGCGGCGCGGTGACAGCGCGGCCGCGGCTCCACTCTTCTCGCGGTCGGTGACGGCCCTGGCCGCGCGCATCGGCACGGCCCATCCCTTCGTGCGCCAGGCATGCGCCGCCGGGAAGGCGACGGGACTCGACGGCGGAGCCGACTGCGCCAACCCCGGCTGACGCGTCGGTCCTCAGCCGCCGGCCTCCCCCCTGCGCTCCGCGTCCGCGAGGCGCAGGGCGGCGGCGGCGATCGCGCGATGAACGAATCGGTCGCCGCCGGTGCGCCGCTCTGCGTCGAGCAGCGCCTCGAGCGCCGTCTTCAGCGCGGCATCGCCCGCGCATGCCTCGTGGACGTATCGGCGGCGCTCCTCTCCATCGAGCGCCACCGAATTCGCGAACAATTCCTGCAGCCGCTGCCATCGCACGTGGTCGTCGTCATCCGCCGACTGCCGTGCCCTTGTCATTTCGAGAGCGCGACGAACACGTGAGCGTCACTCGACGGATTCGTCCATACGACGTCGGCCTTCCCGTCGCCATTCACATCTCCGACGAATATCTGGAACGGCAGCCAGCCTACCGCGGGAGTGGCCGGGTGAGTCTGCGTTCCGGCCGGGAAGCTGAACTTCCCGTCGGCGAGGCCGAAGCCAACGGCGAGCTCGTTGAGACTTGCCGTGCGATGCACCATCAGTAGGTCGGCTCGTCCATCGTTGTTGAAGTCGGCCACGAACGGCTCGATGGGGCCTGTCTTCAGGCCATCGTTCTGGTACGGCTGGATCGCGAACGTGCCGCTCCCATTGTTGATCGCGCGGTGGATCGCGCCGAAGGTCGTACTCACGAACACGAGGTCGGCGCCGTGTTGTCCGTCGATGTCGCCGACACGCATCGTGTAGGTGTCCCAGCCGTCGCTGGTGTACACGACGGCCGGCGGGAACGCCAGAGTGCCGGTGGTCGGGGAGGTGGGCGAGAAGAGGGCGACATGCGAGTTGTTGTATGTCGCGCTGAGCGCGTTGACGACGAAGTCGTCTCCCTTGGCGCCGTCGAAGTTGGCCGTCACCGGCGGGCTGTAGCCGGAGTAGTCGCCCGACTGGTCCACGAAGTTCGTGATCATCGAGAAGGAGCTATCGGGCTGCGCCAGTCCGAAATACGTGCGAAGCGCGGAGCTGCTGGAGCCGGCGTTGCTCCACAGGATATCCGTCTTGCCGTCGCCGTTGAGATCCCCCGTCGTGGCCTTGAATCCGGTCCAGCCGTTGTTCAGGTGCTGCTGCCGGTCGCGCCAGACGAACGAGCCGTCGCCATTCGTCATGGCGGAGTAGACGACGTTCGCGGCACCGAGAGTATTCCAGACGAGATCGTCGCGTCCGTCACCGTCGATGTCGGCGACGAGAAGCGTATAGTTCTCCCACCCTTCGGCCGGGTCGTTCGGGTTATCGGCTGGAGCCTCGAGCGTGAAGGTTCCGTCGGAGTTCGCGAGCGCTACGTGGACGCGGTTCAGCGCCGGACCGGTTCGACGTTCGTTGAACACGAGGTCCATGCGTCCGTCGCCATTTACGTCGGCCTGGACCGTCTGGCGCTGTGTGCCCGCCGTGAAGGGAATGCTCATCGCCTGCTCCGGCCGATAGTCGAACGTGCCCGGCAACTTCGGTTTGCAGGTGGTCTGCGTGTAGGACCCCGGCTCCGACACGAGCGCCGTCTCGCCGGTGAGTGTCTTGAGCTCGAACCAGAGCGGCTCGGCGCTGGTGAGCGGTGCCGTGTTCGTGAAGTAGTCGGCGAGATTGCCGGAGCGAATCGCGCTGAGGGCGTTGTTCTGGTCACCGCCCACCTGCGTAATGCGGATGTCGGCGTTGCGGAGGATGGCGCTCTGTTGGGACGAGAGCTGCACGCCCACCTTGGAGCCGATGCCAGTGTACGCCGCGTTGAGTGCTCCTTTGATCTCGCTCGCCTCGGCGTTGGCGCTCATCGAGAACACCATCATGCGTCCGAAGCCGATGCGCGACACATACAGCGGCGGGTTGTCGGCGCCGATTCGGCCGAGGTCCGCTTGCTCCTTGTACTTCGCCGACGTGAAGTCCGCGCTGAAGACGCTGGCAGGAGTCGAGGGCTGCGTGACTCCGGCGATGTACATCTGCTGAACGAACTGTGCGACCACGACATTCGTGGTCGCCGTGCGATCGACCTGACCCGTGGCGCTGGCCTCGAAGCCGAGGTAGCGCCCGGAGATGCCGAAAGCCTTCGCGGCCTGCTTCTCCGAGCTGTAGACCTCGGAGTGGAAGTCGATGTTGTTGGCCGTGGCCAGCGACTCGGCCTGCGCGTTGCCGATCATCGAGCTCACT